>JAZLEO010000015.1:0-40812 GCA_045615285.1 Bacteroidales bacterium
TACCTTCAGCGTCAGCGTAAACGCGGAAGATTGAGAAGTCGCCAGTGTGACGAGGCCACATCCAGTTGTCAGTGTCGCCACCGAACTTACCGATTGATGAAGGAGGAGTACCTACGAGACGAACGTCTGTATATACTTGATAAACGAACATATAATATTCGTTACCTTCGAAGAAACCTTTGATTATAGGGTTGTATTTGCCATCTTCTGAAGCTGCTGCCTCTAATTCTTTAGCTTTAGCAGCGATAGCTTGGTTACGTTCAGCCCATGTCATTTCTTCAGTAATAACAGAGAAGATTTGTTCTGTAACGTCTTCCATGCGTACCAGGAAAGAAGCTGAGATGCCTTCAGCAGGAAGTTCTTCTTCGAAGCTTTTTGCCCAAAAACCGTCTGTTAAATAATCGTGTTCAACAGTTGAGAGTTTTTGGATTGAGTTGTAACCACAGTGGTGGTTGGTGAACATAAGGCTGTTTTGAGAAACGATTTCGCCTGTGCAGAAGAAGCCGCGTGGTGTTGCGCCTTCTGAAAGACCGACGATAGCGTCTTTCAAGCTGCTGTTGTTGATGCTGTAGAGTTCTTCAGGTGTGAGTTGAAGGCCCATCTTTTCCATGTCAACATAATTCAAACGTTCGACGAACATTGGTAACCACATACCTTCGTCGGCTTTGCCCACCAATGAGAAAATAGCGAGGGCTACAAATAAGAAAGTTTTTTTCATTTTTTTTGATATTTATTAAATTGTTGAGAAATTTATTTTTATGCATTGAGCTTTGAGCCATGAGCTTTGAGCACACATATGCTCACGGCTCATAACTCATAGCTCACGGCTTTCATCTTCCGATGAGGAGTTCTGGTGACATTTCGTAATAGATGTCTTTTGGGATTCCCATGCCGTTAACCTTGTCGAGGTCAGCTTGCAAAGTAGGTTTGATGACGCCGTCAGTAGCGATCCATTCTTTTACGAATTCGTAATTGCCATCGCCTTGAGCTTTAAGGATTTCGCCTCCGAGTTTAGCGACTGCCACTTTCATGTTTTCAAAGTTGATTGCATATAAGCCTTCTTCGTTGCGAGTGAAAGCGCCTTCTTTTTCAAGGAAGTTGAAAGTTAACATATTGGCTTTACCATGAGCACTTGATGCGCCGAAACGTACTGAACGGAAGATGCCAGCCATGAAAGTGGTGTAGTTTTCTTCCAATGTTGAGTTTGTATATTCACCCATTTCAGCGAGTTTTGTGACTAAATAAAGTCCGAGGATGTCAGCCTTAGCTTCTTCGATAGCTGAATATTGTTCTTTAAGGGCGTGACGTACTGTACCTTGACCATCTAGAGTGTTTTTGATGCCCATGCCGTGAGCCACTTCGTGGAACATGACGTTAGCGAAGAAAGCGTCGAATTTAACGTTCTTGCGTGACTCAGGAGTCATAAGTACGTCAGCGATAGGAGCGAGGATATGGTCGAACTTAGCTTTCATGGCGTTTTTAAGTTGCAACTTACGAGTTCCTTTTTGAAGTTGAACTTGTTCGTCGTTAGGCAAGTTGATAGCGATTGTCTTGCCAGCCATGTTGCAGTCGCCGCCGTAGAATACAGCGTCATAGACAGCGAGGTCGGCGTCGGCGCCTGGTTTTTCTTGTTTATATTCTTCTGCTACAGGAAGTTGTGTTTGGAGAATAGGAAGAAGTTCTGCATAATGAGCGAGTTGTTTGCTCCATTCTTGGTCTTTGATTAAGATAAAGGCTTCGTGAGCAGCTTTGTAACCATAAAGAGCGTCAACGTAGTTTTCGATTGGTCCGACGACGAAATCGACATTGTTGTTGCGGACATCCATCCAAGCCATGTCGCTTTCGAAATAATCGTCTGTCAAGACGGCTTTAGCTCTGAGGCGTAAGTAGTTAGCGAATTCTTCATCGCCAGCGAGGTCAGCGGCTTTGTTCAATAATTCAGCGACTTTATTGATTTGTTCTGCGTAAGCTTCGTGATACCAAACTGTTTGTAACTTACCGTTTTCGTCGCGTTTTACTAAAGTGTAGAGGCTTGTTTTGTCAGGGTTTTCCCAAGCTTCGAATTCTTCTTTTGTCATGTCGGCTGGATAGAAGCCTGCGCCTGCTGGCATTTCGCCGTATTCTGGGAGGAATGGAGCGAGATTTTCAAAGTGATTCCAAGGACCATAGTTGATTTCAGCGAAGAGACGAGCGTCTTTATCTTCGATAGAATTCAGGAAAGCTTCTTTGTCGCCGCCCAGCTGTTGTGTCCAGAAAATATCATCCATGATATTACCGATTTCATAGAGATAATCAAGCATTTGTTTCTCATTGTCTGATAAATGAGAGATGTCGGAAGTCAGCTGAACCTTCGCATATTGTTTTGTAAGATCAGCATAGTTAGTTTTGTTTTCTTGTTCCACAGGTTTTGTTTCAGTCATTTCTTTAGTTCCGGCGCAACTGATTGTCGCAGCGCCTAAAGTCAAAATCATTACTAAATTTCTAATTTTCATTTTTATTTATTTTAGGTTAATATTTTTTAAAAACTAAAGCTTTTGAGCTAAGGCTATTGAACTAATTTTCAATTCCTCTTTCTAATTTCTAATTAAATCAACTGTCATCATTATGTCGTTCCAAGTCTGGGTGAAATAATGTCCGATAGCGCCAAAAATATTCATTGGGTCTGATACTCCGCCACTTACGGAATAGATTATGAGTGACATATTAAAAAGCAGAAATGTTATGATGTAGAGATAAGAGAGAAAAACTCCGCAGAGTTGTATGTCGCTTTGGTCGCGGCGTGTGTCTTTTTTCCAGCAGAAGAAGTAGAACATCAGAGTGAAACCGATGATTACGTCGATGATTGGGAGACATTCGTTTTTAATCATTAGGCGGAATAGCAGCAGAAGAAATGTCAGATAAGGCAGCATATAAGGAGCTAATGTTGACATGATGCTTATGTAATCGCCTTTTCTTGAGCTGCTTACGAAGCCGAGTGTATTGTCGCCGTATGAAAGAGAGTCGTCGGATTTGGCGTTGAACTGGTAGATTTTCCTTCTCAGAAAAAGAGCTCCTACTAGCATGTGAGCGCCTTCGTGCGACATGGTCTGCATGATGCCGATGTTCTTCCTGAACAAAAATTTATGAAAAATGACGTAAATAACGAAGCCGACAGCCATCCATAGATAACCAGAATAAACCTGTTTTTGCACGGCCGTAAAAGCGTAGCTGATGGTCCGGTAAAATTCAAACGTAGCCACAACGACTGCTATAACCAATAAAAATATGGTTATAATTTTGCGGAATTTACTCATAGCCAATAAGTTAGAATTAGTGTAACTTTACTTTTTCTCGTTTGTAAAGTTAAGAAAAAAAGCGTAATGTTTTACGTAAAGTTGAAATTAATGTAGAATTGACAAAGAACAATGAATAATGTAGAATGAAGAGCAGAATCTCTCGCAAAGACGCAAAGGAATGCAAAGGTTTTCTTTTTCTAAAGTTCTAGAGTTCTAAAATTCTAAAGTTCAAACAAACAATTCTGCTGCTATTCCGTCGGCGAAGAGCATCCCTTTGTCGGTAAGTATGAAATTGTTATCTTTTTTTAACATTATCCCAGAATCCAAATATTTTTTAACGTTTTTCAGGAAATGTTCCGAATATCCAATTCCATAATCTGTCTCCATTTTCCTAATGTCACAACCCCATGATGTTCTGAGACTTGTCATAACATATTCGTTGAATTTATCTTCTTTAGTAAGAATTTCTTTCTCAAAATATGACTCTGCGACTTTGTGACTCTGCGACTCTGCGTCCCCAACCAACTGAATATATTTCGTGAGATTTGCGACGTTCCATTGCCGCGATTTTCCGTCGTATGAATGAGCCGACGGTCCGAGTCCGAGGTATTTTTCGTCTTTCCAGTAGATGCTGTTATGTCGCGAACGACAGTTCGGTTTTGCGAAGTTAGAGATTTCGTAATGTTCAAAGCCGTTTTCTTTTGCTCTTTCTGTTAAAATCTCGTAATGATGTATTGTTTCTTCTTCGCTAACATTCTGTAATTCACCTTTTTCTATCTTCTGGCCTAAGATTGTCTTTTGTTCTACGGTGAGAGCGTAAGCTGAGAGATGCGAGATTCCTGTCGAAAAGAAAATGTCGAGGTTTTTGTTCCATTTCTCTTCTGTCAGAGTCGGGATTCCGTAAATCAAATCGAGCGTAAGTTTGTCGAAATCAACGTGTTTTAGGTCGTCGATGATTTGCATCGCATGTTTGGAGTCGTGCTTTCTTCCAAGATATTTCAGGTCGTCGTTATGGAAACTTTGGATTCCGACGCTTATCCTGTTGATTCCCATGGCTTTCAAATCAAAAAGACGCTCTCTGTCGATAGTGTCGGGATTGGCTTCTAAAGTGATTTCCGGATTCGTTGTCAGTTCAAAATTTTTATTAACAATTTCGATTATTTCGTTAATATATCTCGTTGGTAAAAGGGAAGGCGTTCCTCCTCCGAAATAAATCGTCTCAATTTTTTCGCCGTTAAGATATTGATTACGAAGGTGCATCTCTTTTTTTAGAGCATCGATATATTCATTGATTTTCTTCTCTGAGACGAGGGAAAAGAAATTGCAATAAGCACATTTGCTTTTGCAGAAAGGAATATGAATATAGATGCCGGACATATTAAGTTGAAAGTTGAAAATAAAAAAACTAGGTTTTTAAACCAAAACTATTGCAAAATTAAAAAAAATATTGGCTTTCATAAAGAAAAAAATCCTATCTTCGTAAGGATTTTATTTATAGAATGTAATGAGTATATATAACAGATTATCAGATACTTCCAAAAAGAAATTCGTTGTTCTTATTGATCCTGACAAGCCTAGTGACGAACAAATAATTGACATTGTGGAGAAATCCAAAAAAGTTGGTGTCGATTTTTTCTTTGTCGGCGGCAGTCTTCTTACGACGGACAGTTTGGACAATTGTATAAAATTAATCAAGAAGCATTGTGAAATTCCGGTGCTGATATTTCCTGGTAACTCTTTGCAAATCAGTAAGTGGTGTGACGGATTTTTGTTGTTGTCGCTTATTTCAGGGCGTAATTCAGAGATGCTTATCGGCCGCCATGTCATAGCAGCTCCGTATCTCAAACTTTATGGTAATGAGATAATTCCGACTGGTTATATGTTGGTTGACGGCGGTTGCCCGACTTCGGTTTCTTACATGAGCAATACCACTCCGATACCTCACGACAAAGACGACATCGCGATGTGTACGGCTCTCGCCGGCGAGATGCTGGGACTGAAACTCATTTATATGGACGCTGGTTCCGGTGCGGTGAATCCTGTTTCTAAAGAGATGATTTACAAGGTAAAACAGACTGTCGATGTTCCGCTTATCGTTGGTGGAGGCATCAATACTCCTGAAAAAGCAGCTGTTGCAGCTAAGGCTGGCGCCGACATCGTCGTGGTTGGAAACGCCCTCGAAAAAGATATTGAGAGACTGCAAGAATTTGCGGATGCTGTGCATAATTGTGGAATTGGGAATTAGTGACGAGGCCTGGGAGTTGTTTATGTCAATGTAGAGACGACACTCCTGTGGCGTCTAATAAATCGAAATTTGAAAATTTAAAATTATATTTATGAAAAGAACATCATTATTAATCGCTTTGATTTGTTTATTCGTAAGTTCTGTCTTCGCTCAAGAGAAGAAGATGCTTACTCCAAACGACGCTGCTTATCAAAATCGCAGCATTTATCCAGTGGGCAAAAATGTGAAATGGTTGCCGAATACTGACAAATACATCTTTACAGAAGGTAACAGCCTTATGGCTCAAGATGTTAACTCTAAAAATGCCAAGGAACTCCTGTCATTAGACCAAGTAAATTCTTACTTGAATGCAGCTGGAATGGACAGCCTCACTCGTTTACCTAATCTCACATGGCTCGACGCTCAACAGGCTTATTATTACAGCTTCAACAAAGAAAATAACTGCCTCGACCTTAACCTCATCGATGTGAAAACCAAGAGTGTCAAGAAAATAACTTCTGTGCCTTCAAACGCCGAAAACCACACAATCGTGACTCCTTCTTTGAAAGTGGCTTATACTATCGACAATAACTTATACTTCGCTGATGGCGACAGACAGGTTCAAGTCACAGACAACCCTGCTAATGTCGTTGCTGGTCAGTCGGTTCATCGTAACGAATTCGCTATCAACGGCGGTATCTTCTGGTCGCCTGACGGAAATAAACTTGCTTATTACAACATGGACGAAAGCATGGTGACAGATTATCCTCTCGTTGACATCACAGAACGCGTCGCCACTGCAAAACCTATAAAATATCCGATGGCTGGTATGAAAAGCCATGAAGTGAAATTGCACGTTTATGATGTGATTTCTGGTGAGGATTTAATCGTTAAAACTGGAGAGCCTGCTGATCAATATCTTACATCTATTACATGGAATCCAGATAACGAAAGAGTTTATATCGGTGTCTTGAATCGCGGTCAAAATCATCTTCAATTCAACGAATATAACGCTTTGAACGGCGAATATATCCAGACAGTCTTTGAAGACAGAGACGAACAATATGTAGAGCCGGTCGGACCTGCTCATTTCTTGCCAAACAACGGCAATGAATTTTTGTGGCTCGCTCAACGTGACGGCTTCTATCATATCTGGAAACATAATATCAAGACAAAAGAAGCTAAACAAATAACAAAAGGCGAATTCGTTATCACAGCTTTCGAAGGCTTCGACAAAAACGGTAACATCTACTACACTTCAACAGAGGTGAGCCCTTTGGAACGTCATTTTTACAAACAAAATATTAAGAGCGGCAAAAAAGTCAAGATTTCTAAAGAACACGGAACCCACGGCGTTACACCAAGCGCTTCTGGAAAATATTTCATCGATTCTTATTCAAGCACAGATGTGGCGAGAAATATAGATGTTATGGATGCTAACGGTAAGTTTGTCAAACGTTTACATGAAGCTACAGACCCGTTACAAGATTATAATATCGGCACGATAGAACTCGGTACTTTGAAAGCTGAAGACGGTCAGACTTTATACACACGTATGATCAAACCTTATAACTTCGACGAAAACAAGAAATATCCAGTTGTGATTTATGTTTATGGCGGACCTCACGCTCAGATGATTACAGACGAATGGACAGCAGGTGCTGGCATCTACTTGCATTATCTCTCGCAAGAAGGATTCATCGTATTTACTTTGGATAACAGAGGCTCGGCTGATCGCGGTGAAGCGTTTGAGCAAGTCATTCACCGTCAATGCGGACAGGCTGAGATGCGCGACCAAAAAGTCGGTATCGACTATCTTAAATCACTTCCATACGTTGATGCAGACCGTATCGGAACAGACGGCTGGAGCTACGGCGGTTTCATGAGTACAAACATGAAAATCAACTATCCAGAAGACGTGAAAGTTTCAACAGCTGGCGGCCCTGTGATGGATTGGAAATATTATGAAATAATGTACGGTGAACGTTATATGGACACACCTGAAGAAAATCCAGAAGGCTACGAACTCACCAGCCTCGAAAATAAAACAGACAAACTCGAAGGTAAGTTGATGATAATCCACTGCACAACAGACCCTGTCGTTCTCTGGCAACATTCATTGGTGTTCGTAGAAAACTGTATTCACAACGGAAAACAATTGGATTACTTCGTCTATCCTGGCCACGATCACAACGTCTATGGCCCAGACAGAGCTCATTTGATAACAAAGATTACTGAATATTTTAAAGCAAACCTTTGATAATTAGGAACTCAGGATTTTAAGAACTCAGGATTTCAGGGAAATAAAAACTCAAGAATCCTGAGTTTTTTTATGGAGCGACATATCTTCCTGAAATCTTGAAACCCTAAAATCACCTTGAGTTCCTGAATTCCTGACCCCCTGAAATCCTAAGAAGAGTTCCCGTCGGGCATAAATAATTACACCAAGGTTTTTTGATGAAGATTGATGAAACCAAGATGACAGCTGCAAATATCGCAGCGCCGAATCCTATCGACTGATAGTTGAAAACAGGAAACGGCTCAACGACCGATAAATCCAATCCTACTCCCAAAGCGAAAATTACCAATAAAGCCAATAAAACCACCTTTCTGAAAACACCAAAGAATTTATACACCTTAGCTTTAATATTACTTTCATCTTTGGCTTTTAGCCTTTTGTCATTAGCATTAAAACCCAACGACTGTTGTCTGTTGTCTATTGACTGTTGTCTGATTTTTCCTGCAAACTCCTGAGCTGCTCCGAAAGGACAGAGATACTGACAATAGAACGATTTCTTTGTGAACCAAGGTAATGCTATCGCAAGAACTGCTACTATTAATAAAGGTAGCTGCAACGATAAAGAAACGCCGTTGCTGAGCCAGTTGCAGAATAACGCCAGCGATAAAAGGCTGTTGGTCCAGAAACCGAGAATCGCCACGGATAGAAGCAGCGTTATAGTTCGTAGAGTTTTGAAATTGAACAGCTTTACGACTTTGTGCCTTTGCGACTCTGCGTCTTTAACTAACTGAGTCTTCGGCATAAAATAGCATATCAGAGCCAGAACCGTCACTATGAGAACGCAGATTTGTCGTAAGAGAAGTTTCCAATCTAATGAGCTGCCGCTCTTTTGTCGTGAGAGCTGCGACATTCTTGTTTGCAGCGACTGAGCGATAGCGACGGAAGAGAAAGTGCAGCCGCTTACGGCATCTACATGATGCTTGGCTGATTCTTCGGGAGTCAGGCCGTCCCACGATTCGAGGTAGCCGCTGCCTACGATTTTGTTGATAAAACCTCGGCTTTCCTTGTTCTCGCAAAGCTCCACTTCGATAATCTTATCATCAGAATCTAAATAAATATTAAGAGGCGTTATTGAGTTGTAGCCGTAAATCTCATCGCTGAAAGGTGATGTGTTGACGATCTTGCCAATCAAATCTCCACCTCGAAATACATTATATAAATTAATATCATCCGAAGAAATACTGTCTGCATTTTCATAATATTTGTTAACATCATTCAAAGAAATGTCGAGAATATATTTGGGCAATGTCTGTTGCCCGTAGTCTGTAGTCCGTAGTCCTATAAAAACAATGGCCGCTATAATCAGGCAATTCAATATTTTGTTTATCGCTTTCATCGTGATTTTTTTTGCAAATGTATAGAAAAATAAGAAAAACAATCTGTCTTATTAAATGATTTTATAAATTTGTGCTTTTAACTTTAAAAACAATATTTATGGGTAAGATTCAAGATGACAACTTTTTATATTCTTGCTTGAAGCCTTTTATCGACCATCATGTAAAGAAAGCTTTCCGTCGTTATGAAGTTGTTGGTTTAGATAAGATTCCGCAGAACGCTGCATGTATCTTCAGCGCTAATCACACTAATACTTTGATGGACGCTTTGGTGTTATTGAAAATGAATCGTGAGAAGAAGGTCTTCATCGCAAGAGGTGATATTTTCAAGAAACCGCTCATCGCCAAGTTTATGCGTTTCTGTCGCATACTTCCGATCTATAGAATTCGCGACGGTTTTAAAAGCGTGAAAGACAATAACTCAGAAATCATTGATCAGGCTGTCGATGTGATTCGTGATGAAGTGAAACTCTTCCTCTATCCTGAAGCGACACATAGAACAAAGCACTCTCTTCGTCAGCTCAGCAAAGGAATCTTCCATATCGCTCTTAAAGCAAACGAAGAATTCGGCCACGAGAAACCGGTTTACATCATTCCTACTGGCATTGAATACGGCGACTATTTCCGCTATCGCTCAACAGCATTAATCAACATAGGCGAGCCTATCAACGTAACTGAATATGTAAATCAGCATAAAGATGAAAACGAAGCTGTCATCATGAACGGATTACGCGAACTGCTGACAGAACGTATGTCAAAACTCATCTCTTTCATTCCCGACAATGAAGAAAATTACGAAGCAATCTGGGAAATGACCAAGATAAAATCAGGATTGTTGGACGGCAGCCTCGAAAAACGTCTCGAACGTAATCAAAAGACCATAAAAGAAATCCTCGAATGGAAAGAAAGAGAACCAGAGAAAGCGGAAGAGTCTTTTAAAAAGGTTAATAAATTCATAAAAGAACGCAAGAAAAAAGGCATTTCTGTGACATCTGTCACTAATGGAAATATCAGTGGTACCGTATTGTGGAAAACATTTTTAGTATTATTAGAACTTCCTTTATACGTGGCAACTGCTGTGGCAACATTGCCAATCTGGGCTGTCACAATGATGTTGAAAAACGTCTTTAAAGACAAGGCTTGGGGCAACACTGTAAGTTTCGCTGTCGAAACGATTTTACATCCTATTTTGATGATAATATGTATCGCTTTGACATTCAGCAAACTCCCTTGGGAACAAGCAACATATATCAGTTTTATTTATTATCTATCCTACGGATTTTTCGTTGATGCCACCGAATTCCTCAGAAGATGGATTTCAGATGTGAAATGGTGTTTTAATAAAAAGCTACGAGCTATGAGCCGTGGGCTGTGAGCATATCAACTAAAAAACAAAAGGCTAAAGTGTAAAAACTCTAGCCTTTTTTATCACTATCAACTGCCCATTGCTCAGAGCTCATTGCATCAAAACATCGGCAATTGATAGATAAAACCTAATGAAACACGGTTTGTGCTATAATCAGCTTTGTTTGCTATCTCTTCATATATATAATGACGTCCGACGTATGTCAAGAAGAAATGCAAGTTGCTTTCCATTGGATAATATTCGATGCCTCCGAGATAACCTAATGATGTGCGATATTTGCCTTCTGATGCACTTACAACACCAATTGAAGATTCTGTGATAGAAGCAGTTTCATACATGCCTTTAACGAATACATTCCATTTGTCAGCGAAACGATAGTTTAATTTCGTAACGATTGACATATAAGCTGCATCCAATACATTATGCATATTTTCTTCTTCAATATCAAAAATTTCTGATTGTAAATCACCGATAATACCTGACAAAATACCAGCACGGTCGATTGCATCACTTGAATACATAAAGTCGATATACATATTAAATTTGCCGAATGTCAACTCATTGCCGAGAGCATAGTAATATAAGTTCTTACCTTTTGCTTGGCTCATGATAGAAGCCGACCAACGTGTCTTATAGACATTTGCAAAATTACCGTTCCAATTTAATGTGTAAACCAAAGGTAACTTAGAAGGTATTGCTTCTGTTGGGTTTCCTGGAAGTATGTGAATTTCTGTAGGAATATTACCATACATGCTATAGAAATCGCCGTTCAAACTGTTCAAGATTTGGAAGTTGATTTGTTGTCCAGGCATGAAGTCATAACCGAGGTTGATACCAGTCATGAAGTTGCTCATATATTCAATCATGTCGCTGTATTCGTAAATCTCGATTGGGTTGGCATCAAATTCGAAACCACCGTAAGCTGCACATTGTTTACCGGCGAAGAGTGAGAATTTGTCGCTTAACTTAATACCGATACCAGCGATGTCGATAGAAGTTGGAAGGTTGTCGATCATGCCGCTACCATTGTTAGGACGGTTGAGACGTTGACGCCAGCGATATGAAAGCCATTCGTTGACATTACCTTTAGATTCTATACGAAGCTGACGCATATAGAACTTGCCTTGATCGAAACCAGCGTCGTTGAACATAGCGTCGAAGCTGCCGTTCATGTTCATGTAGAGATTGAACTTGTCAGTCTTTTTCTTCACTCCAGAAAGCTCTTCATATAAAGACTTTTCCTGAGCGTTCACTCCGATGACGCAAAAAGCGAGGAGTAATAATGTGAGTAGTTTTTTCATAAGAGTAATTTTTTAAGACGCAGGGACTCAAAGACACAGAGACTTATAGCATACTTTGCGACCCTGCGACTTTGTGACTATTAAAATTCATTAAAATATTCTTGAATCTGTTTCCAGTCGTCTGTTTGTGTCAAAGCGAGCATCAATAAAACACGTGCTTTTTGTGGGTTGAGCTGTTGTGAAGCGATGAATTGATATGCTGCATCATCGACTTCGTTGTCTAATGTGCTTGGACCTGTTGGAACGCGTGATGAGCGTACGACTTGGATGCCTTTTTTACGAGCTTTTTCCAATACTGGGAATACGTCTTTGTGGATGTTGCCGTTACCAACGCCAGCGTGGATGATACCAGCGTAATCGTTTTTCAACATAGGCTCGACCATGTCAGCGTTAACGCCAGCGTGGCTATAGACGATGCCGACTTTTGGCAATTTATCTAAGTTAGTGACGTCGAAAGGAGAAGCTGTTGTGTGTTTTTTGAGAGGCTGTTGGTTGTAGAAAGCCTTGCTGTTATAGACATAACCAAGGGCGCCTGCGTTAGGAGCTTGGAATGTCTGAACGCTTGTGGTGTTCATTTTTGTCACGCTTTCTGCGCCGAGGATGTTGTCGTTCATTACTACGAGAACGCCTTTGCCTTTTGATTCAGGAGCGCAAGCTGTCACGACGGCGTTGTATAAATTACGAGGGCCGTCGGCACTGATAGCTGTTGAAGGACGCATCGCACCAACCAAAACGACAGGTTTGTCGCTCTTCACTGTGAGGTTCAAGAAATAAGCTGTCTCTTCCATTGTGTCGGTACCGTGAGTGATGACGATACCATCGACATTAGGGTCTTGTAATAACTCATTGATTCTTTTTGCTAAGATGAGCCATACCTCGTCGCTCATGTCTTGAGAACCGATACGAACCACTTGTTCACCTTCGCAGTTAGCGATGTCTTGTAATTCAGGGACGGCTTCGAGCAAAGTAGCGATAGCCATCTGACCGGCAGTGTAGTTTGTAGCTGTAGATGAACCGCCTGTACCAGCTATGGTGCCGCCTGTAGCGAGGATGCGGATGTTAGGTTTTTGGGCGAAAGCGATAGTTGCTGTCATCAACAAAGCAACCATCATAAGGGTAAATCTTTTGAAAATTTTCATAGTAGATATGTTTTTAAGTTAATTAATGATTCTAACGTGAAATTTGTTTTATCAATATTGAATTTATGTTGAAAAAATGCTGTGAGATGTGAGCAGCGAGCAAAAGCTCATAGCTCAAATCTATTAAAACAGATAATTAAATCCGATATATACTTTCAATCCGTCGCCGTCTCTTGCGTCGAGGGCTTTTGCTGCTTCAGCTGAGACGATGAAGTTTTTGTTCATGATGAGTTTCAAGCCGCAGCCTGCTGATGTGTGGATTGCTTCTTGTACGCCACTATAAATTAGATTCATAGCATCTTTTGGTTCAATCTGATATTCTCTTTCAATCATGTTCCATGCAACTTCTTGTTCTGCAAGTCTGAATGTCTGAGTTACCATACCAGCATCGAAGAATGGGTTAAGAGCAACGTTCCAGTTTTGGTTGATGAATTGGAAGCTAGCCACTTTCCAGCGAATCTCAGCGTTGAGCCATGCATAACCAGCACCGATGACTCTGTTTCTGTTGATGCCACGTACTGAGTTAGCGCCGCCCATAGCGTCGGTCGACATTTTTTTATAAAATAACATATTAGAGTTGAACATTGCATAATATGGAATTTTACCCGCGATAACATTTTGTGTTACTATGCGATAAGCAAATGTAAGGTTTTCTTTTACAATAGGAACATAATGTTGCCAAACAGCATTAAATGTAGCGTGGCTGTAACCTTCACGGTCGATAAAGTCAGGAGCTGCTGTGACAGTAGCTTCGAAATAAGTTCCACTTGTTGGGTCGCTGTCATGGTTTTTAGTATCATAGATGAATGAAAGCTTGAGTTGGGTGACATTGCCTCCATCAGCTTCATTATCACTAATGAGACCGGTTTTACGATACAATTCAAACAATGTCATTTGTTCGTCATAAAGATACTCTTCGTTGTGAATATTGATTCTTCCCATGTTATAGTTAAAATAGCTCAAGCCTACACCATAGAAGATATTCTCGCCAAAACCAAACGGACTACGCAAACATGAGTTGAATCTGAATTGTTTACGGTCCATTCTATAGAACACGCTGTTGAAGTTAGGGTCAAACTTCTCGAACAATTCCTGTTGTCCGTTGACCGTTGACTGTTGACTTAAGACATAGATATCGTTGAAGTAAGGAGATGCAAATCCGTTAAAACCATAGAACTCGAAGCGTTTGTCGGTGAAATAACCAGCGTCGATGAAGAGACGTGAGTTAGGAAGGAGGTTATAGAAATCGCCGTAGAAACGAAGGTTGAGCGAACCTTTGGTATAGGCGGAAGCTTCGACGTTCATCTTATAATCGAATTTCGGATAACGAGAGCCGTCGCCGTAGTTGAAAATATCCACACAAGTTCCATATTGGAAACCGAGGTCGGAGTTGAAACCTACGACGGGTAGCGGACCGAAGTTCCAGCCTTTCTTGATGAGCTCGCCTTTTTCGTTGTAGATTTTTTCCTTCTTGTTTTTGCCGTCGTTTTGATTAGCATCTTGTGCGAATACTGCAAATGACATCAACAATATCGACATCATTGCTAATAATTTTCTGCTCTTTTTCATAATAGTATATTATTAGTGATTTTTAATCGTTAATACTTAAAAACTTATCCAAAAAAAATGTATTTTTGTTCTGCCAAGCAAAATTAAAAAAAAATCGTTATGGAACAAGGAAATAATAAGCAAGACCGTGTAATTTTCGAGATAGAAGATTTGCTGAATAAGATGTCAAGACAGGTTAATTTCTTGATTAGAAAGGATTTGATGCTAAGCCAACTCGATGTTGACTTGTTGATGGAAAATACACGGAAGTTATATGATACGATTTGTTCTGTTGAATTAGGAATTGAAGATGAGAAATTGGGAGTTGGGAATGAGGAGCTAGGAATTGATTTTGAGGATGTTGATGAAAATCCTGAAATGAATTCTGATTCTGGAATCCCGGTTGCTGAGCCTACAGAAGTGACTTTTGAATTTGAGATCCCAGAAGATGAGAAATTGGGAGTTGGGAATGAAGAATTGGGAATTGAGGATGAGGATTTAGGAATTGATTTTGAGGATGTTGATGAAACTGCTGAGATGGATTCTGATTCTGAAATCCTGGTTGCTGAGTCTGCCGAAGTGACTTTTGAATTTGAAATTGCAGAAGATGAGAAATTGGGAGTCGGGAATGAAGAATTGGGAATTGAGGATGAGGAATTAGGAATTGATTTTGATGATGTTGATGAAACTACTGAAACAGCTTCTGATTCTGAAATTCCGGTTGCGGAAACTTCTGAAACAGAAGCAGCTCCCGCTGAAACAGAGCGCTTCGATGTTGAAACAGTCGGCGAAGTGGAGCTAATCGATAAGGATGCGGATTCTGGCATAAGGGCCTACAGAAGAATCGGCGGCGAATATCATACCGTCAGCGATATGCTGGAACAGATTGAAGATAATAGCCTCGCGGCTCGCCTGCAAAGAAAACCCGTCCAAGATCTGATGTCGGCTATAGGTATTAACGACAGATTCCTTTTTCTTAACGAATTGTTCGGCGGCAGCATGGAAAAATACAATAAATCAATAAGAGCGCTGAATAATTTCTCGACTCTGTTGGGTGCGAAGACTTATATGAGCGAACTTCAGATTGAATTCCAATGGGATTGTAATTCAGATACATACAAGAAATTGGCTGATTTGGTGGAAAGAAGATTCTTGTCAATTCATAATGCATGATTTATAATGCACAATTGGTTGAAAAATCTTCAATAAATCTCAAAAAAAATATGAATTATGCATTGTGCATTATGAATTAAAACAAAATGAAATTATATTTAGTACCAACACCTATAGGAAATTTGGAGGACATCACTTTGCGTGCGTTGCGAATCTTGCGCGAAGAAGTCGATGTCATCTTGGCTGAAGACACTCGCACAAGCGGTAATCTGTTAAGACATTACAGCATCAGCAAACCGATGTCGGCTTTCCATATAAATAATGAGCATAAAGTCGTTACAAATCTCGCTGAGCGTATCGTCGCTGGTGAACGTATGGCGCTTGTCACAGATGCCGGCACTCCTGGAATCTCCGACCCGGGATTTCTCTTGGTAAGGGAATGTCTCAGACTCGGCGCAGAAGTCGAATGCCTCCCAGGCGCTACAGCCTTCGTCCCGGCTCTCGTAAACTCCGGATTATCAGCCGACCATTTTATCTTTGAAGGCTTCCTCCCTCATAAAAAAGGAAGACAGACGAAAATCAATGAAATAGCTAAAAACCATTATACTACAATATTATACGAATCTCCTTTCCGACTTGTCAAGACTCTGCAACAGCTCGCTGAAGTGTGTGGCGAAGAAAGACGCGTCTCGGTGGCAAGAGAACTGACCAAGATTTACGAGGAAAACGTAAGAGGCTCTCTCTCAGAAGTGATAGAATATTTTAACAAAAAAGAGGTTAAAGGAGAAATAGTTATCGTACTGGAAGGAATTGAAAAAGAATAAACTAAATAAACACATGAAAATAAAGACATTACTCACGACATTATTACTGATTTGCTCAATAACTATCAATGCTGCCCCTTTTAAAAACGTCAAAAAAATATTGACACAACCCGACGGAACGAAATTGCATTGTTATGCCTCTGGCGATGAGTTCTATAACAGACTCCACGACATCGACGGCTTTACCATCGTTCAAAATGAAGACGGATATTTCGTATATGCGACAATGAGTAGAGATGGAGAAATGATTGCTTCTCAATATGTTGCGGGTAAATCGAATCCGAAAGACTTGGGACTGACTCCTAATATCAGCATCTCTAAAAAGGAATATCACAAGAAAAGAGAGTTGATGAAAACTCCTGAACTCAGAAACCATGGCCTTAATCACGGCGTATATAATAACCTCGTCGTTTTCATCAGATTTAAAGGCGACGCTGACTTCGGTACGACTCAGACTCAGATAGATTCCATGTTTAATTATAACGGATATTATGATATATCCATGAATAATTACTTTAAGAAGATGACTTATAATAAGTTATCGATGGTTTCACATGTGTTCCCGAAATCTGACGACGACAAAATCCTTTCTTATGAGGATGTTTATCCGAGAAGATATTACACTCCTTATAACGAAAAAACGAATCCTGAAGGCTACAAAGAAGATGAACGCGGACAAAGAGAATTTGCGCTGCTGAAAAGAGCTATCGAATCTATCGCTGATCAAGTGCCTGACACTCTTGATATTGACCGCGATAACGACGGACATGTCGATAATGTCATCTTCGTGGTAAAAGGTAACGTCGGCGATTGGAGCGACTTGCTCTGGCCTCACATGTGGTCGCTGCATGGCGAAGATGTCTTCATCCACGACAAAAGAGTGATGACTTTTAACTTCCAACTGGAGACTTCTACTTATTTCAACGTCTCGACATTGTGCCACGAAATGGCTCATTCTCTCGGACTTCCTGACTTGTATCATTATGAAGAATGGTACAGCGATTTCTCTCCTGTAGGCTCCTGGGATCTGATGTGCGCTAACGCCGATCCGCCTCAGCATACTGCCACTTACATGAAATATAAATATGGAACCTGGATCGATGAAATCCCTGAAATTGAATATGGTACATATACCATAGAGGCTAATTCCTGGGAGGGCGGAAGAAGAAACTGCTTCAAAATTCCAAGCGAAGATCCAGACCAATATTATCTCGTGGAATATAGAAACGACGACAATTTCTTTGAAAGAAAAATTCCTAACGGAGGCTTGCTGATATATAGAATCGACCCTAGATTTTATGGCTGTGCCGACTATAACGGCCACGACATCTTCGACGAATTGTATATCTATCGCCCAGGCGGCTCCGCTAACACAAACGGCAACCTCAACAGCGCCGCCTTCTGCAAAGAAAGAAATACGACGGAATTTAACCATACGACAAATCCTTATCCTTTCCTGAATTTCGGCGGAACTGATAAAAATGTTAATATCTGTAATATCTCCGCAACCGGCGACCAAATGACATTCAGCTACTTGCCGATAAACAGCGAACTTATTCCAGTTGACTTTACCGTCAATGTTAAAAAAGACGAATTCGTGGAACTAGCTTGGGATACAGTGGATTACGCCGATTCGTATAATGTTTATCGCGATGGAATCCTCCTGGCTGCAAATGTTAAAAATACGTTCTATAACGACAGTTACGAAAATATTTCCAAAGGCTATCACGCATATTATGTCAGCTCGAATTGCCAAAACGAAGAATCGTTCCATTCCGCTGAAGAATCGGTCATAATCGGGGATTATTGCGAATATGCCTTCGACATGAATAGCGATGGCGAAAACGGATGGCAAGGCGGAGAAATAAAACTGTCTTTCGATAATGGAATGAAAGACATCTATTTGACATTGTATTCTGGAAAACAAAAGACAAGAAATATAATCGTTCCTACAGAAATTGAAATGTCAGTCTCTTGGATTCAGGGCTGGGATGACTCAGAGTGTTCTTTCTCAATAAGTTGCGACGATGAAGTGGTTTATTCTTCCAGCGATTTGAAAGAAGGTCTGTTAACAAAAATTAAGACTGAAGGTTACAGAACTTGCGTCCAGCCTAAAAACCTGACCGCTGAATTATCGGATAATTTCGTATATCTGAACTGGAATTCTATAGTGGAAAGTGATTCTTATATCGTTTTGCGTAATGACGAAGTGCTGGCTGAAAATGTCAAGGCTAACTCGTTTGTTGACAGGACGTTAAAGAAATCCGGAACTTACGCTTATTCGGTGATGAGCCAAAAGGAAAATTGCGTTTCTGAACCTTCGGAAAAAGTCACTGTGACAATAATAAAATATGACAACGACATTGATGGCGACGCCTATCAGTCTGGAAATAATGTGAACCTTAGTTGGAGCGTCAATATAACTAACAGTAGCTCACTGAATTACGATAACGGTGAATATGTGACAAGTATAGGCGCAAACAGTAACACTTGGGGAATAAGGATTCCTGTGGATGAACTGAAGAAGTTTAAAGACGCAAAAATTACCGCCATCGAGATTTTTGACGCTAGTTCGGCGAAATATACTTTCAATATTCACAGCGGAGAAACTCCTCACGACAAGAATCGAATTTATACTGAGGTGTTTAACACGACAGAAAGCAACGAGTTCAAGACTTTCCAGCTGTCGGAAGAAATAAGTTTCGACATCAGCCAAGATCTTTGGGTTACTGCCAAGTCGGCGAGTTCTTCTAACAAACCAATTCCGTGTTGCAATTTCGTCGGAACTCCAAACAGCAATATGATTAAGGTCGGAAGCACGTTCAAATCTGCTTCGGAATATGATATGGATTATTCTTGGTTGCTGCGTATTCACGTGAAAATGTCCGAAAATTTGCTTGGCGATTTGACGTATAACATCTATCGTCAGGATAGTTTGCTGGCTTCAGATTTAAAGTCAACGACATATATCGACAATAATATAATTGGTGGTGATGTCTGCTATAATATTGAGGCTGTGTATGATAACGAGCCGATATTATATTCCGACAATATCTGCCTGACTGTAGGCGTGGATGAGATGCAATGCGAAAATGATTCGGCGGAGATTTTCCCTAATCCGACTCGCGACTTTATCAGCGTCACGGGAAAAGACTTAAAAAATATTAAGATAATGTCAATAAATGGCGGCGTTGTTTTTGAGCAGAATATGAATCACGACGTTTTTGAAATCGACATGAGAGAATTCGGATGCGGCGTTTATCTGATGCAAATAACAACAGAATCAGAGACTTGGATCGAGAAAGTCGCTGTATATTGATTATGATTTAGAAGACGCCTTCGCCTTAGTCTTAGTCTTCTCCTTTTGCAATAAGCGCCAGCTTCAGCTCGAAAAATGAATATTCTTCGCCGAGCACATCGCGAGCTGCAGAAAGAGAAGTGTCGTTTGTCTCCTCAAAATATTCGGAAATTATTTCAAGATGACTTTCATCGACGAAGTCGCTGGCTGGATAGAATCCTTTCTTTACAATCTCAATGATGTGATTTTCAATGGTGCTTCTCGATAAGTTTCTTTCTTTTATTATTTCGTCGATTGAAAATCCTTCGTCGAGCAGCTCCATGGTTTTGGCAGCGCTGTTGGAAAGAATCATTTCCTTGATGGATTCTTTGTCGTTGAAATCCTGTTTTTTGAAACCGAGAAAATCTAACACCGTATTAATAATGTCAGCGCCGAAGCTTTTGGTGCGAGTGCTGCCGAAGTTTGTGATTTTTTTAAGTTCTTTCAACGAGACAGGCTTCTTATCTACGATTCGCATCAGGACGGTTTTAGGAAGTATTTGATTCTCAGGTTTATCGAGTTCAAATGATTTCTCTTCACGCCATTTCATCAAGGCTTTCATTAAAGGTCTGTCTTTGTCGTCAGCTGGCTTTGACTTCAGTTTCGTGGATTTAAGATTTTCAGATTCAACGGTTTTCTTGTTCTTCATCTCAAGATATTTTTCCACGTCGAAGCCGTTTTTGGTGAGGTTGAGACAGGCCGTCTTGACGTAAAGAATCTCCTTTATCATATCGAGAACCGTTTTTATGGAAAGGTTAACTGCTTTATTATCAGTCTCGTTTATGAATTCGCTGATATTTTCCAAGTCGTTGAGTTTCTCGAAAAAATAATTAGAAGCTTTTTTGATTCTTTCCTGAAGGAAGTTGAAATCGATATCAGGATTTGCGAAAATGGTCTCGACCTGACGAGCGAATTTCAAAGCCACGTCGATGATGTCTTCTCTGAAAAGTTTTCTTTTGTCAAGGATTTTTGTAACTGTTTCTTTTTCAAATATATTGTCGTTTTCTCTGATGATTTTCGCAAGTCTGTTCATCTGAGTTTCTATATTGTTGAAAGAGAACAGATCCAAAATCATCAGACGTATAAAATTACGTTCTTCGTTTGCAAGTAGTTCATTATCAGGTTCGAGAGAAGGTATTTTATTTACGAAAGAATTTATTGTATTATCGTTGAACAAGACATTGTTCTGAATTTTAGATTTTAGAACCAGGCCTTCCAGTGATGTGCATCGGCTGAGTGCGACGTAAACCTGCCCGTGAGCGAAAGCCATTTCAGCGTTAAGGATGACTTTTTTGAACGTAAGACCTTGGCTTTTATGTATTGTGATTGCCCATGCTGTTTTGAGAGGAATCTGTGTGAAGCTGCCGATTTCCTTCTCTTCGATTTCATTTGTTTCTTCGTTCAGAGTGTATTCGAAGTTCTGCCATTTTACGGGAGTCACGTTGATTATATCGTCATCGCATTGAACCACAATGCCTTCGTCTTTATCGTAAGAAACTATTTTGCCGATTTTACCGTTATAATATTGTTTTTCTTGCGAAGGGTCGTTTTTTACGAACATGACTTGAGCGCCTACTTTCAATTCGAGATCTTCTTTTGTAGGGTAAGCGTTTTCCGGGAAGATGCCTGTGATTTCCGCTTTGAATGTCAAAGTCTTTGATTTTAAGGATTTTAGTTTTTCGTCGTTGATTTCGTCCGCTTGAGAGTTATGAGTTGTCAGAGTGATGTAGCCATCTTTGTCATTCGGGTTGAAGTCGGGGCAGCAGCGTTGATTCAGCAGCTGCATGTTATGTTTGTCGAGGCGGTTGTTTCTGACTTGGTTTAAGATGTTTATGAAATCCTTGTCGTTTTGTCTATAGATATGATCGAGTTCGATGCAGATGTAAGGGTTGCTTTGAAGTACATGGCTATCAAAGAAATACACCGACTTATAATAAGGTTGCAGCAGCTCCCATTCGTTTTGGCGGGCCACCGGTGCGAGTTGCTGGATGTCGCCTATCATAAGCAGCTGCACTCCGCCGAAAGCAGCGCTGCTGTGACGTACTTTCCTCAATACGGCGTCGATGGCATCGAGAAGATCGGCGCGAACCATACTTATTTCATCAATGACAAGAAGGTCGAGGCTGCGCATGATTTTCAGCTTCGTCTTGTTAAGTTTGGCTATTTGCTGCTGGCCGTTGAACGCTTCCGGAACAATAGGGCCGAACGGCAACTGGAAAAAAGAGTGTATGGTCACGCCTCCGGCATTGATGGCGGCAACTCCCGTGGGAGCCACAACGACCATTCTCTTATGAGTGTTGTCGGCAAGGTTACGTAGAAAAGTTGTTTTGCCAGTGCCGGCTTTTCCTGTGAGAAAGATATGAACATCAGTGTTTTGCACAAACCTATTCAACATCTCGAGCTTCTCGTTTTTAAACACTTCTGTCTTCATGGTAAAAAATATTTGTCTGTTTGAACAATTTTATCATCATTGCGTTTATACTATCGAAAAACGAATGACGAACTAATTCTTTTTCATTTTTTATATACCCTTTTCATATCATTACTACTCCGAAGATGGCCGACTCCTCCAAGCGGCCGTCTTTTTTTTGTGAATCGCTTAGAAAAGTGATGCTCAATGTCTTAGCTTTTCAGTTTTTTAACCGCGACTCTAAAAGTAGTGCCTTGTCCTATCACCGACGACTTGACGAAAATCTTGCCTTTATGGTAATCTTCCACGATGCGTCGCGCAAGAGAAAGGCCGAGTCCCCAGCCTCTTTTCTTGCTTGTGTAACCAGGTTGGAAAACCTCTTTGAAAGCCGAGCGCTGCATTCCCTTTCCTGTATCGGTCACGTCAATGTAAACATTTTCAGCATCTTCTGTCATTTCTACTGTCAGTCTGCCGTGATCTTCCATGGCGTCGAGGGCGTTTTTGGTAAGATTTTCGAGTACCCAGCTGAAGAGGGCAGGGTCGAGGGGAACCAATATTTCCCTGTCGGGGATATTTACTTCAAATTCAAATTTGTTATTTGAAAAACGGCGTTTGAGATAATTCATTGTTTCGTTGACGGACGCCACTAGGTCGCGGGCTTCCAGCGTAGGGACGGAACCGATTTTAGAAAAGCGTTCTGTTATGACTTTCATTCTGTCGATGTCTTTTTCCATCTCCGACGTCCCGATAAAAGGCGATTCTTGCAGTTTGAGCAGTTCTATCCAGCCCATCAGGGAAGTCAGCGGAGTGCCTATTTGATGAGCTGTTTCTTTCGCCATTCCGGCCCATACCTGATTCTGTTCGGAGCGGCGTGCGTAGCTGAACAGAAGATAGGCGACGAGTATAAAGAACACGAACACAAGTATTTGCACTATTGGGAAATAGCTCACGATGCGAAGCAAATCGGAGCTGCGGTAATAGATGTAAGCCTTTTCGCCGTTGAGGTAATTGACTTCGATAGGCATGTTTTCGGAGCTCATAATACTCAGCTGCTTCTCGACATAATCGCTGTTGTTCATCATGGTAGAATCCAGGTTGCCGTAGCTGAGAATCTCGTGTTGAGAATGGTTGAGTATTATGACAGGAACTCCGACGGCGTTGTCAGATACGTCATTGATGAAAAATGTGAACATATCGTCGAGTACGGCTCTTAACTCTGTATAAATCAACGATTCGTTATAATAAAGATAAGTCTCTTTGCCGTAGATGTCGATTTTTATCGGAGGATATACGCTGAATTCTTCCTGCATCTCGCTGTCGAAAATGACCTTGTCGCTGTGTCGTTTCGGAAGATTGATGGAAAGCGTGATGTTGTTTTCTGAGTCGGTGATAATGACAGGGATGCTGATATTACTTTGGATAATATCTAGATAAATGCCGATGTTGTCGTCGTCGGAAGCCGCCAGAAAACGTCGATACGCCATGGCTAGCAGCTCGACTCTCTTGTTTTCTTGGTTGCTTACCTCATTGAAAAACACTTCGGTATAATTCATCAACTCGGCGTGAGTCTGTACGGCTTCAGCCCACATCGTCATCTGCTTCTGTTCCTGCGCCGCGAATTTCTTTACAAGAGTGTTGGTATAATACATCGAAAGGCTGACGATCAGCAGCGCTATCACTGAAAGGGCGATCTTCCACCTTTTTTTTCTGGCATATAAATCATTGAAATTTCTCATCGTCTTAATGTCAAAAAGTCATACTAATTGCGTGTTTACAAAGATAATAAATATCCTTCCATTTTTTATCAGGCAAAACTGTTTTTTTTGTATATTTACGCCATAATTATAACCATATTACAATGAAGAAAATTATTTCGCTTTTACTATTGATTTTATGCTCCGTCAATCTGAGCTTTGCTCAATATGCAAATGTGATTGATCCTGAACTACAACAAATTATGAACGAGAAAAATAATGACTTAATAAGTGTTAACATTATTTTTAAATCGCAAATCGACGCTGAGAAGTTAAACGTACAAAGACAATCTTTCAGCGATAAAGCTTCTAAAAAAGAATTTACGTTAAAAGAATTTAAGAAATTCTCTCAAAAAAGTCAGGCTGATGTCTTGTCAATTCTTGAAGCTGAGACAAGAAGTAATAGCGTCGCCGACATCAAATGTCACTGGATTACAAATATGATCAATTGTAAAACCACGGCGGATGTCATTTATAAATTGTCCCAACATCCTGATGTGGCGGCTATCGCTTACAATAAGATGGAATATCTTCTTTTTGGTGAGAAATCGCAAGATGTTGAGCCTGTTAGAGGTATGGCCGATAATGTTAAATTTGTCAATGCCGATGATGTTTGGAATCAAGGCTATACCGGTAAAGGTGTTGTCGTTGCGGTTCTGGATACTGGCGTGAATACCAAACATGCTGATTTGAAAGATCATTTATGGGATGGAGGCCAACAATATCCAAATCACGGTTATAATACTTTGGATAACAATTATGACGTTTCTGACAAAGACGGTCACGGTACGCACTGCGCTGGAACGATCTGTGGCGACGGTACTTCTGGAACGCAGACTGGAATAGCTCCGGATGCTACGTTGATGTGTATCAAGGTTCTCGGTGAAGACGGAAGAGGCAGCGTCGAGACAGTGGTGTCTGGCGTGGAGTTTTCCGTTGAACACGGCGCTGACATCGTGAGCATCTCCGCAGGATTCCCGTTCCCTAATATCTATGTCAGCAATATTATGAGACAGACTTTCATAAATACTCTGAACCTCGATGTTGTCGCTTCGGTGGCAGCTGGTAATGAAGGTAACTATCTCGATGATTATCCGACACCTAGAAACGTCAACTCTCCTGGTAACTGCCCTCCGCCATGGCTTCATCCTGACC
Organism: Bacteroidales bacterium; assembly: GCA_045615285.1. Classification (GTDB taxonomy): domain Bacteria; phylum Bacteroidota; class Bacteroidia; order Bacteroidales; family F082; genus Limimorpha. The sequence continues at coordinate 25,080 of JAZLEO010000015.1, forward strand.
AACAAGCCAACGCCGGCGGATTGACAAGTGTTGTCTGTGTGGGCGCTGTGGATTATTATGATGTCCCTGCTTATTTCACGGCTCACGGCCCTGTGACATGGCTCGGTTCTGCATGGAACGACTATGTCTTGGATATGTCTGGCGATATTGAAGAAGGCTGGCTGTATTACGACAACAACTATTACATCCAAAATGTGGGTGGCGTCGATAATTTAAGCTGGGGAATAATGTTCCCTCCATCAAAATTGGAACAATATGCCGGAGGCGAATTGACAAAAGTCGCGATCTACGACAACGTGTATTTCACAGGTAACATAGAGATATATCAAGGCGGAAAAACTCCTAGCAACGGCGTTTTGTTACATACTCAGCCGTTTGTGTGCTACGGCGACAACGCTCTGATAGAATTCGACCTTAACAAATCTTTGCCTATCGATCATACACAAAATCTTTGGGTTGTATTGCAAACCAACGAAGGCTTCGTCTATCCGGTGGCTTCATGCCCTATGACCGACGATCCTAACGGACGCTGGATAAAAATCAACGGCAAATGGATGGATAACTGCGAAATCGACATCAATTATACCTGGATGTTGAGAGCTTTCGTCGAAAATTATGGCGGCGAGATAGCCTCATTGTCTCAAGAAAACGAATTCGGACTTATCCGTCCCGACATCAGCGCTCCTGGCATGAGCATCGTGTCGTTGGCACATTATTCTAACAGCGGATACACAAAAATGAGCGGAACTTCAATGGCGACTCCTTGCGTCAGCGGCGCTATGGCTCTTATGCTGGAGAAAAATCCGGAACTGACACCGGCTCAAATATGTGAAGCGTTTGAAATGACAGCAGTGAAATTGACCGAGACAAAAAGCAACCTGACAGGCTCTGGCAGAATTGACGTGCTGGCAGCGATAGAGTCAATCGAAGAAGGTGCAGCACCGACAGCCGACATACAATTCGTGTCGTGCGATCCTCTTAACATCGAAGCTGATGCTGAAACTAAATTAAACGTTACATTAATTAATAACGGCAAAGCTGTAAATGACAAAAACTTTATCCTTAACCTGATGACTGAAAATCAGTATGTTGATATTGTTGACGGTATCGTTGACTTCGGTAAGATAAAAGCAGGAGAGAGTGTGACAAAGGCTTTCACCGTGAAAGTTAGCAGCGCCGCACCACATAATCATATTGTAGAATTTTTGTTAAAGAACGCCGAATATGAGCCTTGGAACGTCGCATTCTCCGCAACAATATCTAACACTCTTAATGTCTCGGAATATGAGAACAGATTCGAGGTCTATCCTAATCCGGTAAATAATACCTTGTTTATCAGTACTAATGAAATCATAAAAGAAATTAACATCTTTAATGTCGTCGGTATCAATGTTTATTCTTGTAACGAAAATAATAACTTCGTCAATATGAGTGACTTGGGTAAAGGCGTGTATTTCGTTAAGATAAAAACTGATAAGGCTGAGATTGTTAAAAGAGTCGTAAAGAATTAGAATGTTAAAAATTGATAACAAATGAAAAAACATCTGTTTTTATTAATCGCTTCGCTTTTGCTTTGCAATTATGTTTTTTCTCAAAATATGAATGCCATAGAACCTGAGTTACAGATGGTTCTGGATGAAAAAGACAATGAGATGATAAGAGTTAACATCATTCTTAAATCTCAAATAAATGTTAACAAATTAAGAAGAACCACCGATAATATCGATGATCTCGACATCAGACGTGAGGTTGTAATCAGTGAACTCAAGGATTTTTCAAAGCAGACGCAAAAAGACATAATTTCGATATTGGAAGCCGGTGAGAAAAACGGCGAGGTGAAAGATATTGTCTCTCATTGGGTTAGCAATACTATTACTTGTACCGCTAATAAAGATTATATTCGTCTTCTGTCAAATCATCAGGATGTGGATTTGATTGGTTATAATGAAAAACAATTTTTGTTGTGGGATGAAAAAGGAACTGTCGTGGAACCTCAAAGAGGCACGACTCCGAGTATCAAACATGTTAAAGCTAACAGAGTCTGGGAGTTAGGATATACAGGTAAAGGCGTTCTCGTCGCGATATTGGATACAGGCGTCAACAAACACGCCGACATAGTGAATAATTTGTGGGACGGCGGCGATGAATATCCGAATCACGGTTATAATACTTATGAGAACAGCCATGACGTAAGCGACGGCTTCGGCCATGGTACGCATTGCGCAGGTATAATATGCGGCGACGGAACTTCAGGAACAGAAACAGGTATCGCTCCAGACGCTACTATCATGTGTATCAAGGTAATGGATAATAGCGGCAGCGGTACACCAGAAGGAATCTGTTCCGGTATCGAATTCGCTTTGGAACACGGCGCTCATGTTATGAATATGTCGCTCGGATTCACTAACGCACCGAAAACCACGAGAGAAATGCTTCGCAACGCATATATCAGCGCTCTTGAAGCTAACGTGGCTATAATCACGGCTGTGGGTAATGACGGCATGTTCCAGGTTTCGTGCGCGGTGCCGAATAATGTCAGAGTTCCTGGCGGCTGCCCTCCGCCTTGGATTCATCCCGACCAACAGGAAAATGCCGGCGGCATATCGGCCTGCATCGCAGTTGGTGCCGTTGATGATAAAAACAATGTGGCGCCTTTCTCATCGTATGGGCCTTTCTCTTGGCAGAATACTTCGTTCAAAGATTATCAATATAACGGCAGCACGAAACCTGGCCTCATACGTCCCGACGTTTGCGCTCCTGGTTGCGAGATAACTTCTTGTGACCCATACAATAACAGCGGATATGTCAAGATGGACGGCACTTCGCAGGCAGCTCCTTGTGTTACAGGCGTAGTTTGCCTTATGCTCGAAAAACATAGAAAACTGACTCCGGCAATGATTTGCGAGACATTGGAGTCAACGGCGAAAAAACTGTCAGAAACAAAGAGCAATTACACGGGTTCGGGTTGTGTGGATGCTTTGAACGCAATAAATAATATCGAAGAAAATGACGATACGACAAGCATAGTTAAAATTAATTATGACAAGGAAATCAAGTTATATCCTAATCCTGCCGATGACATGCTTAATGTGAAAATAGATGAAATCATAAAGGAAATTAACATCTATAATATCACAGGCGTAAAGGTGTATAATACGAATTCTGACGTCAATAATATAGACGTATCTGATTTTAACAGAGGAGTTTATTTCGTTAAGATAAAAACCGCCGATAGAGAAATTGTAAGACAATTTGTTAAAAAATAATTACTAATAACTAAACATAACCGCCATGAAAAAAATAGCATTTACATTATTGGTTAGTCTGTTAACATTGGTAAGTTACGCACAAACACCTAAAATATCTATCGTTTCATGTTCGCCAGAAGTCATTGAAACAGATAAGGATATTGAGATTAAGATTACGTTGAAAAATGACGGCGACGCTGCTGAAAATAATACTTCGGTTATTTTGTCAAGCGATAATCAATATGTTACGATTATAGAAGACAGCGCTGTCCTGAATCCGATGGCAGCAGGCGCTACACAAGAATGTAGTTTCGTCATTAAGGTCAATCAGATGATTCCAGATAACGCGAAGATACATTTCAACATCGACGCTACACTTGAAGGCAGCAGCGTCGTCTCGGATGTGACTTACGACTTCGAGGACGGAATCGGAGACTGGACTATGATAGATGCCGACGGCGACGGCTTCAACTGGATTGAATCTGGACCGAAATTAGGACCTGGATGCGGACACGAAAGCTCGTTCTGCATGTTCTCTCAGTCATACGACAACACATACGATATTTTATATCCTGACAATTATCTCGTCTCTCCGGAAAAATTCAAAATCGGCAAAGACGCGACCTTCAATTTGTGGGCATGCGCTCATGATAAATATTATCCTTACGAACATTTCGGAGTCGCTGTCTCTACAGCCGGCAACACCTCAGACGCCGATTTTGTCACGATAGAAGAATGGACATTGGATTCTGTGGCACCAGCCAAAGACCAAGGCGAATGGGCAAGATTCTCAGTGGATCTTAGTGATTATGAAGGCCAAGAACTGTGGATCGCAGTCCGCCACTTCGATTGCTTCGACCAATATTTCCTCGCCCTCGATGACGTGGAAGTAAATAATGTATATCAGCCGTTTAGATGGACGCAGCGCTTCGCTGTGGCAGTCGCAAATCCGACGCCTAATATCGTCTTCAAATCATATCAATGCGATGAAATTACATCAGGCGCTACCATAAACCTAAATGTTACCTTGACAAATGAAGGCTCGGCAGCGACAACTTACGAAACAAAGGCAATATTGTCGTCAGACGACGATTATGTGACAATTATAAAAGGTGAAAACGTCGTCGAACCTTTGGGCTTAAACCAAAGTGTGACAAAAACATTCACTTTTTCGACAGACGCAAATATGCCGGAAGATCACGAAATCTCGTTTAATATTAACATAGAGCCTGTAAAACTCACCGACGGAAACGTTGATTTCACATATAAATTTGAAAAAGATTTTAACAATTGGACTGTTATCAATGCGAATAATGACGATCATACATGGTATCATAATTCAAATGGTGAAGAAGAACATGATATTATTACGATTCCTTCACATTCAGGTCACGGCCACCTTATGAGCGAGTCGTCATGTAACGCCACCTTGATGCCGGTGCAGCCTGACGATTACATCGTTACACCTAACAAAATCGGAATCAAAGAAAATACTACGTTCAGCTTCTGGGCTTGCGCTCAGGACCGTCATTTCGCAAGCGAGCATTTCGGCGTGGCAATATCGGCAAAAAGCAATACCTCGGCAGATGATTTTATAACGATAGCTGCTTGGGACTTGACAGCTGCTGCCTTACGTGCCGGCGAATGGATCAATTATTCCGTCGATCTTAGCGAATACGCTGGAATGTATCTCTGGATCGCAATACGCCATTTCAATACAAACGACATGTTCGTGCTTTGTATCGATGACGTTAATATCAGTAATTTCGTAAGAACTCACAATTGGAATTATTCCTTCTCGATAGAACCTGAAGTGTCTTTGAAGGAAATCCATGACGATTTTAACATTTTCCCTAATCCGGTGAAAAATCAGCTGATAATAGAAACAAATGAAACCTTAACGGAAATTAACATTTACGACATAAACGGAAGGCTGATTTATAAAGAAAATGAAAACGTCAGCACCACAATCGATATGTCTGATTATAACAAAGGCACATATTTCCTCAGGATGAAAACCGACGAAGGTGAGATCGTGAGAAAAGTTGTCAAGAATTAGTTTTTACGTAGAGATGTCACGCCTGTGGCATCTCTTTGTTTTTATCGCTAAAATCTGGCGTCCTAATTCTAAAATTCTGGGATTCTAAAGTCCGAGGGTTTTAAAAAATTTGTATTTTTGTGACTTTAACTAAACAATACGGTTATGGATTATAATTTTAATGAAGTAGAAAAGAAATGGCAGGAATATTGGCGTGATAATAATATCTATAAAGTTGATATTGATAAGAATAAGCCAAAATTTTATATATTGGACATGTTCCCTTATCCATCGGGAGCTGGCCTTCATGTGGGACATCCTCTCGGTTATATAGCGTCTGACATCTATGCACGTTACAAACGTCTTAAAGGTTTCAACGTCCTTCACCCTATGGGCTACGATGCTTACGGACTTCCAGCAGAACAGTATGCAATTCAGACAGGAACGCATCCAGCGATTACGACAGAGAAAAATATCAATCGTTATCGTGAACAGATGGATAAGATTGGCTTCTGCTATGATTGGGACCGCGAAGTCCGCACCAGCGATCCTGCTTATTACAAATGGACTCAATGGACATTCATCCAGCTTTTCAATTCATATTATTGTAACCAAACCAAGAAAGCTCAACCTATCGCTGACTTGATCAATAGATTCGAGACACAAGGAACAGAAGGCCTTGACGCTGCCTGCAGCAAGCCGCTCTCCATGACAGCAGAACAATGGAAAGCCTTGAGCGAGAAAGAACAACAGGAAATCTTGATGAACTACCGTCTCGCTTATCTCGCCGACACTATGGTCAACTGGTGCCCGGAACTTGGTACAGTCCTCGCTAATGACGAAGTGGCCGACGGTCTCTCAGTCCGTGGCGGACATCCTGTGGTGCGTAAGACCATGAAACAATGGCTGCTCCGTATAACAGCCTACGCTGAACGTCTCCTCGAAGGTCTCGAAACCGTCGATTGGAGCGAGTCGATAAAAGAAGTACAACGCAACTGGATAGGCAAGTCGATGGGCGCTTCGCTTTTCTTCGATATCGCCGACAAAGATATTAATATAGAAGTATTCACTACACGTGCCGACACTTTGTTCGGAGCAAGTTTCATGGTGTTGGCTCCTGAACATGAGATGATTAGCAGCCTCGTCACCGATGAGCAACGTGCTGCTGTTGAAGAATATGTGACATGGGCTAAGAACCGCTCTGAACGTGAACGTATGGCGGAAGTCAAGAAAGTGTCTGGCGTGTTCACCGGAGCTTACGGCATCAATCCGTTTACAGGTGCTAGAATCCCGATCTGGATCGCCGATTACGTGCTCATGGGTTATGGCACCGGCGCAATCATGGCAGTGCCAGCTCACGACAGCCGCGACTTCGCCTTCGCACGTCACTTCAACCTTCCTATAACTCAAGTCGTTGTTAAACCAGGCGAAGAACCAACAGACGCTTCTCAATGGGAAGAGTCGTTCGACGCTAAAGAAGGCGTGATGGTGAACTCTGAATTCCTTAACGGACTCACAGTGAAAGAAGCTATAGCAACAATGATTAATAAAGTCGAGGAAATGGGAATTGGTAAGGGAAAAACCAACTATCGTCTCCGCGACGCTATCTTCAGCCGCCAACGCTATTGGGGCGAACCTTTCCCGATTTATTATAAAGACGGAATGCCTTACGCATTGGACGAAAACAAGTTGCCGCTCGAACTTCCGCCAATCGACGCTTACAAACCTACAGAAAACGGCGAACCTCCATTAGCGCGAGCCAAGAACTGGACAACGGAAGACGGCTATCCTCTCGAAACTAATACAATGCCTGGATTCGCAGGCTCAAGTGGTTATTATCTCCGCTATATGGATCCGCAAAATAATAACGAATTCATCAGCAAAGAAGCTAATGAGTATTGGGAACAAGTCGATTTGTATATCGGTGGCGCTGAACACGGAACAGGTCACCTCATATACAGCCGTTTCTGGAATAAATTTTTGTTCGACTTGGGCGTGACTTGTAAAGACGAACCTTTCAAGAGAATGATAAACCAAGGTATGATCCAGGGAAGAACAAGCTTTGTATATCGTGTCAACTTTGAAAAAATGGCTGAATACAAGACCTGGGAACTCATCAAAGATAATAAACTCGGAGTGAAGTTCGTGAAAGACTTTAAGGTCGGTCACAGAAAATTCGACTTCTTCTGCCAAGAGAAAAATATCATAATAGAAATTAAGAAAGTTTCTTCTTTGGAAAAAGTTGCTGACGCTTACGAAAACATAGCCAAGGGCTTAGGTTGTAAATTGCTGCTCATACCGATTCGCCAGGTTCTCGTTGACGAAGACTTCGCTACCGTAAAACAGAAGATACAAGATCTCATCGATGGCAAGGATGTTCCTGCTTTTGAAGAAATTGAAATGCTTGAAGCTCCACGTCTTTACGTTTCTAAAAACATCCCTGGAAGAGAATATTACGCCGATCCAATTCGTGTTGACATCAGTATGGTTCATAATGATATTCTTGATACAGAAGAATTTAAACAATGGCGTGACGACCTCAAAGATTCCAAGTTTGTTTTTGAACAAGACAAAGAAGGTAATCCTATTTACGTCTGCGGTTGGGAAGTCGAGAAAATGTCGAAGTCGAAGTTCAACGTTCAAAATCCTGACGACCTCGTCGCTAAGTACGGAGCCGACACCCTGAGACTTTATGAAATGTTCCTCGGGCCTCTCGAACAATCTAAGCCGTGGGATACTCAAGGCATCGAAGGCGTGTATCGTTTCATCCGTAAATTCTGGAGACTCTATACCGACGAAAATAACGAGTTCTGTTTCAGCGATGAAGCCGCTACAAAAGAAGAACTCAAGTCATTGCACAAACTCATCAAAAAAGAAGAAGACGATATTGAACGTATCTCTTTCAACACTGTCGTTTCAGCTTTTATGATATGTGTCAATGAGTTGACAGATCTGAAGTGTAACAAACGCGAAATCCTCGAACCGCTTGCGATAATGATTTCACCATACGCACCTCATCTCGCAGAAGAACTGTGGCATCAGTTGGGACATGACGACAGCGTTGTGGCACAGAAATTCCCTGAGTTTGTCGAGAGTTATGTCGTTGAAAACAACTTCACATATCCGGTTTCTATCAACGGAAAGAAACGCTTCGATTTAGAATTGCCAATTGCTTTAAGCCCTGCTGAAATCGAGAAAATCGCCGTCGAGACACCTGAAGCGATAAAATGGATAGCAGACAAGAGCGTTAAGAAAGTCATTGTCGTTCCTAAGAAAATCATCAATATCGTTATCGGATAACGAATGAAAATCATATAAAAAGAGGTTGCCTAAATCCTAGACAACCTCTTTTTTCATTCCTAATAAGACGGCCACTGAGTCTGTCGAAGAGTAGAGTGAGCCTTCGACAATCTCAGGCACCACTTTGTGGAATTTTAGAACTCAACGACTTATACTCGTACCCAAACCTCGTCCCCATTTCCCGTTCCCTGAATTCCTAATTAATCAAAACCATCTCTTTCTTATTCAGGATATTTATAAAATAAACTCCAGGTTTCAGATTATCTGTTTTGATTGTTGCGTTATTACCGTTAATATCAACGATTTCAACGACTTGTCCCAATTGGTTTGTTATAGTTATCTTTCCGTTGATTTCAGTTTCGGAGTTGATTTTGATATAGTTTTTAGCCGGATTAGGATATATTTCGATGTTAGAGTTGTCGAAGTCTTCGTTCAATCCGACATGATTTTCGTCCCAGACCCCCAAGATGTAATCTCCTGATTGCAAGTCTTCTACGCTGATGATTCCAGATTTGTCGTTTCCTTTTATTGTGAAATCGATGGATTGCCATTTTTGTGAGCCGTCTTTGCGGTACATTATCACGATTGAATCGTTTGGCGAAGTCAGCAGGTCGGAGTCGTAGGTTTCGTTTTTCTGATATTGGAATTCGCCGTTGATTACAGATTCGCCTTTGTCGAGTCGGTGGATTGTCCAATAACGCTTGCTTGATAATGTAAGTCCTTCATAGACAGGAGCTGCTGCATCGGCTCCGATCCAGCGATGTTCGATTCTGATTAATGTAGAATCGCCGATTTCTTTAGCGATGACTTTGATTCTGGCGTCTTTGAATTCCTTGTTGCCTTTTTTGTTAAAGACGTGGTTGTAGCTATGGCAGGCGTCGGCGAATTTATTTTCAATGTCGCAGAAGATCGCTACTGGTTCAAAGCCGACGGTTTTTGTCATGGTAGCGCTGCTTCCGTCCCAGGCCAACATCTCGCTCTGCATATTCCAGTCTTCGTCAACAAACGTCACTTCGTATCTTACGCTGTTACCGATATGATCTGCTCCTCTATGTCCTTGATTCATCGTGATTTCTACTTCGTAGTTACCGCCGTTAGCTTTCGTGGAAAACGAATTTACGCTATAGACCGGACTGCCGGGAGTGAAGACCCAAGTGTCGAAGAAATCAGTCATATCGATGCCGCTGAATTCAGAAACGGCGTCTCTTAAATCTTCCGAAGAAGCTGTTTCGTAAGCATATTTCTCGACATATTTTTTCATAATTTCGTCGAAATTCTCTCTGCCAAGATAATTCATCAAGGTGTGAACGACAGTGGCGCCTTTGTCATAAACCGTAGTTCCGTAAGTCAAGTCTAAAGGCATTTCGTTGAGAGGAATGAAACCTTCTTTCTGGTGGCACGACATGATGATGTTGTCAATCAGTTCGTTCATGTATTCTTGGTAAAGCTCTTCGCCGTAAAGTTCGGTGAGATAATAGTAGTTGCAGAATGTGGCGAATCCTTCGTTGAGCCACATATCGCCGGCTGTGGCGCAAGTAACTTTGTTGCCGAACCAGGCGTGCGACATCTCATGGGCGATGAGACTTTCGTTGTTGAAATTAGCGCTTCCATTAATTAAAGAGCTCGCGAGAGCAATGTTATCGACATGTTCCATGCAGCCTAAATTAGTGCTCACATAACCGATTCTGTTCAACGGATAAGGACCAAATTTGTCTTCGTAGAAAGCTGCTATTTCTTTGATATTCACGAAAGTGCCCGCAACCTTATCGATTTGGTTTGGCTTGGCATAGACTTGAATAGGAATATCTCTTTCGATGCCTTGATAAGTGTCTTCCCAAAGTATGAAGTCGCCGAATGCAAACGACATCAGATATGTTGAAATCTCTTGGCTCACGACCCAGCGGTCGGTTTTTGTTCCGTTATCGTTTTTGACAGATTCTAAAAGGATTCCGCCGCAGGAAGAAGTCATTTCTGCTGGAATTGTGATGTATAGGTCGTAGGAAGCTTTGTCGGAAAAATTATCCACGCAAGGGAACCAGGTTTTGCCGAGATTATGAGGCTGGCTGTCGAAACCAACACCTAAATTATATACGTAATCGTTGCTCCAATGCACGCCGCCCCAGTTTTCGTTGAAAGTCTTTCCTTCGTAATTTATGGTGAGAGAAACTTTTGAATCTTTCGATAGGGTAGAGGCGAGGTCTATTGTCAGGACGTCGCCTTTTTGTGAAAAATCTTTAACATCAATATCTTCTGAGATGATGGAAGTGACGTTTAAAGAACGAAGTTCTAGTTCTATGATGTCGATGTTGTTGATTGCGGTTAGCGTTACCGTCGTTGACGCGACGAGTGATTTTTCTCCGATGTTAAATTCTTTGAGATGAATCTCGTAGTGATTTACATCGATGTCGTTGCTGATTTCATTAGATTTTGCTGATGCCGAGAAAAACAGGCAAGCCGCAAATAATAAAGATAATGCGTATTTCATAGTCTTAATTTTTAATCTTAAATGGAGTTGTAAAGGTATCAAAAAAAGATTTATATTTGTAACGAAATTCGAATTTTTAAAAAATAAAATAACGTTATTATGAATCCAACTCATATTGAGCACATTGGAATAGCTGTAACAAGCTTAGAAGAGTCTATTCCATTCTTTGAAACACTTCTCGGAACAAAATGTTATAACATTGAAGAAGTCGTTGATCAAAAAGTCAAGACAGCATTTTTCAAGGTAGGCCAAACCAAGATTGAATTATTGGAACCAACATCTCCGGAAAGTACAATTGCTTCATTCATTGAAAAGAACGGTGGCAAAGGTGGTATGCACCACATTGCTTTCGCAGTTGAAAACATTGAAGGTCAGTTGGCTGAAGCAGAAGCAGCTGGTATTCGTCTCATCGACAAGGCACCTCGTGGCGGCGCAGAAGGTTTGAGCATCGCTTTCTTGCATCCAAAATCAACATGCGGTGTTTTGACAGAACTTTGCGAAGATAAAAACAAATAAAACATAAATCAGTAAAATCAATTAAATCCTAATATCATGGTAATTGAACAAAAAATTCAAGAATTGTTAGACAAACGCGCTCAGGCTCGCTTAGGTGGCGGTCAAAAGCGTATTGATTCACAACATGCCAAAGGAAAATACACAGCTCGCGAGCGTATCAACATGTTGCTCGATGAAGGCAGCTTCGAAGAATTTGACATGTTCTTAACTCATCGTACTACAGACTTCGGTCTCGACAAACAGCAATATCTTGGTGATGGTGTTGTAACAGGTTATGGCACAATAGAAGGCCGCGTGGTTTATGTATATGCACAAGACTTCACAGTTTTTGGCGGTTCATTGTCAGAAACAATGTCGAAGAAAATCTGCAAGGTCATGGACCAGGCTATGAAAGTCGGCGCTCCTGTAATCGGTATCTGCGACTCAGGCGGTGCTCGTATCCAAGAAGGTTCAAGAAGTTTGGCAGGTTATGCCGAAATCTTCCAACGTAATATCGACGCTTCTGGCGTTATCCCTCAAATATCAGCTATCTTCGGCCCTTGCGCAGGTGGTGCAGTTTATTCACCAGCATTGACCGACTTTATCTTGATGACAGAACAAAACAGCTACATGTTCCTCACAGGTCCTAAAGTTGTTAAGACTGTTACAGGTGAAGATGTAAGCACAGAAGACCTCGGCGGCGCTCTCGTCCACAACCAGAAATCAGGCGTCAGCCAATTCATGGCTCCAACAGAAGAAGAAGCTCTCCAATTAATCAGAGACCTCGTTTCTTACCTCCCACAAAATAACTTGGAAGAACCACCATACAGACCAACAGAAGACCCAATCAATCGTATGGACGACTCATTGAATGAGATTATCCCTGATAATCCAAACAAACCATACGATATGCAACATATCATCCACACTATCGTTGACGACAAGAAATTCTTGGAAGTACACAAAGACTTCGCAAGAAACTTAATCGTAGGTTTCGCACACTTCAACGGAATGCCTGTCGGTATCGTGGCTAACAATCCTGCATATTTCGCTGGCGTTCTCGACATCAACGCATCACGTAAGGGCGCTCGTTTCGTACGTTTCTGCGACGCATTCAACATTCCTATCGTGACATTAGTTGACGTTCCTGGATTCTTACCAGGCACAGTACAAGAATACGGCGGCATCATCGCCCACGGCGCTAAGATGTTGTTCGCTTACGGCGAAGCTACAGTTCCTAAAATCACTGTCACAGTCCGTAAGTCATACGGCGGATCTCACTTGGTTATGGGTTGCAAACAACTCAGAGCTGACATCAACTACGCATGGCCATCAGCAGAAATCGCTGTTATGGGTCCTTCTGGCGCTGTTGAAGTCCTCGACGGTAAAGAAATCTCAGCTATCAGCGATCCAGCAGAACGCGCTGAACTTGTCGCTAAGAAAGAACAAGACTACCGCGACAAATTCGCTAACCCTTACGACGCAGCTAAGTTCGGTTATATCGACGATGTCATCGAACCTCGCAACACTCGTTTCCGCATCATCAGAGCTTTACAAGCTTTGGAAACTAAGAAAGATACCAATCCTCCTAAGAAACATTGTAACATTCCGCTTTAAGAAAGTCAATGTGTCAATAAGACTATGAGTCTTTGCGACCTTGTGACCTTGCGACTTGATTAATTAAAAATTAAAAAAGAGGATATGGAAACTTCTAAAAATAATAAAGCAATACAAGATGATGTTATCGCTGCTATAGGCTTGGCATTGTCAATGTCGATGGAAGTACATGACGAAGAGTCTGGCGTTATCACTATCAAGAGAGTGCAGACACGCTACACTTCACCATGGAGCTCTAAGATTTTAGGAATAAATAATTTAAACAGATATTAATATGAAAAAGTTTAAGTTCACTATAAGTGGAAATCAATATGAAGTAGAAGTACAAAGCTTCGAAAACGACAAGGCTCAGGTTGTTGTCAACGGCACACAATATGAAGTTGATGTCGAACGTGAGAAGGAAGAGGCTAAACCAGTCATCGCTCCGCGTCCAAAGGCAGCTGCTCCTACATCAGCGGCAGCATCAGCACCGGCAGCCGGCGACACCAACGGCGTTAAGGCTGTGGCTCCGCTACCAGGAACTATCATGCAGATTTTCGTCAACGTAGGCGATGAAGTCAAACGCGGCGATAATATCTTGATGTACGAAGCAATGAAGATGGAAAACTTCTTCACAGCTGAAGTGGATGGCGTGATCAAAGACCTTAAAGTTAAAGTCGGCGACAACGTCCTCCAAGGCGCAGTGTTGGCTATCATAGGATAAGCTAAAACATCATAAATTATATAAAAACGTAACGGGTCACTTCTGTTTCCTGTTACGTTTTTTTTTATCTTTGCCAAAAAATATTATGGCGCAGAAAAAAGTACCTCACACATTCGTTATAGTCTTCTTTATCATAGTCGTGGCCGCAATGATGACTTGGTTCGTGAAACCTGGCTTCTATGTCAAAGAAGATGCTGGATTACATTTTTATTATCAGGAACAACTGCCTGAACAATACCAAGACCAATATCATTCGGAACCGCAGACATGGCAGATATTTTCAGCTTTGTTCAAAGGCTTCGAGAAACAAAGCTCCATAATAGTTTTCATACTGATAATAGGCGGCGCTTTCTGGATTATGAACAAAAGCCACGCCATCGACATGGGGATATTTTCTTTCCTCAGATTCACGAAACGACTGGAAAATATAGGATTTATAAAACGGCTCGGAGTCGATAACATCATCGTCGTTTTGATAATGTTGTTGTTCAGCCTTTTCGGTGCGGTCTTTGGCATGAGCGAAGAATGTATCGCGTTCATCATTATCGTTATTCCTCTCGCAATATCAATGGGTTACGACTCTATCGTGGGTATCTGTATGGTTTATGTAGCGTCTCATGTCGGGTTCGCTGCCGCGATTATGAATCCGTTCACTATCGGCATCGCTCAGGGAATCGCGGAGGTGCCTCTCTTCTCCGGTATCGGATATAGAATTTTCTGCTGGGTGATAATCAATATTATAGCTATAACATTCGTCTTGATTTACGCTAATAAAGTCAAGAAAAATCCTAAGTCGTCGATAATGTATGATGAAGATGCTTACTGGAGATCGTATGTCGTTGACGGACAACAGGATTATGAATGTATCAAAACAAGACAATCTTGGTATGTCTATGCTATTTTGCTCGCAGCGATGACGATTTTCTCTTTCTATTATCCTGAAACGACATTGACGGTAGGAAACGCTTCATTTACAGCGCCTTTCATCCCGATATTGACTGCCATATTCGCTGTCGTAGGACCGCTTTCTCTGAGAAAAACAGTGCATAACTTCATACTTCTGATCTTGCTTTACACCATTATTTATCTCGTGGTCGGCGTGATGGGGTATGGCTGGTATGTGATGGAAATCGCTACTTTGTTCTTGGTGATGGGTATCGCCAGCGGAATGGCTATCGGTAAGACAGCCAATGATATAGCTAAGCTCTTCATAGAAGGAATGAACGATATTCTCTCGGCGGCGGTCGTCGTAGGTCTTGCGGGCGGAATCGTGATAATATTACAGGATGGAGGCATCATCGACACTATATTGTACGGACTTTCAAAATCTATGACGGATTTGGGAAAAGTTGCTTCGGTGGAAATCATGTATGCTATCCAGACTGTTGTCAATGTCGTGATACCGTCGGGATCAGCGAAAGCCGCGATAACGATGCCGATTATGGCGCCTTTCAGCGACTTGATAGGAGTATGCCGCCAAGCTACGGTGATGGCGTTCCAGTTTGGCGACGGATTCACCAATATGATAACACCGACATCCGGAGTGCTCATAGCAGCTCTCGGCGTGGCGAGAATACCTTACCAAAAATGGTTTAAATGGGTCTGGAAATTTATCTTGCTGATGATAATACTTGGAGGAATACTGCTTATCCCGACAGTGACAATGAGCCTTGAGGGGTTTTAGGAATTCAGGAGTTCAGGAATTTAGGAACTTTGCGACCTTACGACCTTCAGACCTTTAAATTCAATCGAAAAATTAATCAATAAAAAATAAGACAATGAAAAAACTTATGACCATTGTTATGGTGTTGGCGGTTGTTTTTTTGAGCCAATGCCGTAAACCTGGA
>JAZLEO010000016.1:0-35230 GCA_045615285.1 Bacteroidales bacterium
AGGTAATATTTTTTTCAATCAGCGGATAATTTTGTCTTGTTTTATCAGGAATTCTTAATTTTTTTATACAGATAATTCTTAATTTTTATTCACAATTCATTGATTTATAGCTTGTAAAAAAATATTTTTTAAAAAATGTCAAATTTACAATTTTTATTGTAGTAATTTTGCACGCGAGAAACGTTATCGTTTTTGTCTCAATTTTTACAGAAATTAAACACATTATATATATGGTAAAAAACTTAGTAATTGTCGAGTCTCCGGCCAAGGCTAAAACTATCGAAGGCTTTTTGGGAAAGGATTATGTGGTTAAATCGAGTTATGGTCATGTGAGAGATTTGAGCAAATCGAATTTGAGTTTGGATATGAATGCCGGTTTTCAGCCTTTGTATGAGATTCCGGCGGATAAAAAGACATTGGTTTCAGATTTGAAGAAGATAGCTGAGAGCGCCGAGATGGTGTGGCTCGCTTCCGATGAAGACCGCGAAGGAGAATCAATTTCTTGGCATCTTTTTGAAACTTTGGGTCTTGAAGAAGAGAAATATCGTCGTATCGTATTCCATGAAATCACCAAGACTGCTATCGCTCACGCCATCGATAATCCTCGTAAAATAGACATGGATTTGGTTTCAGCTCAGCAAGCCCGCCGCGTCCTCGACCGTCTCGTCGGTTATGAGTTGTCGCCTCTTCTCTGGAAAAAAGTGAAACCTTCTCTATCTGCTGGCCGCGTGCAGTCTGTAGTCGTCCGCCTCATCGTGGAATGCGAAGAAGAAATCAAGAACTTCAAGCAGACAAGTGCGTTCAGAGTTACAGCGATATTTACGTTTACCATCGACAGCCGCGAATATTCTCTTTCCGCTGAGCTGCCATATCGTTTTGAAACAGAAGAAGAAGCCCGCGCATTTTTGCAGAACTGCAAAGAAGCTTCATATAAAATCAAGTCTATAGATAAGAAACCGCTCTCAAAATTACCGGCGCCTCCTTTCACAACGTCAACATTGCAACAAGAGGCTGGCCGTAAACTTGGTTTCTCGGTAAGCAACACGATGCGAATAGCACAACAACTCTATGAGTCAGGAAAAATCACCTATATGCGTACCGACTCCGTCAACTTGTCGCAGTTCGCCCTTATGTCAGCAAAAAAAGAGATAGAAAATCTCTATGGCTCTCAATATGTTAAGACTCGTCAGTTCTCGACAAAATCAAAAGGCGCACAAGAAGCTCACGAAGCTATACGTCCTACTTATCTCGAACATCAGACAATAAAAGGTACTGCCGACGAACGTAAACTTTACGAACTCATCTGGAAACGTACCATAGCATCTCAAATGTCTGAAGCTCAGATAGAAAAAACTAATGTAAATATTGAAGTGTCGAATTCTGACAAAGAATTCACTACAACAGGAGAGGTCGTTTTATTCGACGGTTTTTTGAAAGTCTATACAGAAAGTGTAAGCGATGAACAAGGTGAGACTTCAAACGGAATGTTGCCTCCTCTCGTGGTTGGACAAACTCTCGACTTGGAAAAAATGGACGCTCAACAACGTTTCACACGTCATGCTCCTCGCTACACCGAGTCGAGCTTGGTCAAGAAAATGGAAGAACTCGGAATCGGCCGTCCTTCAACATACGCTCCAACAATCTCTACAATACAAAAAAGAGGTTACGTGGAAAAGAAAGACATACAAGGTGAGGTGCGTAACTATAAAATTTTGACTCTCAAGAAAAACAAGATAACAGAAAAAACCGGTAAGGAAAATATCGGTAATGAAAAAGGTAAACTGGTTCCAACAGACATCGGTATCTTGGTAAACAGATTCTTATTGCAATATTTTGATCATATCATCGACTATAACTTCACCGCTAACGTCGAAAAAGAATTCGATAAAATAGCAGAAGGCGAATGTAAATGGAACGGTATGATCAGCGATTTCTATAAGGATTTCCATAAACAAATCGAAGAGACATCGGATAATTCCGGTAAGTTTAGCGGCGAAAAATTCCTCGGCGTTGACCCAGAATCAGGAAAGAATGTATATGTGAAAATCGGTCGTTTCGGCCCTGTGGCTCAAATAGGTGATACCGATTCGGAAGAAAAACCTAAGTTTGCCGGATTGAAAAAAGATCAAAGTATAGAGACAATCACTCTTGAAGAAGTACTCGGATTGTTCGCATTCCCTCGCATTCTCGGCGAATTCGAAGGCTCTGAAATACAAATCGCTATAGGTCGTTTCGGCCCTTACATCAAACATAACGATACATTCTACAGCCTTTCTAAACTCGACGATCCTTCAACTGTCACTTGCGAAAGAGCCGTGGAAATCATAGAGTCAAAACGTCAGGCCGATTTGGATAACGTGGTTTCAACATATCCGGAAAATCCTGATTTAAAAGTACTTAAAGGACGTTTTGGAATTTATATCACCGTGAATAAACAAAATTATAAGATTCCAAAGACTTACGATGCAACGAAGTTGAGCTATCAGGATTGTATGGATATTATCAACGATCCGAACAACGCTTCCAAAAAAAGAAGCAAAAAATAAGTTTTTTTTGCAGATAAGATTTGATATAATAAAAAAATATTTATTTTTGCAGAAAGAAGATTTTAACAAAATATCATGTTACCATGAAAAAAGTTATTTTAACGTTGACTCTCATGTTATTATTAGGACTTGGTGATAATGCTTATTCACAAGGCTTGTTCGAGGGTGGCGTTCATGCTCAAGAAGGAGCGACTGATGGTTTTTTCAAATCCACATATACAGAGTATCGTGAAGACGTTGACGAATGGGGCGCAATGCCGATGTTGCCAGGTCAGCACGGTTACAGCTACGACTACGCAGCTTCTGCTCCTCTAGGCTCAGGCTTGGTGCTGCTCGCTACATTCGGCGTTGGCTACCTCGCACTTAGAAAAAAAGATTGATATTTTTTGTGTTATATCAATGCGCTTCTAACCAATTATTACCGGTGTTTATGTTAACAACAACCGGAATGTTGAGTAGGAGCGCATTTTGCATTTTGTCCGTTACAATCTCGCATAACAGATCTAACTCTTCCTTACGAACATCAAATACAAGTTCGTCGTGAACCTGTAATATCATCTTCGACTGCAATCCTCGTTCGCTCATCTCTCTTTCGATGTTTATCATCGCAATCTTTATCATGTCGGCAGAACTTCCTTGTATAGGCGCATTGATGGCGTTTCTCTCAGCAAAATTCCTTATCACGCTGTTGCCACTGTTAATATCTTTTAAGTAACGTCGTCTTCCTAACATGGTTTCAACGTAACCGTTTTCTTTTGCGAAGGCAATTTGGCTGTCGATATATTCTTGAATTCCAACGTATTCCTTGAAATAATTCTTTATGATTTGTGAAGCTTCACTTCGTGATATTTTAAGTCGTTCAGATAATCCGAAAGCAGACATGCCGTAAATGATTCCGAAGTTGACAGCCTTTGCGTTACGTCGCATGTCGCTTGTAACATCTTCTAAAGCAACACCATACACGCGAGAAGCTGTGTCGGCGTGAATGTCTAATCCTTCACGGAATGCCGATTGCATGACTTGATCGCCGCTTAAATGTGCGATTATTCTCAACTCAATCTGAGAATAATCGGCCGCCATCAAAATATGGTTTTCGTCACGAGGAACAAAAGCCTTCCTGATTTCACGTCCTTTGTCTGTGCGCACTGGAATATTTTGGAGATTCGGATTGTTGGAACTTAGCCTTCCTGTGGCTGTAACAGCTTGATTAAAAGAAGTGTGTATCAAACCGTCCTTGCGACTTACCAACGAAGGAAGCGCATCTACGTATGTGGATTTCAGTTTAGTCAGAGAACGATAGTCGAGAATATGCTGTACGATTGGACTTTCGTTAATGATTTTTTGCAGAATATCTTCGCCCGTAGGATATTGTCCTGTTTTTGTTTTCTTTGCCGGAGCTTTGATTTTCAGCTTGTCAAAAAGAATCTCTCCCAATTGTTTAGGCGAACCTATGTTAAAGGATGTGCCTGCGATTTCGTAAATCTTGTTTTCAAATTCCTTTATTTCTTTAGCCTGTTCCTCGCTTATGTGCCGCAACCCTTCAATATCAATTTTCACCCCGTTAGATTCCATCTTGGCTAAGACCTTAACTAACGGCATTTCAATATTATAGAAAAGTTCTTCGAGATTGTTTTCTAATAATAACGACTTGAATTTTTCGTAGAGCTGCCATTTTTCGTCGGCGCTTTCTTTGGCATAAATGTCGGTCAAATAGTCCAAACTGTGATTCAACTCCGGTTCGATGAGATAATGAGCCAACATGCAATCCCACAATTTGTTCTTAATCTCAACATCATATTCGGCGAGGAAAGAAATCTCAGATTTTATGTTGTGACCGATGAGTGTTTTTTCGGAATCTTCAAAAACGCAGCTGAATTTTGTTAATAATTTTTTACATTCTGCTTCATCGGAAGGAAGATAGACTTTGTAAATGTCATTCGGATTGACAGCGAAAGTCATTTCCTTTTTTTCTATGTGGAAAGAAAATGTATTACTTTGTTTAAGATTATCAATAAGTTCGTTGATTTGGTTCTCGTTTTTTATAATTACGGCCTCACGTTTTTTTACGTCAGTTGCTTCATTTTCTTTATAGAAATCACCGAATAAATCCAGTTGACCGTCGTCTGATGTTTGTTGAACGTTAGACTCCTGAACCCCTGAATTCCTGAACTCCTGAACTCCTGAATTCCTGAATTCCTGAACTCCTATGTTAAATCTTGACAAAAACGTTCTGAATTCAAGTTCTTCAAATAATTTTGTAAGATATTCAATATCAGGGCTTTTAACTTTCAGTTGTTCTTCGTCGAAATCTATTGGCACGTTGGTTTCTATTGTAGCGAGTTTTTTAGACATCAATCCTTGTTGAGCGAAATTGATCACATTTTCACGCATTTTACCTTTCAGTTTGTCGGCGTTAGCGATGAGATTTTCGACTGAATCGAATTCAGCCACGAGTTTAGATGCGTTTTTTTCGCCGATTCCTGGGATTCCAGGGATGTTGTCGGAGGCGTCGCCCCAGAGTCCGAGTATGTCGATCACTTGTTCAGGCCGAGCTATTCCGTATTTTTCGCACACTTCTTTTGTGCCTAGAATTTTTGCGGGTTCGCCGCCTTTAGCTGGTTTGTAGATGAATATATTATCACTGACGAGCTGTCCGAAGTCCTTGTCCGGAGTCATCATATATGTTGTAAATCCTTCTTTTTCAGCTTTTTTAGAGAGTGTTCCTATGATGTCGTCGGCTTCATAGCCTTCGCGTTCAAATATCGGAATGTTAAAACCTTTTATGATTTCTTTGATGTAAGGGACGGATATTTTGATGTCGGCAGGTGTTTCTTCGCGGTTTGCTTTGTATTCTGAAAAATCGTCGGTTCTGAGCGTTGGAGCGCCTAAGTCAAAAGCGACGCCGATGTGAGTCGGTTTCTCGTTTTTCAAGACATCGTACAAAGTGTTCAGGAAGCCCATTATAGCCGAAGTATTGAGACCTTTTGAATTGATTCTAGGGTTTTTGTTTAAGGCGAAATAGGCTCTATATATCAGTGCGTAAGCAT
Organism: Bacteroidales bacterium; assembly: GCA_045615285.1. GTDB lineage: Bacteria > Bacteroidota > Bacteroidia > Bacteroidales > F082 > Limimorpha. The sequence continues at coordinate 5,594 of JAZLEO010000016.1, forward strand.
CTAAAAGAAATAATTTTTTCATTTTTTTGTATCAAAATTTCAAATGTAAAGGTAAGAAAAAATAACATAGAGACGCAAAATAAAATTCAGTGATAACTTATTTTTTAAATATTTGATAATCAATATTTGAATCATATAATGTCAAGATATTATAGAAAAAGTATTGTGTTTTAAAAAAAATGGTTTAACTTTGCAACAAGTTTTTTTTCTTGAGCAGAAAATATTATTAACTTAAATTTTAAAATCATGGCAGACGTTAAAGAAAAAGTTGTGTCAATTATCGTTGATAAATTAGGTGTTAATCCTGAAGATGTAGTAGAAACAGCAAGTTTCACAAACGATTTAGGTGCAGATTCACTTGACACAGTTGAGTTAATCATGGAATTTGAGAAAGAATTTAATGTTTCTATTCCAGACGAACAAGCAGAGAAGATTTCTACAGTGGGCGACGCTTTGAAATATATTGAAGATAATATTGAATAATTAAGCGATAATATATGGAATTAAAGCGTGTTGTCATTACAGGTCTAGGTGCTATCACACCGATAGGTAATACAGTTTCAGAATATTGGGATGCGTTATGTAAAGGTGTCAATGGAGCTGGCCCCGTAACACGTTTTGATTCATCAAAATTTAAGACTCGCATAGCATGTGAAGTCAAGAATTTTGACCCACTACAATTCTTTGATCGTAAAGAAGCAAGAAAAATGGATTTGTACACTCAGTTCGCCATCGTGGCTGCTGACGAGGCAATCCAAGATTCAAAAATCACTAGAGACAACACTGACTTCAACGAGGTTGGTGTTGTCTTTAGTTCTGGTATAGGCGGTATCACTAGTTTCTACGAAGAGATAATGGCCCATGCCAAGGGTGATGGAACTCCCCGTTTCAACCCGTTTATCATTCCTAAATTATTGCCGGATTTAGCAGGCGGACATATTTCCATAAGAAACGGTTTTCTTGGACCTAACTATTCTACAGTATCTGCGTGTGCTTCATCAGCGAATGCGATAGTGGAAGGTTTCAATTATATCCATTACGGAATGTTTCCTGTTATCGTTGTCGGCGGTTCTGAAGCAGCGGTTTCACCTCCGGCGATGGCAGGCTTCGAGTCGATGCACGCAATGACGACACGCAACGACGACCCTATGACAGCTTCACGTCCTTTTGATAAAGATCGCGACGGATTCCTCATGGGAGAGGGTTGTGGTTGTCTCGTTCTGGAAGATTTGGATCACGCTTTGGCACGTGGTGCTAAGATATATGGTGAAATCGTCGGCTGTGGACTTTCCAGCGACGCTTATCATATCACAGCTCCGCATCCTGAAGGCAGAGGCGCTATGTTGTGCATGGAACGCGCCCTTAAATCAGCAGGCTTGAAGCCAACAGATATTGACCATATTAATACTCACGGAACTTCAACGCCGGCAGGCGACACCTCTGAAGCAATGGCGATAAGCCAATTGTTCGGCGAACATGTAGCCAATATGCCAATCAACTCGATAAAATCTATGACAGGTCATTTGCTTGGCGGATCAAGCGCAATAGAAGCAATAGCTACAGTTTTGTCGCTTCGCGACGGAATAATACCTCCGACAATAAACCATTTCAATGACGACCCTTCGATAGATCCAAATCTTGATATAGTTTATTGGGAAGCCCGTAAAAAAGAAATGACTTACGCTATAAGCAATGCTTTCGGATTCGGCGGTCATAACGTGAGTGTAATATTTAAAAAATATCAATAAATCTTTTAACATTGTCTCTATTTACTCTTCTTCGATATAAAAATGAGTCCGATAGAGCATTGGCAAGTTCTATCCATAATATCTTTGGATTTTATCCTAGAAATATAGAATTGTATAAATTGGCGTTTACTCATAAGTCGATGTCAATAAAATCAGTAGGCTATAATATCAGTAACGAACGCCTTGAATATCTCGGCGATGCAATCTTGAGTTCTGTAGTCGCTGAGTTCCTTTTTAAGAAATTTCCTACCAGACAAGAAGGCTTTCTCACAGAAATGCGTTCTAAAATTGTCAGCCGTTCGTCTCTGAACAAATTGTCTCAGAAATTTGGTCTCGATAATCTGGTTCATTATGCGAAAACCAATGAACATTGTAAATTTAAATCTATGGCCGGCAATGCGTTTGAGGCTTTTACAGGTGCATTGTTCCTGGATTTTGGATATGACTTCGCACACAAAATAATCGTCGATAGGATTATAAAATTGCATATCGACCTCGATGAACTTGAGAAAAACGAAACCAATTATAAGAGCAGACTGCTTGAATGGGCGCAGAAAGAGAAACGTCATGTGAACTTTAAACAAGTCGGACATAAAGGCTCTGGATATGATCGTTTGTACTTGATCCAGGTCGTTATTGATGATAAGGAATACGCACAAGCCTCCGACTATTCGATAAAAGGTGCTGAGCAACTCGCAGCAGAGAAGACTTGGCTAATGATGAACGAATAAAATTCTCTCCATGAAGAAAAAAACGAAATTTGTCGTCGAGCCTTTTGATGACATAAAAATTATTGGTATAAACACTGGAATGGTTGATTTCCAGCTGGCTTGGAACCTCAATAAGGCTCTTAAAATTGACTTAGCAAAATATAAGAACATAATTTCTGAAGATGGTGACGAGTTTTCTTTCTATCTGTATAGCGCAGGTGAAAACTCAAATACTTTTAATCTGGTCGCTCTCTCGAACAGTACGACGAAATGGGTGTCGTTTTCTCCTCAGACCGACTATATTTTTATAATCAGAAATTATATAAAAGATTCCGATTTTCAGCAGATGTTAAAAAACATAAAGAATATCGCCAGAGTTAATCATGCGTATGTCGTGGATCTTGGTATTAATGCTAAAATAGATACTATTCTGGAAGATATCGAATTCCATGAGATGGGAATTCAGGATGAGATGGAGAAGAATAAGGCAACTAAGATAAATAAAATTTAAGGAGGCTCATTGGAACCTCCTTATTTATTGTTTATTTGGAATTATGTCAAGCTTGTTCAAATTGTTTCAAGAATCTGACATCGTTTTCAAAGTAAAGTCGTAAATCGTTGACTTGATATTTTAACATTGCGATGCGTTCCACGCCCATTCCGAATGCGAAACCGGTATATACTTCTGGATCTATATTGCAAGCTTTCAATATGTTAGGGTCGCAGATGCCGCAGCCCAAGATTTCCAGCCAGCCTGTATGTTTGCAGATGTTACAACCTTTGCCGCCGCAGATGTTACATGAAATATCCATTTCCGCAGATGTCTCGGTAAATGGGAAGTAAGACGGACGGAAACGAACCTTTGTTTCTTCTCCGAAATATTCTTTCACGAAATGGAAAAGAGTTTGTTTTAAGTCGGCGAAAGAAACGTCTTTGTCTATGTATAAACCTTCTATTTGGTGGAAGATACAGTGAGCGCGAGCTGAGATAGCTTCGTTACGGAACACTCTTCCTGGAGCGATGATGCGGATAGGAGGTTCACCTTGTTCCATGGCGCGTACCTGAACGCTTGAAGTATGAGTGCGAAGCAGCACATCTGGATTTTTGCTTATGAAGAATGTGTCTTGCATATCGCGGGCAGGATGGTCAGGAGGGAAGTTCAATGCTGTAAAGCAATGGAAATCGTCTTCAATTTCAGGGCCTTCGCTGATGACAAAACCTAAGCGCTCAAATATATTGTTGATTTCTTCTCTTACTATTGACAATGGATGACGAGCGCCTTTCATGGCATCTACTGGAAGAGACAGATCTTGGTCGTTGGAAGCGACATTCTGTGTCTCAAATTGTTGCATCTGTTCGTCAAAGATTTCTTGAGCTCTGTTCTTTAACTCGTTGAGTTTTATGCCGAGTTCTTTACGCATCTCAGGTTCAACTTGTTTGAAGTCGGCAAACAATGCAGGAATAGCACCTTTCTTGCTGATGTAAGCGACTCTGAAGTTCTCTAATGCTTCTTTACTCTCTGCCTTAAAAGAGTTAATTTCTGTTAATATTTGAGCTATTTTTTCGATCATTTTTATTTGCTTTTTGGGGTGGTGAGCAGTGAGTTGTGGGCATGAGCGACGCTCATAACTCATAACTCGTGGCTCATTGCTATAATGTTATTTCAAGATTTCAATTGTCATTGTTACAGCTTCGACAGGAACGTCCATATAACCTGTTTTAACTTTAGCGATTTTGTCGATAATATCGAGTCCTTCAACGACTTCGCCGAATACAGTATATTCACCGTCCAAGTGAGGAGTGCCGCCTATTGTTTTGTAAGCTTCAATTTGTTCGGCGCTAAAAGTCTTGCCCATACGTTGTTGATACATTTGAATGTGAGCGTCTGAAAGTACTTGGCCTTGAACAATATAGAATTGGCATCCGCTTGACGCTTTCTTTGGATTCACGTGGTCGCCTTGACGAGCAGCTGCCAAAGCTCCTTTTTTATGGAAGTGGTTGCTGCGGAATTCGGCTGGAACTGTGTAGCCTGGATCTACTGTGCCGTCAGCGTTTTGTCCGCCTTGAATCATAAAGTCTTTGATTACGCGGTGGAAAGGAGAGTTATTGTACCAACCGTTTTCTATGAGTTGTATAAAATTATCTCTGTGTAATGGAGTGTCGTTGTATAATTTAACTTTAATGTCGCCTAATGTAGTCTTGATTAAGACTAATGTTTCTTTTTCTTGTGCTTGTGTTGTCATGCCTAATAATATACAAATGATTAAACAAATTTTTTTCATAATTAATCGTCTATTTTTGAATAAATAATTTCTAATTTAACTCTATTGTTTGTGTCTGGACTGTCTGGTCCGTTGAAAACCCAACGTTTAGCGTTGTAAGAACCGGAATATGTGTAAACGAATAAACCGTAGTTTTCTGCATCTGAACCTAATTTTACAAGGTCTTGCACATATTCTGATATTCTGAACCACACTTGGTCTGTTTTAGGATCGTAAAGTCCGTTGAAATAATTGGTTCCGACCATCTGGTCTGGAAGGATGCTGTAAGAATCGTCTTCATTTGCCTTAACGACAATAAGTTGAACTGGTTGAGAGAACATAGCGGTGTCGTTATTCACGCCGTTTATCAAGTCGTTGGCACCTGTCAGAATGAGTTTCGCCTCGTTGATAAGTACGTTGGTGTTCATATCTTCGGCCCATTTGGCGAGGTTAGGGAATGTGATTCTTGACCTGACTCCGGCGGTTGACTGAACGTATAGATATTGGTTCAAGGTATCGTTGAAGCTTATAGGAGCTTGCGCTGATTCGTAGTCATGCTCAAAGTGATTGAAACGCACATATTTATCTCCGATGGTAAAATCGTAGAATGTTGTGTCGTAGTCGTTATGATAATAGACTCTCAGGTAAGATTTTGTGTTGAGCAGGTTGAAGTAACATATTGATCCTGTTCCTGAAGTCGGTTCGCAGGCCACATAAAGTCCCTTGAAATAATTCATGAAGTTTTTGTTGGAAGAGAATTTTGAAGCGTCTTCGCTCATGAATTTATCGCCGAGGCTGTTGTAGATCGGGATTCTTATGACGGCTGCTGTGAGTGAGTCGTCGTCTATATTGCTGCGGCTTCTAGGTCTTGGGCAGAAGTCGTAGCTAGCCAATTCATCGCCGTGTGCGAATGAGGTGTTGGAGTAATAAGTTTGTGAAGATGTCACCATTTCTTCTGTCACTTCAAACACTTTCATTGTCATAGGTGTCAAAGTGTCGCCGTAATATCCGGAGTAGATCATTTGCAGCACTATTGAGTCTGTTGTAGCGCCTTCTCCCCATTGCAGGCTGTTGCTTGTAAGCCCGACTTGTGTGTAGAAACTCAGGTTCGAGTTGCCGAATATAGGGTCATTGAGGTCGCCGACGAGAGACAGGCTGGCAGCTTTTGTGCTGAGAGAATCAATGCGTTCGGTCTCGGCCTTGATGTCGGTCTTATCGGTGAATGCCACATGGATATAGCTGCTGTTAGGCTGCAGAGAATTGCCTATATGTTGCGGCATTTTCTTGCAAGACGAGAGACCTATCAGCGTAACGATGATGGCGTATAAGAATAAACGTTTTGTTTTCAAAATCATTTCTTATTTAAGATTGTCGTAAAAATCGTTGTAAGCATCAACGTAAGTTTCCGGTGAATGGTATTCGAGAATAGGTTTGTTCAAAGATTTAGCATATTCTTCGAGTTCCGGATTTATTTTCTCGCTTCCGTAGATGATGCCGTCCGAGAAATCCAAGGCCGTCTTTATCAAATTCACGTAGTCGGTGGTTTTGAGATGTTTGACGTCTTTAGGAGCGATTCCAGGAAGTTTCATTTTTTTGTCGAAGCCGGTGCGGAATGTCTCCGTGAAGTCGTCGTCGTAAATTGAGAACACGATTTTTGATTCGCTGAACAAAGGATTGTCTTTGAAGACTTTTTTAATATATATCGGAATCAGAGCCGACATCCAGCCGTGACAATGGATGATGTCTGGAGGCCAGTTAAGTTTGCGTATTGTTTCGATTACGCCACGTGAAAAGAACACTGTACGATCATCGTTATCTTCAAAGAAAACATTGTTTTTATCTGCTATCGTTGACTTGCGTTTTGTGAAGAAGTCGTCGTTGTCGATGAAATAAATCTGCATCCTGGCTTTTTGTATGGATGCTACTTTAATGATGAGAGGGTGGTCGGTGTCGTTGATGATTAAGTTCATACCTGAAAGGCGAATAACCTCGTGCAACTGATTTCTGCGCTCGTTTACATTGCCGAAACGAGGCATGAAAATTCTGATTTCTTTACCTTTCATTTGGATGCCTTCAGGAAGATTTCTTCCTATCAAAGAAATAGGATTTTCATCTAGGTAAGGCGCAATCTCCTGGTGAACAAAAAGTATCTTAGTTTTTTCCATATATGGCATATTTTTATATGTCGTTTAAGAAATACAAAATTAAGCAAAAATTTTTGAATTTAGGAAGAAAAATTTTAGTTTTTTGAAAAAAATAACAAAAAAAAGCGGAGAATCAAATCCTCCGCTTTCGTACTCCCTCAGGGACTCGAACCCTGGACCCATTGATTAAGAGTCAATTGCTCTACCAACTGAGCTAAGGAAGCATTTTTGAGACTGCAAAAGTACAACTTTTTTTTAATAAACAAGAACTTTTTTTAATTTTTTTTCAATCAGCGTCTAATAGTCTTCGTTTTCGCCTTAGTCAGTGCCGTAAACCTTAAACCAAAATTTTCAGATATCAATTTTTAATTTTCAATTTAATTTTACTATTTTTGCCATTATGGAATTACAAGAGCATTTTGAAAATCAGAAACACGAGTGGGAGTCGGCTTTGCAAGTGAGCGCTCCTAATGAGCAGCCTATTCAGGTTAACCCTAAGGCTTTGGAACGTATGATGGCGAATCGCCAGAAACTGCTGCCTCTCAACGAATATGTCGATGGAATACTTAAAGGTGATATAGTTGTTTTGAGTAAGGCCATCACTTTGGTGGAGAGTGCGCTGCCAGAACATCAGAGAATGGCGCAGGATATTATCGCAGCTTGTCTGCCTTATTCGGGCGATGCGATTCGTCTCGGTATCACTGGCGTCCCTGGTGCGGGGAAAAGCACTTTCATAGAAGCTCTTGGAATGGAACTGAGTCGCAACGGACACAGGCTTGCGGTGCTCGCCATCGACCCTAGCAGCCAACGTTCTAAAGGTAGCATCCTCGGCGATAAAACTAGAATGGAGGAACTCTCGCAACAACGTAACGTCTATATCCGTCCTTCGGCATCGGCAGGAACGTTGGGCGGCGTGGCTCGCAAAACCCGCGAAGCTATAATACTTTGCGAAGCCGCCGGCTTCGACACAATATTCGTAGAGACAGTCGGTGTCGGACAGTCGGAAATAGCCGTGTATTCAATGGTGGATTTCTTCCTGCTGATATTAATCGGCGGTGCCGGCGACGAACTGCAGGGCATCAAACGCGGAATAATGGAAATGGCCGACGGAATCGTTGTCAATAAAGCCGACGGCGATAACGTGCAAAGAGCTAACCGTGCCATGGCAGAAGTCAAAAATGCGGTGCATCTCTTCCCTCTCGCTGAATCGGGGCAGCCTGTAAACGTGATGACTTGCTCGGCTCTTACTCATCATAACGTCCCTGAAGTGTGGAAAATGGTGACCGAACATGTCGAAAATATTCGTAAATCTGGTTATCTCGCCGAAAAAAGAGCACGACAAGACGTGCAGACAATGTACGATAGCATCGAACAGACTCTCAAAGATGACTTCTTCAAAAATTCTTTGATAAAAGATATGATAGCTTTGACAGAAAACGATGTGAAAGAAAAAAGAACAACAGCTTATACGGCAGCCAATAGTCTTTTGAAAATGTATTTTAACACGATGAAAAAATAAATGATAATGAGAAAGTCGTATTGACATTATTTTTGTTCGCCTTCTCGATGTGCGGACTAAAAGCTCAGTCGTATGTGCTGGCGATTCAGATGAATGATGAAACGGAAATTCTGTGGAAATCGGAAAACGGAGTGAATGAATTTACTTTTGAACAAACTTCTTTCGTCTATCCTAATCCTGCAAAAGATAACATCAGAATAATAGGCTTAGAAAATCAAGATGTTGAGATTTTCTCTGCCGATGGAAAATTGGTAATGAAAGCAATGTACGATGGCAAGAATCTTAACGTATCTTCTTTGCCAAAAGGCTTTTACTTAATCAAGACGAATGGTCAAACTTTAAAATTTAACAAGATATGAAAATGATATTTCTTACTCTGATATTAGGTTTGACGATGTCTTTGGGATTGTCGGCACAAAATGAAATGTGGATTTATAATTCTGACGGAACGATAAAAACTTGTAAAGTGTCTGAAATCGACTCGATAAATTTCTCTACACAAATGCTTGACATGCTCCTTTATAAAAATGGAGATAATACTCAGTTTTCTGTCGCTACTATAGATAGTATCATTTTTAAACATATTGTAATGCCTGATGATAATCAAGGAGATGATAATACTGGTGATACAATTTCTTCCGTGGTTTATGTGGAATTTGATGGTGATATGGCGACAGTACGCCATGATATTGCTTCAGAAGATTTTGTGGTGAATGTTGAAGGCGCTGACGTGAATATCGTTACAAATGCTGCGATAGAAAATATTCAATATTGTCTTAGCGGACTGACTCCAAACGGCTCTTTCTCTCTGGAAAGCGACTCTGAATTCAGCGTGCTTCTCAATGGTGTTGACATCACATCTTCTTCAAAAGTGCCTTTGAATCTGGCTAAAAAAGTTGAAAGAGATATTATCGTTGCTGATGAAACCGTTAACATATTGACAGATAATACCGAAAGCGATGGCAAAGCCGTCATTAATACTAAAGGCGCTACTAACATCAAAGGCGCTGGCTCTCTGACAATAAACGCAAACAAAAAACACGGCATTTCTTCCGACTACGATATAAATATTAATGATGTGAATTTGACGATAAGCCATTCGGCTGAGGCTTCTAAAGGCTTGAAATCTGACGCTAATATCATCCTGGACGATGCCGACGTAACTATAATTTCTTCAGGAACATTGACTTTGGACGAGCTGGCTCTGGGTTATGACCCTACTTATTGCACTGCAATCGGAGCTGACGGCAATTTTGAAATGATAAACGGCAATCTCTCCATCACTCTTCCTGAAAGCAATGTCGCTGGCCGTGGCATTAAAGTAGATGGAAATATTTCGATTTTTGACGGAAATGTTAATATTATTTCACACGGTGGCGGCGATACTTACACCAATTCTGAAGGTGAAATCGATTCTTATAAATCTTCATGTGTCAAAGCTGACGGAAATATTTATCTCGTTGCTGGAAATATCGTTATTGAGGCTACAGGCGCAGCTGGAAAATGTGTCAACGCTGATGGCGAGATTCATATCGGAAAGGAATATGAAGAAAATACTTTGACCTTGAAAATTAAGACTTCGGGCAATAAATTTTATGAATCAGGTAGCGGTGAAAATGCCGATTACGCTAATCCGAAAGCTTTGTCGGCGGAAGGAGATCTTTATGTCTATGGCGGCGATATTGACGTATATACTGAAAACGACGGCGGCGAAGGTCTCGAAAGTAAGAAAACTGTTTATATAAAAGGTGGAAATATCACTATCGATACTTACGACGACGCTATCAATGGTAAGTCTCATGTTCAAATTGACGGCGGACCGTTTTAAGTAACTTCATGATTTTTACTATAATAGTTAAAAAAACGCGGGAATTTCCCGCGTTTTTTTTGTATTGAGATGTCATAATTAATTATGACGTTATGATTTGTCGTCAGCTGATTAATCGATTTTCAACACCAAGCCTTTAAGGTAAGCGCCTTCCGGATGGTAGATGTTAACTGGATGATCTTCCGGTTGATCGAGTTGAAATATTATCTGAGCTTTGCGGCCAGCTTCTATGGCAGCGGCCATCACTATGCTTTGGAACTGAGCCTTATCGACAGCTTGAGAGCAGCTGAAAGTGAATAGAAGTCCGCCTTCTTTGATTTTCTTTATCGCTTCGTTATTGATAAACTTATATCCTTGCAGGCCTCTGTGCAGCGACTTATGATTTTTGGCAAATGCTGGAGGGTCGAGGATAATCAGGTCGAATTCGCCTTTTTTCATATTCTGAAGGAAAAGCTTGGCATCTTCTGCAACACTCGGATTATCGTTGATACTGAATCCATTGAGAGCGATGTTTTTTTCACAGGCGGTAATGGCTTTCTTTGAGCAATCGACGGAAACGACTTTGTTAGCTCCGCCTTTTAGAGCGGTGACAGAGAAGCCGCCGGTATAGCAGAATGTGTTAAGTACATTCTTGCCTTTAGCGAGTTGTCGCACCAAATCACGATTGTATCTCTGGTCTAAGAAAAATCCTGTCTTCTGGCCTTCTTCCCAGTCAATCAAAAACTTAGCGTTGTTTTCAAGTACAAATTCATCAGATTTTTCACCGACAAGATAACCATCTTCAACGGCATCTTTACCCATGCGCTGCATCGCTTCGGAGCTTTTATTATAGACAGAATCTATTTTAAGGTCATCTATTGTAAGAAGTGCGTCAGAGATTGCCTTGATATTCAGAGCCATGCCTTCAGTCTGAGCCTGAACGACGGCTGTTTTTCCATAAATGTCAATTATCAGACCAGGAAGATTATCTCCTTCGGAATGAACAAGACGATAGCAGTTAGTATGTTCATTATCAACCAATCCCATCAACTTACGGAGTTCAAAAGCCTTTTTGAGCCTATCTTGCCAAAAACAAGCGTCAATTTTTATGTTATCAAAACTTAATATCTTAACGGCGATATTTCCAGCTTCTGCGAAGCCCGTGCCTAAGACATTGTTTTTATAATCGACGACTGTGACAATATCGCCGGCTTGAAGATCTGGAGCTGCTGATTCTATGGCGCCGGAGAAAATCCATGGGTGATAACGTTTTACGGCTTCATCTTTGCCTTTGCGAAGTTTTATTATAGGGTAATGATTCATGATCGTAATTTTGTACAAAGATAAGAAATGGCTAAAGACAAAAGACCAAAGACCAAAGATTTTTTTAATGCATAAAACATCGGTTCAAAATCAATATGTCTGTAAAAATTCTTTAAGCTTTTATCATTAGCCTTGAGTCTTTTTCATATCTTTGCAAATAATAAAATTTCATACAATGAGAGCGTGTTTCATGGGTTTAGGTTACATCGGTTTGCCAACAGCGATAATTGCGGCAAAACAGGGAATTGATGTGGTAGGTGTTGATATTAATAAACATGTGGTTGAGGCAACTAATAAAGGTTCGCTTCATATCATCGAACCTGGTTTGGAAGTGTTGCTTAGAGATGTTGTGACAAGCGGTAAATTAAAGGCTTATACAGAACCTAAAGTGTCAGACGCTTATTTTATTGTAGTTCCAACTCCTTTCAAAGGTGATCATGAACCAGACATCTCATACGTCGAAGCTGCAACGCGTATGGTGATTCCGTTACTCAAGGCCGGTGATTTATTCGTCATAGAATCTACTTCTCCTATAGGAACGACAGAGAAAATGATGAATGTCATATATGAAATGAGACCTGAACTTAAAGATAAGATCTTCATAGCTTATTGTCCAGAACGTGTACTACCTGGAAATGTGATATACGAACTCGAAAATAACGACCGCGTCATCGGCGGCGTAAATGATGCTTCAACAGAAAAAGCCAAGGAGTTTTATAAAATCTTTGTTAAAGGTCAATTACATTCAACAAACAGCCGAACCGCAGAAATGTGTAAATTGACAGAAAATTCATCTCGTGATGTGCAGATCGCTTTTGCCAACGAGTTGTCGATAATATGTGACAAAGCGGGTATCAATGTTTGGGAACTTATAAATCTGGCGAATAAACATCCGAGGGTCAATATTTTACGTCCAGGATGCGGAGTCGGAGGACATTGTATTGCGGTCGATCCTTATTTTATTACCGCTGATTATCCAAGCGAATCTAAGATAATTACAACGGCAAGAGAAATAAATAATTACAAGGCTTTATGGTGTGTGGAAAAAGTGAAAAATTGTATGCTTGAGTTTGAACTTGAAAAACATCGTAAACCAAAAGTTGCTATGATGGGATTGGCTTTTAAGCCAAACATAGATGATTTAAGGGAATCTCCAGCTAAATCGATAACGACTAGTGTTTTGCAATCCTGCAATAATCCTGATATTATGGTGGTAGAACCTAATGTCAAAGAAAATAATCTGTTCAAACTTACTGATTATAAAACAGCCTATGAAACAGCTGATATTGTGGTTTTCCTTGTAAATCATAGGGAATTTGCAGACCTTAACTATAGAAATGACGTTATCATATTAGATTTTTGTGGTAATAATACAATGATAAATTAACAATATATCAAATCCGTCAACCTATATGGCGACGGATGTCTGCTTGTTAAAGAATCATTGATTTTATAAAAGAAATTTTCCGACGATTATTTGTTCTCAACTTCAGAATTCTTGTTGTTCAGCCTGTAATTCACTATCCATTGGGCGTCATCGATAATGGCTTGTTCAAGAGATTTCTTGTTTTTAACAGCTTTTTTCTTAATTTCTTTCAAAAGCTCTGGCTTTGATTTTATCTCTTCAACCATCTTGTTAACCAGATGGTTATATTGTTCAATATCAGTTATGGATAATTCCATGTCACGAATTAATGGCTTGTTGTTATTGATGTTCTCAATTTCTATATTCACGGCTTCATCGATGTTAATGTCATTTGTGATGGAATAAATTTTTAACTTATTATACCACTCGGCGTCTTTTATGAATTGTTTTGCTGCAAGAATCTTAGCCACTCTCTTATTTCTAGATGTAGGAACTCCATCGCCTTGAAGTTCAACGAAATATCTCTCAGGATCGAGCTTGATATCGTCGATGGCCTTGAGCATAGATTTAGACCTCAGATTTGCACTGTCAATTTCGTCTCCGTTCTGTGCCAACATTGCAGCCTTTTCCCTGAAAAGACTGTCTGCCAACGCATTCGTTACCTCCTTATATCTGTCATCTTCAATGCAAAGTCTCAAAATCGCATCTTCGACAAAACCGTAACTTGTCTTATATATCTGACAACCATCAGCAAACCAAACCACATAATCCGACAATAATATCGTTTGCAGTCTGTCAATATTTGTTATTTTATCATATAATCTGTCAAATCCAGCGAATGATTCCAGATTGTAATACCAGTGATTCATGTCGGAAAATATTTCTCTAACAGGAACATAATCATATACTTGGAATAAAAACGAGTTGCCTACGAACAATACATTAGGCATAGATGTGGTGGAATCTTTGACAATTTCAAATTGCCTTTCTCTGGTCTTGAATCTTTTAGGTATAGGACGTCTCCACCACAGATTCATATAACCTTCGATGTCGGATTCAGCGCTCAAATAACGGTAAGAAGGAATGGCTTCTCCGTATGAGAATTCTGCAAGTTTCTCATTTTTAAGCGTTTCCATAACTCTTAACAATGTATCCACTCCATAAACGCAGGTGTTGTTCCAGTGCGCTCCTTTTGAAGGCATCAGCAGATAATCCACCGTATCTTTCATCTTGATAAACATTTCCGTCATGTCAATGTTAGGAAAGCCCTCTTCCGCAAGGCGTTTTGAATAATATTTACGGGCGTTTATCGTAGTGGTGTCAAACTCCTGATCTGGGAGATATTCGGGATATATAAAAGCCTTGTCCGGCGCTATAAACATAAGAAATTCAATGTTATACTCTTTCAAGACGGCTCTGAGTTTTTTCATAAGCCGTATTTCTCTTTCGTATCTGTCAATAGCTATTTCAGTGGTCGTTTGCCATCTGTACATTTCTTGACCGTAATAATCGTCAATATGATGTTTATAGAATATCCAAGTATCTTTTCCTGGAACAATATGATTGACATTATCTTTTCCGTAACAAGTCCAAATGTATTGATTATAAATACGTAAGGCTGATTCTCTGAAACCGAAATTCTGTGTCAGATATTTGTCAAATTTTTTTTGAAAGCTGCCGTCGCTATAATTTTTGAAATTAAATTCAGGGCATTTGACGTTATCGGTATTGCCTTTTAATGACCTGAGAGTGATCGGATGCCAGATGGTTTGAATCATCAAGATGGCAAACATTACTATCGTCAAGATAAACAATATCTTATGGAAATTATTTTTCATAATTACTTATTGTTTTGTTTTAACATCCATAATGCATCATTTCTCAATTGTTTTTCAAAGTCGATGCCGTTTTTAGCAGCTTTTTCTTTTATGCTGTTTGTCCATTCTGGATCGGATGTTATTTTTTTCATCATTTTATTAACATTTTCTTCAAAAGTCAAAGCTCTGTCGTCATCTAACAAAGACTCGTTTCTTGAAGTCGGAAGCTTATAGCCTTTCAGGTCGTCGAAACATGTTTCAGGTTGTTGATAAACCATATACATGGCGTCGTTTTTCATTGCTTCCTCAACGGATATTTTTTGTTTTTTCGCCTTTTCGGAAAGTGAGGCGAACCAACCTTCATCGCTCCTCATTTTATTGATGAGTTCTTCAACTTTAGCATCTCGTTCAGCTGCGTCATAACATAAGTAAACCAATGCTTTAGGTAAAAATTTACTTCCAAGATCATAAAGCTGGACAGTGCAATAATTAAGCATGATAAAATCAGCGTCCATCAATTCCTTGGCGAAATCTATGTCTTTTGTCGATGAGTTTTCCTTATCGAAATATATTGTGCTGTTATAATACCAATAAGGTGATTCCTTGAATATTTTTGTTAACGGAATATTGTAGGAAATTGTCCAGAAATAAGAATCTCCGATTGTTATCAGGTTGGGTTTCACTGCTGTAGAATCCGGTATCACCGTCACATCAGTATAATAGTTGACATTTGGTCTTATCTTAAATATGATGTTAAGAAGTTGTTCGAGGTCATCGTCAGGTTGTCGAGTATCGTCGGCATATTTTTCGCTTAGCTCAACATTGAGTAGGTTCTTGTTTCCCAGCACTTCCATATATCTGATTATAGAATCGAAGGCGTGAGTCGCTGCGATATTAGACCAATGAGTTCCAGTCTTTGGAAACAACGGATAATCTATTTTATCTTTTATTTCCTTGAAATACGTCACGTTGTCTATGTAATTGATTCCAAGTTTGTCGAACATAGGTTTATAGAAATCGTAGGCGTGTATTCCATCCGGGCGTGTGTATGTATTTTCTGGAAGATATTCCGGATATATGATGTCTTTACCAGGAATTAAATTCGCAAATATATGAATATCATGTTCTTTCAGTAATTCCTGCACTTTCCAAAGACGTAAAGCTTCTGTCTCGAACAATTCCTTCATCACAGTAGTATCGCTGGTATGATTATACATCAGACTTTCGTAATGGTCTCTAACGAATTCTTTTTCATAAAGATAACCATCTTTACCTTCCACCACGATAAAAGCTTTTATCTTACGATAGCAAGACCACAAATATTGATGATACATCCTGAAAGTCCATTCCCTGAAACCGAAATTCTCTTGTGTATATTTATCAAATTGTTTTTGAAAAGAATTGTTTTTATATGTTTCAAATGTCAGTTTGGGCATTTCTGTTTTAACGGTGACACCTTTTAATGGTCTGAAATTAATCGGATGCCACAGCGTTTGCGCAAAAATGACGACAAAGACAGAGATTGTAAGTATGAATAATATTTTGTGAAAATTATTTTTCATGTTATCAGTTTTAGAATCTGAAATAGATGAACGGACTGAAACCCACAGAGTTGAATGCGCCCAAACAGAACAGCAACAAGAATATGGATATTATCCAGACTACAATATGTTGTATTTTGTTGTAATTTCCGTAGAATACGAAGTCTTGAATTTTCTTTCCGAATGGGAAGAGGCAGATGAACGAGAAAATAAGAGCTACGATGAGTGTGGTGTAGAATTGATTGTCATAAACAGTTTCAATCGCATTGAAGTCGAAGGCGAACATTCTGGAAATGAATGTTGTGGCATCGTGGAAAGTTTCTATCCTGAAGAAGACCCAACCTATCACCGCCAGTACGAATGTGATTAATACGCTTGGCAATTTACCTATTTTATCATAGACTTTCTTCAATCCCAGACGTTCGAGTACGAGCCATATTCCGTGATATGCGCCCCAAATCAAGAAGTTCCAGTTGGCTCCGTGCCAGAATCCGGATAAGAGGAAGACGATCCACAAATTAAAATACGTTCTTGATTTTGAGCATCTGTTTCCGCCGAGTGGAATATAAAGGTAATTACGCATAAAAGCTCCCAATGTTATATGCCATCTGCGCCAGAACTCGGTGATACTCGTTGAGTTATATGGGTTGTCGAAGTTTTCTGGGAAGTGGAATCCCATGATTTTTCCGAGGCCTATCGCCATATCCGAATAACCGGAGAAGTCGAAATAAAGCTGCATTGTGTAGCCGATAATAGTTATCCAAGCAGTACCGGAATCCATCATCGCAATATCACCAGCGAGCATTTTATCTACCTGAATACCAATAATATCAGAGATGAGAACTTTTTTAGAGAGACCTATTATGAAACGATAAAATCCATGGAGCGCCTCGTTCCAATCATAGTTGCGATGTCTGATTTCTTGTTCTATGTCGCAATATCTAACTATTGGGCCTGCAATGAGTTGCGGGAACATCATAATATATAATACGTAATCGTGCAAGCGTTGCATCGGTTCATTGTTGCCTCGATATGTATCAATTACGTAGGTGATGGATTGGAATGTAAAGAATGAAATGCCGATAGGTAATAATACTTTCACAAATGTAATTGTATGAGCGCCAAATGCTTCGAGTAATAAATTTATGTTTTCTATAAAGAAATTTGCGTATTTGTAATATATAAGCAATCCCAGACTTATGACAATAGCTGCGGCGCAATATAATTTCTTTGTCAACTGCTTTTTCGAATTATGCATCAGCTTGACTAAATAGAAGTTAGCCACACAAGAGCCAACCAGTAGCAATATGAAATCTGGAGCTCCGTAAGCATAAAACACTAATGAAAACAACAATAAGACGACATTCCTCCAATTCTTTGGTGTGATGAAATAAAAAATCAAGAAAACAGGAAGAAAATATATCAAAAATATGTTGCTACTGAATACCATAAATGTTTTTGTTTAATTATTATTTCTGCAAATTTAATATTTTTCATTGAGATAAATGACCTAATTAATCTCGTCAATTTCATAAAGAAAATCGGATTTAGGTATAAAATGAAACTTCTTATCAAATAGATTCTCTTTATCTTTACATAATAACTCTAAGAATTCCGCTATTGTGATTCCAAGTTTGCCTTCCAAATGTGAATTTGAGGATGCGTTATAATATTGTAAAACATCTTTGGCTGGCATTGTATTTTCAGGATTCTTAATGAAATTTAACAATTCTTCATCAGATGACGCCAATTTTACCAAGCCGTTCTTAACAAAATTATAATCATCAAGTATGTTGTTGTTAGACATATTATAAAGGATTGTGGGACAATGCATTATCGAAGCGTCAAGATGAATCGCCGATTCATTGGAGATCATAAAATCGATGTTTGAAATAAAATCAAAAGACGATTCTTCCTTTGGATTTGAAATAGAAATGTTATTTTCTATTAACCATTCTGAATTAAGATGTTGATAACGCGGATGCGGACGAAGAATAAGATTGTTATAGTTATTATTTTTTAAGAAAAGACAAAGTTTTTTAACTTTCTCGAAATCATCTAACATATTGATTGCTATACCTATTCTTTCAACATCATCATTTTTTTTAACAATTTTATCGTAAAGAGAATCGAAACGCACTCCACCAGAGAGATACACTTTTCCATTAGGTTTGCCGGCAAAAAGATATTTCTCCAAAGATTCCTTTCCATCCAAAAATGAATAAGTGAAATCCAAGTTCGGAAATCCCTTTTTAACAGAAGCATGTTGGACATAAACTGTTTTTATGTCTCTTTCTAGAGCGTTGAAAATCAGGCATCTATTTATATCGTTATGATCGTTTGACAAAACCAAAACCTTGACTTTGTAATTATCGAGCATTTCTCCGGCCGTCTTATAAAGTCCGTATGTCGTCCAAAGACGTGTAAAATATTTAAGAATCAGCTTCTTATCTTCTTCGTTGGATTTTTTGTAAAGTTTTATTAAGGAAAAAAGATAAGGGATGCTATGCCACCAGGCGCGTCTTTTGTGCACGTCGGTAACGTGGTTGTTAAGATATAGATAAGTGTCTTTTTCAATATTGTTGATTATTGGTTCAAGAGAGCGCTGATTATTTAGGGAGACGCCGAAGAAAACCAAGCCTTTATAGTTGACAGGCAATGACTTGTATTTAAAATGAACGACGAAAGTATAATAAAAAATCTGTCCGAGAAAAATACAGATTTGCTTAAACAAAGAAGGCTGCTTTTCCTTCACTATTCGAGATATTTTGTTGATTTCTAAAACGTTAAGCTTGCTATATTTCATCAGAAGAATAATTTTTGTTCTTTGAGTTTATTATAATGTTCTATGTTTCTCATTTTGAACACTTTGGCTGGATGACCGCCAGCTACAGATAATGCGGGAATTTCTTTCACGACAACGCTACCTGCTTGAATCACAGCACCTTCTCCAATAGTGACTCCAGGGAGGACTATGACATTATTTCCAAACCAGACATTGTCTTCTATGATAACATCTTTGACAATCACAGTGTTATCGTATGGAATTTTAGTTCCGCAATCATAATTGTGATAATCTGTCATTATTTGGCAAGAAGTCCCGGAATGGAAGTTGTCTCCTATCACACAACGGCCTTTCCCGGTGATTTTCATTCCGTTAAAATTAACATTATAACCAAGATGTGTATTTTTATTAACAGAACTAAATCCATTAACAGAAAGTTTGCCTTTACAGCTTTTAGCCTTGGATTTTACGATATATCTAAATAAAAATTTAGGTTTGAAAATCCATGATATAAATTTCTTTAACATATTCCCAATATTTTTTCTACGAACTCACGGAACACGCCTTCGCCGCCATTTTTCGTCATCACCATTTTAGCGTATTTTTTAATGTATTCGGGAGCTGAATTTGGTGTAGCTGAAATCCCAACATTTTTTAACAAGTCGATGTCGCCGAGATCGTCACCGATATAAGCGACTTCTTCAAGAGAGATATTCAATTTGTTACAAATATTTTCAGCTATTTCTAATTTATTTTTAACACCTTGGAAAAGATAATCGACTTTTAATTTGGTAGCTCTTCTTGCTACAATTTCCGTATCTTCGCCTGTTATGATTCCAACAGGAATTTCATTTTGATGAGCGAAAAGAACGCCAGCGCTATCGTAAGTATGAAATTTCTTCCATTCGTTTCCGGTTTGGTCGTAATACATTCCGCCGTCAGTCCAAACTCCGTCAATATCTGTTAATATTAATTTAGGTTTCTTCATTTATTCTAAATTTTTAGGATATATAATCTCGTTTCTTGGTATTTCTATTTTAACTTTTTTGCCAATAACATCTTGTCTTTCAGACCATTTAAAGCCATCGCCCGGACTTAAAAGATGAATGTCGTTTTCAGTAATGACATCTCCGATTTTCAGATTTTTATTTGATGCTATGGAACGTTCAAGTTTAATTTTGCTGTTTTGGACTTCTGGTTCGATAAAGATTTCTTCTTTTCCCATCGACATTTCGGTGATTCTGATGTCGCGAATCATTCTGTTAACGCCATCTGGACCCAAAGATCCCGCTTGGTCAGTGCCTTTCATTCTTCTGTCGATAGTGACATGTTTTTCAATGATTTCGGCTCCCATCGCAATAGCGGCTACCGGTGCGGAAATTCCTATCGTATGATCAGAAAAACCAATCTTATATTGAGGATAATTTTTCTTTAAATACGCTATAGTGTTAAGATTCAGATTGTTAGGATGTGTCGGATATTGTGATACGCAGTGAAGAATAGAAATATCGTTATGATATTTGCAGATCACTTCCAACGCTTCATCGAGTTCTTTTTTACCAGCCATTCCCGTCGATAAAATAATCGGGATTTTTGTCTCGGCAAGAACTTCCAACAAAGGAATATTTGTCAGGTCGCGACTTGCAACTTTCAGATAATCAGGGATAAAATATTTTAGGATGCTAAGGCAAGACGGCGCACAAAGAGTTTCAACAAAATCAAGACCTTTTTCTTTGGCATATTTATAAACTTCAAAATGTTGTTCATCAGAAAGTTCCAAAAAAGCCCTGTGTTCTCCGTAAGTCCTTCCAAATGAATTAGGTGAGTCATATATGCGCGACATCTGAGAGTCGGAAAGTTCGTGCGACAAATCTCGTTTGGTCATTTTTACCGCATTCATCGGCTGCAAATCGATGCCAAAATATTCTTCCTTGACGGGGCGAGAAATCAATTCAACGATAAGTTTCGCAATATCCACAGAACCATTATGATTCTGCCCGATTTCACCTATTATATATGTTTCTTTTTTCATATTTTATTTCTGATTCTTTAAAATTTCATTTTTCATTATATCCAGATAATGTGGGTTATCTTCAAGAAAATCAACGACATTGAGAGATGTGAAATTAGGGATGTAATTATTTAATTTGCTGTAAATCTCCTTTTGAATATCAAAATCGACTTGGGTGTCGATAGTAAGTCTGATGTCTTTATGTCTGTCTATTTCAGGAATTATTTCAAAGAAGTTCACATCAAATAGATTCCTATTTGCATAGATAAAATTCGTCACGTGTTCGTGATAAATATTTTCGTCTGTGAGCGATTTTACTTTCTCTAATGCGCTGAGTTTCACTGCTTCTGCCCAGAAACCGTAGTGAGTTTTTATTGAAGGCGTGCCGTCTGATGTTATGTATGACAGATAATCGCAATTGAACTGTTCAAATTTTTCGAGGAGCAGTTTGATATAAAAGACATCCAGGAAAGGATTATCGGCGCAGACTCTGATGATTTTATCAGCTTTGAATTCGTTAGCGGCATCAATAAAACGTTGAAGCACATCGTTTTCGGAACCACGGAAATGATTTATTCCGTAACTTTTCGCAATCTCGACCAACACGTCATTATTTTCATTGTCGGATGTCGCAAGAATAATGTCCTTTTTGTCAAAAGTAGAAGTTAACTTTTTGAGTAGCAATGAGAAAATGCCTTCGCCTTCGTAAAATGGAAGTATCATTTTTCTAGGGAGGCGTGTTGAACCTGTACGAGCTTGTATTATTATTTTAGTGTTAGTCATTTTTTAAGATTTTTTCGATAAGATTGACATATTCTTTTGCGAGAGCGCGTCTTGAATAATTTTCGACTATTTGGTTTTTCTTTGTAATCAATTGATTCTCTTTATATTTATTGAACAAATCAATGATTGTCTTTTTCATTTCCTCTTTATCTTCAAAATCGACGATGACACCTGATTTCGTTTCGTTCAAGATTATTGCAGTGTCACCGTCTTTAGGTCCGATCGCAAAAATTGGTCGTCCCGATGCCATATATTCAAAAATTTTTCCTGTCATAATACCTTTGGCATTAGGCGAATTGTTAATAAAAAGTAACAAAACTTGAGACGAAGACTGTTCGGCAATGACTTTTTCGTGAGGAATATATGGAATAATCTCTACGTTATTTTCCAGATTATTTTCCTTGATAGATTTAATCACGGAATTGTCAACTTGTCCTATCAATCTAATTTTTAGTAACTTAGAAAAATCTTTGGGATTATTTTCCTTTATGATTTCGCCTAAAGTTTCCCAGAATCGCACTGCGTTTCTAGCAGCGCCTACGATTCCGACATGCGACATTGTGAAATCATCTGACAATTCAGTTTTTGTTAATTTTTCTTCAATGTTAAAATCGTAACCATTTGTTATCACGGCAACATTTTTAGCGCCGTGATTTTCAAGACCTTTGGCCCAATCCCAACCTACAGTCACGACTTTATCAGCTTGAGTAAGCACCTGATATTGAAGTTGATGATGTTTTTTCAAGCTGCGTTTTGTTAATTTTAATTCACTAAAGAAATCGATGTCGGTCCAAGGATCACGGAAATCAGCTATCCAAGGAATGTTAAATTTTTTATGTAATTCTTTAGCGATAATATGCATGGAATGAGGCGGACCTGTAGAAATTATAGCATCTACAGGATGATTATGTAAATATTTTTTAAGGAATTTAACGGAAGGTCTTATCCACCAGCAGCGAGCGTCCGGTATAAATAAATTGCCTCTTAACCAAACGCTTATGTTTTCTTTCCAAGCAGATTTATTTTTTCCTTCATTGATAAATCCAGCTTTTATCTTCTCATCTTTCTTAATTCCTAAAAATTTTTTATAGAAAGAATAAGGCTCTATAATTTTATGTCTTACAACTTCTGCTTCAGGAGCGATGTCTTTTTCCAGCGACAAATCTTCCACTGGATATTCTGCTCCGTCAGCAGTATAAATTACTGGTTGCCAATTATTTTCGGGGAAATATTTCGACATTTTCAGCCATCGCTGAACGCCGGATCCGCCTGATGGAGGCCAATAATATGTTATGATTAAGACACGTTTCATTTTAATTTATAATTTACAATTATTGTTTGGATAATTGTGATTTTCTGTAAGTTATAACAATTGCGCCAATTAATCCTAAAATCAAGATTAAAGATGAGATGAATTG
The DNA here is from genome assembly GCA_045615285.1 of Bacteroidales bacterium. Lineage (GTDB taxonomy): Bacteria > Bacteroidota > Bacteroidia > Bacteroidales > F082 > Limimorpha. The sequence goes on from JAZLEO010000016.1 coordinate 28,827, forward strand.
GATTGTGTTACCGACTTTCCATATTTTAGGTTCGTAACGCATCATAATTTCGTGATTACCAGCTGGAATTACAGCAGCTCTCAAGATATAATCAGCTCTGATTAAAGGAGTTTCTTTTCCGTCGATCCACATTGTCCAGCCTTTACTTGTCCAGATTTCTGAAAATACAATCAATTCGTCTTTTGTTGAATTGAAATTGTAAATCAATTCATTAGGTTTGTAGGATTCTAATTTTATCGTTCCAAAATTCGTTGATGGACGGAAATCACCGATAACATTTTTAAATTCTTCATTTATAATCGCTGTCGCTTTTACGTCAGTATTTTTTATTGCAGCGATTTCTTCGTTTGGAGTTTTAACCCATTTGATATCAGACGCAATCCACGCATTGCCAAAAGCATCTTGATTTGGCATTGCAACAGGTCTGTTATTATTCTGAGGATAAATCAAATATTTGGTATTCAGCATATTAAGAACATTCCAAAAACCATCACTACCGACATTATTACCACTCAGATAATGATTTATAATATCCTGATAACGACGAAGTTTAGCGCCATGATAACCGCCGATAGATTTATGGAAATAGGAAGTGCTTGCATCGTTGAAAGTGTTTTTTGTTAAATCCATCACTCTGTAATTCAAACTGTTATCTTGTAAAATCTGTTTGTCGATTTCCGACATCATGAAAGGTTTCTCGAAGCGACGTTTGTCGATGAAATTATCATTATTAAGATAACGTTTGTTTATTGGGAACATATCTGCAACAACCAAAACAGCGAATATCGCAAACATTACATTATTTTTAAGTTTTCCCTTAATATTTATTAACAACAAAAATGCAGCAACCGTAATGAAGAAGAAACTTCTGATTGCGTCTTTTTGGAATATAGCGACACGAACTTTTTCAATATCATTTGCGAGCATTTGATAAATTGCGCCGTCTTTTCCAGCACTTAGTTGAGCGAATTGTACAGCTTCGCTCTGACTGAGGAAGTTGAAGAAAGCATTAGGGATAATATAGAACAGAAGGCACAAACCAGCTGTTAATCCGAAAGATACATAAAGATAAATCTTATTTTTCTTTAAGTATTCAGGATTTTTTATTATTTCGGCGAGGGCGAGGAATGCAAGAATCGGCATACAGACTTCCGCTATGACGAGCGTCATTGAGACAGCTCTAAACTTGTTATACATTGGGAAGTAGTCGAGGAAAAAGTCGGTGAATCCCATGAAATTTTTACCCCAACTCAATAATATTGAGAGGATTGTAGCTGCAAGAAGCACCCATTTTATCTTTCCTTTCACGACAAAAAGTCCGAGTACGAACAAGAAGCAAACGATTGCGCCGACATAGACCGGGCCGCTTGTTCCAGGTTGGTCGCCCCAATAAGCGTTATTTTGAGCGATCATTGAGCGGAAGCGAGGATCTGCGTTTTCCAGAGCTGGATTATCATTTCCGATAGCAGCTGTAGCGCCACCTTTCACATTAGGTATCATCAAGCTCCATGTCTCACCGATTCCGTAGCTCCACTGTGTGACATAATCTCTATCGAGTCCACGAGTCTGATTTTCAGTGTTTTCTGTTAAGACAGGTTTTCCGCGCATTGTTTCTTTTCCGAATTCGTAGTTTGCGTAAAGCGTTGTGGTGCTTGTCATTACCGCCAAAATTGCAGCGACTGCAAGAATTCCGCTAGCTGTAAAGAAATCAGAATATTTTTTGTTACGTATTGTTTCAATAAATTCTGCTATAATAAAAATTAACACTATCATAAAGAGATAGTAAGTTATTTGGATGTGTCCGGCTCTTATTTCCAGAGCGAGAGCTATTGCTGTCAGTACAGCTCCCCAAAGATATTTTCCTTTGTAAGTCATTATTATTCCAGCGATTACGGGAGCCATGTAAGCCATAGCGACAGCTTTTGAGTTATGACCAGCGCCCATCACTATGAATAGATAAGACGTAAATCCGTAAGCAAGAGCGCCGATGAAACTGACCCAGATTTTGCAATCCAGGACGAGCAGTAAGATAAAAAATCCTAGCATACTTATAAACACCGACATTATCGGGCTTGGTAAGCCTAAGCCTATGATTTTCTGGACGTAAGTCATAAGGTTGGTGTTTTGTTGTACGCCGATATTCCAAGCTGGCATTCCGCCGAACATTGAATTAGTCCAAAGAGATTGTTCTCCAGTATCGTTGCGGAAGTTGTTGATTTCCTGAGACATTCCTTTGTACATTTCAATATCATGCTGTTTGATACGTTTTCCTTCCAGAATAGGAGAGAAATAGACCAATGTTATCGCTGCAAATGCTACAATAGCGAATAATACTCCAAGAAATTGTTTGTTTTTAAAGATGCTGTTTTTCATAACTTTCAATTCTGACGCACAATGCGTTAATATATAAATTTAGTATTTATTGTTTCTTTTTCCGTTTCAATATTCAGAAGATAGACATTGTTTTTTTGCAATGATTTGACGAAATCCGACATTTGGATTATGTTTGTTCCAGCTTGCATTTTTCCATAATTCTTAACGAATATTAACGAAGCGTTTGTGTTATATATTTTAACATTTACCATCGATGATTCTCTTAAATAAAATTCACATATTGAATTTGTATTTATCGGATTAGGTGAGATGTTAATGTTTTTAAAGTTAAATTCTTTTAGGGAGGTAGCGTCTGATTCATAGCAGCCCATATCGATTCTTGTGCCCACGATTCTAGGATTACCTGCCAAATCGTTTTTAGGCAACATAAGTCCTACTGTATCAGTTGTTCCGCTGTTTATGGCAGGGCTTCCATGCGACAATCTAAAATCACGGTTTTCGGCATCTGCGAACATAGGGTTTCCATCGATCATGGTGGCGGAATCATAGACAGCAATATTCTCATAACCATGCACTTCTGTATATCCGCCTTGTAATATAGAATTGTAGAATTCAGGAGAGCAGTCGCCGCCCCAGATAAAAATCTGCGATCCGTCGATGATTGTCGTAGCGCCATTATACCAATCGTTATTCCAGATGATGCAATTTTTGAAGACAGGGCGAGCCTTGCTATAAAACTGCATCGCTCCACCTCCGGCAGAGATGGTGTAATTGTTTGTCATGGTGACATTTTGTATCAAAGGGGAAGAAGTCGCCATTGCCATAGCGCCGCCATAATGATAGGATATATTATTGTTAAACAATGAATTATAAATCCTGACTTCATAGTCATTGCTACGTTGAATTCCCATTCCGGCAGCGTTGACAGCATAATTATCCTCAAAAACCGCATTGTTGACATATATGTAACAACTGTCAAAATTTATGCCTCCGCCGTAACAATTAGCGCAATAATTATCATGGAAATACATGTTTTCCATTTTTACGTTGCAGTTATTAAATTGAAAACCAGCTCCGTGCATATACACGCCTTCTTCATTGAAACCGAAATTAGAATCGACTTCGCAGTTTGAGATATTCACGTCAGAATGTTCCGCATAAAGAGCTCCGCCTTTTAAAGTGGTGAGGTTATGGTAAAAAGTGGAATTGCTAATCCGCACATTATCTGCGTTATAAATCCTGACAGCTCCACCGCAGTTTGATTTCTTGGCAGCCTTACCGAAAGAAAAATGACAATAATCCAAAATTATTGTGTCGCAAACGTCTTGAAAAACCAAACCGTTCCATCCGCCTTTCCCGGTTTTCCAATAAAAAAATCCTGTTGTGTCGCAGGAAGTGAAATAAACCGAGTCATTTTCACGCCCAAGAGCTTTAAATGAACCGTTTATTGTGATACTGAGATAATCCTGGAAAATCACACGAGTTCCTTCCAAAATCACTAACGACTTATCTTCTGGAACAACGACATCACCAACAACCAATATCGTGTCACAATTCCATACACCTTCTTGAATTCCAGAGACTTTAGCAGTCTGAGCTCTGGACAAAAAAGGTAATAACAGAATCATTAACGCCAATATTTTTCTCATAAAAAAACACAAATTGATTTTACAAAAATAATCATTTTTCGGCTACAAAAAACCGCTTTATTATTTATTAGGTATTTTGTTTGAAATAAAGAATTTTAACTTATTTTTGTAGGGAAAATAAAACATAATTTTTCATCAAGAAAATCAATAATTTTTAACATAAAAGATATGAGTAACACTAAAAAACTTTTTGAAGAATTTCCAGCGGTGAGCACCGAACAATGGGAAGCAGTGATTCAAAAAGACCTTAAAGGAGCCGATTACAACAAAAAACTTGTTTGGAAAACGGCTGAAGGTTTCTCGGTAAAACCTTATTACCGTGCTGAAGACCTCAATTCGATTACATGGAACAATGTGGAACCTAACGAGTTTCCTTACGTTCGCGGCAACAAGACAAAAGGCAACGAATGGCTTATCTGCCAAGACATCAACGTCAAAGATTGCAAAGCCGCTAACGAAAAAGCATTAGACGCTATCGCAAGAGGCGCTAACGCTATCACATTCCGTTTAGAATACGACAAGCTCTACACCGACCTCGAACTCTCAGCATTGCTCAACGGCATCAACGCTAAAGAAGTCGAAATGAGTTTCTACAACAACAAATATCATTTGCCACTTTTGGAGCAACTCTCAAGAATCCCAGAATTACGCGGTTCTTTGAACTACGACCCATTGACACGCTATATCCGACGCGGCACATGGTTCATCTCTGAAAGCACCGACATGGAATTGGCTTACATCTTGACAAAAGCCGACATGCCAGGTTTCCAAACAATCGGTATCAACAGTCACGTTTTCACTAACGCAGGTGCTACTATCGCTCAAGAAATGGCATTTGCTTTGGCAATCGGAACTGAATATTTAGATAAATTAACAGACACGGACTTGAGCATCGACGAGATTCTTCCGAAGATGCGTTTCAACGTAGCTGTTGGTCAAAATTATTTCATGGAAATGGCTAAGATGCGTGCTTACAGAATCTTGTGGGCTAACATCGCTAAAGCATTCGGAGCTAAAGAAGAAAACGCTAAAATGCTCATCCATGCTTTCAACGCACAAATCAACATGAGTTTATACGACTCATACGTAAATATGTTACGTACAACAACAGGCTCTATGTCTGCTATCCTCGGCGGCGTTCACTCATTCAGCGTAACTCCATTCGATATGGTTTACGAACCAACAACAGAATTCGCAGAACGCATCGCACGTAACCAACAGCTCATCTTGAAAGAAGAATCTCACTTCGATAAAGTCGCTGACCCTGCAGCAGGTTCATACTACATCGAAAACCTCACAGATTCTTTAGTAAAAGCAGCTTGGAATTTATTCCTCCAAATTCAAGAAGAAGGTGGTTACCTCGCAGCATTGCGTAACGGTACAATCCAAAAGATGGTTAAGGAAAGCGCTACAAAACGCCTTAACAACGTAGCAACACGCCGCGAAATCATCCTCGGCACAAACCAATTCCCTAACTTCACAGAGACAATGAAGTCAAATCCAGAAGCTTGGGTATTTGAAGCAAACTGCCGTCGTGACGAAAACGCAGAAATTGATACAATCGTAACTTATCGCGTCGCTCAACAATTTGAACAATTACGTTATGCAACAGACATTTACAGCCAAAGCAACAAACGCCCTGTAGCATGGATGTTGACTTACGGTAATTTGGCTATGTTGAAAGCTAGAGCTAACTTCGCTTCTAACTTCTTCGCATGTGCTGGCTTCGAAGTCGTTGACAACGCAGGTTTCAAGACTATTGAAGACGGTATCGCAGCAGCTAAAGAAGTTAAGCCAGAAATCGTTGTCATCTGCTCTTCAGACGAAGAATATGGCGAAGGCAACGCGCTTAAGATCTACGAAGCTCTTAAAGATCAAGCTATTGTTGTATTGGCTGGTAATCCAGAAGGCACAGCCGACGTTCTTAAGGCAGCAGGCATGGAATATTTCATCCACGTTAAGAGCAACGTCTTAGAGACATTACAAGATTTTCAAAAGAAATTAGGTATAACAAAATAAAGAAAGGAATAAACGATGAAGCCAAATTTTAAAGATATAAACATCAACGTTATACCTCAGACAGAAGACCCAAAAGAATGGGAAAACAAAAACGGTATAAAACCAGAATGGGAAACTGTTGAACATATCAACGTCCGTCCAGCTTACACTTCAGCACAGCTTGAAGGAATGGAACACCTCAACTATGCAGCAGGTATCGCTCCTTACCTCCGCGGACCTTATTCAACAATGTATGTGATGCGTCCTTGGACAATCCGTCAATATGCAGGTTTCTCAACAGCTGAAGAATCAAATGCTTTCTATCGTCGTAACATCGCTGCTGGACAAAAAGGTTTGTCAGTTGCTTTCGACCTTGCTACACACCGTGGCTATGACGCCGACCACGAACGCGTTATGGGCGAC
>JAZLEO010000017.1:2500-34664 GCA_045615285.1 Bacteroidales bacterium
CACACACCCCACTCGCTATCTTCTAAATAGAGGCGCCATGAGCAACGATCATCGACAATCATCGTGTTCGTAACAGGAGAAATCCAATTCGTAACAGAAGAACTCCAATAATAACCTTCGCTACCAGCATATTCGAGCGACGACCCGATACGGCAGCCCGCAGCAGGAAAGAATATGCTGTTACCGCTAGGTCCTGTCGCCTTGTAGCCATTAACACCCTTCTGCGTCGTCCTTGTCCAATTGCAATAATATTCCAATTCATCCATCTCTTCTTCGGTTGGCATTCTCCATGTACCGCACCAATTAGCCGTCGCTGCATCGTATCCAGCTCTGCCGCTGATACTGATACCGTCCATGTGTTTTCCATATGTTGCACTATTTTCCTTCGTGTACTCATTCTTTGGACTCGTCTCACCCCAAGCGAAATAATGTCCGTAGTCTTCTGGTTTGTCTGCTCCAACATTACAAGTCGCCCATTTCAATCCTGACGGCAATCCCAAGTCAACGTATTCATGTCCTTGAATTTTTCCGTCACCACCGTCTTTTTTACATGACACCATTATCGCTCCTGCGATAATCGCCAAAATCAAAAATGTCTTTTTCATAAGCATTGATATTTTAATGTATTAATAGAATTCTTAAACGTCTATACAACGTATGCAATTTTAAGAATTTATCCGAAACACATCACAAACCTTACGAAATATTTTTACGCATCTGGGGGGGTAAAATATTAACTATCAGTAATTTACAATTTAATAGCACTTAAATTATCATTTCATGTTATTTAAAAAGAGAAAAAAACAGGTGGAAAATATCACAAAGTGTGTTCTAAAAGATGAAAGAAGATTAGAGGACAAAAAGTACGGAGGTTTATACCTTATTAATGTAAGGAAAGAACTATAATTTATTTTTACGCATAATCTTCTTCATACAGACTAAAAAGCAAGGCTTTGTCTGTAATTTCAGGTTTTATCAAATTTGCGAGTGAAAAGTTCACCAGTATTCTTTCCGCTTCTCTCCTATTGATTTGGGCTTTATTTATGAAATCGTTTATTGTTATAACTTTGTTTTCATTCAAATACTTTAGAAGAAACATCTCCGCATCAGTAAACGTAATTTGAACATTTTGCTTGTTATTTTGGTATTTCCAAATTTTCAACAAAAGATTATCAGCTAAAATATTTTGATCTTTAACACGAATATATACCTTATACTTATTATTATGATCCGGGGCTTTATGCTTACATTTACTTTTTGGGACTATAACTTCCAACACGGTTCTGCCATCAACCGACCATTCTCTAGCCTGATATTTCACCACAGGATTACAATACAATTCCGAAGCCGTTTGGATCATGTGTTTTTCTTCTTCACTTCGGATTCCAGATATAACACCATTATCTTTTACACCTATTAATAAACGTCCTCCGTCAGTATTTGCAAAAGCCACCAAAGTCCTCGCTATTTTTTTGCTATCAGATATCTCAAATTTAAAATCAAGCATCTGATGCTCCCCTTCTTCTATCAGTTTATAAATATATTTAGACATTTTTCATTTTTTCCAGCATACAAAATTACAATATTTTCGGACTGACATTTGTTATTTTTATCATGTTTTTTTGTTTTATCATATACAAACATTATTTAAAAATTCACGTAATAATATCAAAAAAAAACACTTATTTTGCACATTTTAAAATATAATAATAATCTTATGAAAGAAACTCCAATTTTACTCCTTACAGGTTATCTCGGAAGCGGAAAAACAACTCTTGTAAACAACATCCTCACAAATAAAAAAGGAATAAAATTCGCCGTGATAGTCAATGACATCGGCGAAATAAACATAGACGCTACACTCATTCAAAAAGGCGGCGTTGTCGATCAGAAAGACGATAGTCTCGTCGCTCTGCAAAACGGCTGCATCTGTTGCACTCTCCAATTCGATTTAGTGGAACAACTGAGCGATTTGGTAAAAAGCAACAACTTCGATTACATCGTCATAGAAGCAAGCGGAATCTGCGAACCAGAACCAATCGCCCGCACAATAGCGTCAATTCCTAATATGGATGAGCAATACAGCATCCACGGACTTCCAAAATTGGATTGTATCGTCACCGTCGTCGATGCCTTAAGAATGAAAAGTGAATTTGAATGCGGCAATAAGTTGGACAAAAATATCATAGAGGAAGAAGACATTGAAAATCTTGTAATTCAACAGATTGAATTCTGTAACATCGTGCTTCTCAACAAAGCTTCGGAAGTTAGCAGAGACGATTTGAATCGTATAAAAGCCATTATCAACAACTTACAACCAGGCGTTGAAATCATCGAATGCGACTACACCAACATCGACTTGGAAAAGATTATCAACACTCATAAATTCGATTACTATAAAGTAGCTGGGGCAGCAGGATGGATTCGACATATTGAAGACAACGGGCATCATGAACATGAACATGAACATGAGCACCATCATCATCACGACGGAGAGGAATGCCATGATGAGAATTGTCCTTGTCATCATCACCATCATCATGGTCACAGCCACGGTGACGAATACGGAATCAGCACTTTTGTATATTACAGACGTCAATCGTTCGACACCAACAAATTCGACAGATACGTTACATCAAAATGGCCTGAAAATATTATCAGAGCTAAAGGCATTTGTTATTTCAGTGACAATCCAGATATGACGTATCTCTTTGAACAAGCAGGAGTTCAGAAGAAACTAACGGAAGCCGGATTATGGTTCGCCACTGCCCCACAAGATGAATTAGAAGAACTCATGCGAAACGACCCTACAATCATGAACGACTGGGACGAGAAATACGGTGACAGAATGGCTAAAATCGTCTTCATCGGACAACATCTCGACAAAGAACAGATAAGCAAGGACTTAGACGAATGCCTTGTGGAAATATTTTAGAACTTTAGAATCTTTGAATTTTAGAATTCTAGAAGTTTTTCTAGAGTTCTAAAGTTCTAGAGTTCTAGAGTTCTAAAATTCTACTGATTTCCCAACGGTGCGTTATCGAAATTATGTTTCCAACGTCGGTGACTCCAGAGCCAATAAGGAGGGTTTGATTTTATAGTATCTTCCAAAAGTTCGGTGTAGCGTTGCATGATTGCACCATCAGGGAGATCGCTCGGACGTTCGCAAACGACTTCAACATCGATTCGATAACGTCCTAATTTTTCTTTTATCACCTTATAATATAACACCGGCAAATCATATTTTCTGGCAAATCCTTCCGAACCTCTTATGAATCCTGTTTTCTGATTCAAAAATTCCGAGACATAACAACGCTTAGGATTACTAGGATTTTGGTCAGCGAGAATCATATACGCTGCCGGAATATGATTTTCCTCATGATAAGCCATAACCTCACGGACATTATCGTGAAAAACCACCTGCGTTCCATAACGAGTTCTGGCTCTGTTGATTAGTTTCTCAAACGCCTTATTAGTATTGTGCGCACCCACTCCTATTCCATGATGTTTGAACTGCATATCAAGACTTAGAACCATCCATTCCCAATTGTTATAATGACTTGACATCAAAACGACGCTCTTACCTTCATCATAAAATTTATTAACGATTTCAGGATTAGAGCAATAATAACGTCGCATGACATTTTTTCTAGACATCGAAATCATCTTCAGCATCTCTATTCCCAACTGTGTCAGATGCCAATAGAATTTATTTCTCATCTTTTTAATTGATTTACAATCATATTCAGGAAATGATTTTGACAAATTATTATCAATTATTTTCTTTCTGTAACCAAAGACAAATCCCAGAATCAAATACACAGGGAATGCTATCATATACAATAACGACAACGGTATTATCGACAATGGATAAAAAATGATATAAAAGATGATTTTAGTTAACATTTATTATGATTTAAAAACTTTGTAAAGTTACAATATTTTTCATTATTCACTATTTTTAAACATATTTTTTCATCTTTTTTCATACATTCCAATTGCCTTTATTTGTTATATTTGCAAAAAATTAATCAATCATTTTTTTATTTTAAAACTATGGCTAAAAATATTGAAGAAATCAAACAAGCTCTGGCTTCATACGGCATCCGTGACGTTCAGGAAGTCATCTACAATCCATCATACGAAGAACTTTATAAGGATGAAATTGATCCATCGCTGACAGGTTTTGAGAAAGGCACTGAAACAGAATTAGGAGCCGTCAACGTTATGACAGGAATTTACACAGGCCGCTCTCCTAAGGACAAATATTTTGTAATGGATGAAGTGAGTCGCGACACTGTATGGTGGACTTCAAACGAATACAAAAACGACAACAAACCTATCACCACTGAAGTCTGGAAAGAACTGAAAAACATTGCATTGAACGAATTGTCGCACAGAAATTTATACGTAGTTGACGGTTTCGCCGGCGCTAACAAGAATACGCGTCTCAAGATTCGTTTCATCATGGAAGTAGCTTGGCAAGCCCATTTTGTGAAAAACATGTTCATCCGTCCTACAGAAGAAGAACTTGCAGACTTCGGAGAACCAGATTTCGTAGTTTACACAGCATCAAAAGGCAAAGTCGAAAATTATAAAGAGTTGGGACTCAATTCAGAAACTGCGGTAGCTTTCAATTTGACAGAAAAAGCACAGATAATTTTAAATACCTGGTACGGCGGCGAAATGAAGAAAGGCATGTTCTCAATAATGAATTACCTGTTACCATTGAAGGGCATCGCTGCCATGCACTGTTCCGCCAACACGAATGAAAAAGGCGAAACTGCGATATTCTTCGGCCTTTCAGGAACTGGCAAGACGACCTTATCCACCGATCCTCACAGAGCGTTGATCGGTGACGACGAACATGGCTGGGACGACGAAGGCATCTTCAACTTTGAAGGCGGCTGCTATGCAAAAGTCATCAACCTCGACAAAGAAAGCGAACCAGACATCTACCACGCAATAAAGAGAAACGCTTTATTAGAAAACGTCACCGTTGACGAAAACGGCAAAATCGACTTCAAAGACAAGAGCGTCACAGAAAACACACGTGTCTCCTACCCTATTTATCACATAGAAAACATAGTAAAACCAGTATCGAAAGCTCCTGACGCAAAGAAAGTAATTTTCTTGTCAGCCGACGCTTTCGGAGTATTGCCTCCGGTTTCTATCTTGACACCTGAACAGACAAAATATTATTTCCTGTCTGGTTTCACAGCAAAATTAGCAGGTACAGAGCGTGGCATCACCGAGCCTACTCCAACATTCTCCGCTTGTTTCGGTGCAGCGTTCCTTTCATTGCACCCGACAAAATACGCTGAAGAATTAGTCAAGAAAATGGAGAAAGCTGGCGCTACAGCTTACTTAGTAAATACAGGTTGGAACGGCACTGGCAAACGTATCTCCATTAAAGACACACGCGCCATTATCGACGCCATCTTGGACGGTTCTATAGAAAAAGCTGAAACCAAGAATATTCCATATTTCGATTTCAAAGTTCCAATGGCATTGCATGACGTAAATCCAGAAATATTAGATCCACGCGACACATACGCAACAGCTGAGGAATGGAATAAGAAAGCCAAGGAATTGGCAGGACTTTTCATCGATAACTTCGAGAAGTTCACTCATAATGAAGCAGGAAAAGCCTTAGTAGCAGCTGGACCGAGATTATAAGAACTTTAGAATTTTAGAACTCTAGAACTTTAGAATAAAACGAGTCGTTCAGAATTTCTGGACGACTCATTTATTTTTACACTTTCGTCACGGCTTAGTGTCTATATCTAAGCATCAAAAAAAGGACGCAAAAGCGTCCTATATTATGAATTATGCATTATGAATCATGCATTAATTAAGCATTACCGGCATCAAAAGCATCAAGACGTCTTCGTCTGCATTTTGATTATCAACTGGTGTGATGAGACCAGCTCTATTTGGAGCAGACATTTCCAGTAATACTTCTGTCTGGTTAAGATTTCCTAACATTTCCTGGAAGAAACGTGAGTTGAAACCTATTTCCATATCTTCGCCTTCATAGTTACATGAAAGGCGTTCCTTAGCTTCATTATAGTAATCCAAATCCTCAGCTGTCAATGTGAGTTCCTGACCTGCGATTTTAAATCTGATCTGATGAGTAGCCTTGCTTGAGAAAATAGCCACACGACGGATAGCTGACAATAACAACTGGCGATCAATAGTCAGTTTATTTGGATTTGATTTTGGTATAACAGCTTCATAGTTAGGATATTTACCATCGATAAGACGGCAAACCAATTTAAATCCAGACATTGTGAAAGAAGCGTTTGTCTTGTTGAATTCAACGATTACAGTTTCGTCAGCTTTTCCGGCCAATGCGTTTTTCAACTGATTGATAGGCTTTTTAGGGACGATAAAAGATGCGAGTGTTTCTGATTTTATATCCAATCTTCTGTAACGTACGAGTTTATGTGCGTCTGTAGCGACGAAATTCAAGCCGTCGTTTGTCATTTCCATAAAGACACCTGTCATAACCGGACGAATTTCATCGTTACCTGTAGCGAAGACAGATTTTTCAAATCCACAGGCCAACACATCGGCAGGGATTTCCCAAGTCATCGGTTCTTCCAGCATTGGCACTTGAGGGAATTCGTCGCTCTTATGGCCGACCATTTTATAACGGCCCTCGCCTGTTGTAATTTCTATCGCCAAAGTTGTTTCATCAATATTGAAAGAAACAGGAATATCTGGGAAATTCTTCAAAATATCTATAAGTAATCGAGCTGGAACTGTGACTTCGCCAACGCCTTCTACCAAATCAGGCTGAATTGTCACAATCATTGTAGTTTCCAAATCAGAAGCAGTGATTCTCAATTCATTATCAGAAATATTAAACAAGAAATCATCCAATATCGGTAATGTATTATTTGAGTTAATTACACCGCTAAGTGATTGAACTGCTTTTAATAATTTTAAACTTGAAAGTATAAATTTCATATTCTACGTATTTTTCAGTTTGTAAAATTACATATTTATTTTCAAAAAAATACCTTTTTCACACATTTTTTATCCACAAATCATTTAACAAAAATAGCCGCTGTCCAGTTGTTTTTCGTCAGATGATTTACATATTTCAGGCCAAGTCGCTCTGCTTCTTTAGCTATGAGTTTCAAGTCTTCTTCGTAAAAACCGCTAAAGAAAATCTTTCCGCCATCCACCAGACATTTCACATATTCTTTCATATCTCTGAGAAGAATATTTCTGTTTATGTTAGCAAGAATCACATCAAATTGTCTGTCATTTAAAGAGTTAGCATCTCCAAGTTCCACAACGATGTCGTTTTCATCATTAAGGCGAATGTTATCTAGAGCGTTTCTATAAGCCCACTCGTCATTATCTATTGCCACTGTCGTTGCAGAACCGAGTTTCTTAGCCAGGATAGCCAGCACGCCGGTTCCGGATCCCATATCCAGAAGATTGAGGCCTGAGAAATCAGCCTGAAGCATAAGTTCTATGATTTGCGATGTCGTTTCATGGTGAGCTGTTCCGAACGACATTTTAGGTTCTATGACAAGGTCATATTTGTAAGAGCCCTCCACCTGATGGAAAGGCGCTCTTATTCTACACGACTCGTTGATAATCACCGGTTCATAAGAAGCCTCCCAAGTAGCGTTCCAATCCTGATCAGGAATCAATTCTTTTTTCAAGAACTTGATATTTGCAAACTGTTCCATATTCAAGATTTCGTCGAGTTCAGTTTCATTCAGGGCAGGTTCTTGGCAATAAGCTTCAAAGCCTTCGTCTGTATCCATGAAACTGTCGAAGCCAATTTCTCCGAGCAGTTCCATGAACATATCTTTAAGATTTTCATTTTCAGGGTTAGAAAACGAGCAGGCGTAATAATTCATATCCGATTATTTTGAAGCTTGAACAGCGATACTAATGAAATCTTCAGCTTTGAGAGAAGCGCCACCGATGAGTCCGCCGTCGATGTCAGGCTGTGCGAACAAGTCGGCAGCGTTTTTAGCGTTGCAGCTTCCGCCGTATAGGATTCGCAATTGAGCGGCGATGTCTTCGCCATATTTTTCTGCCACGAGAGTGCGGATAAACTTATGTACTTCCTCGGCTTGTGCAGGAGTAGCGGTCTTGCCTGTACCGATTGCCCAGACTGGTTCGTATGCGATGACGACATTTTCCATGTCAGCGACATCGAGATGGAACAAACCCTCTTCTACCTGTTTTTTGATCACGTTGAAATGAGTGTTAGCTTCTCTTTCTTCCAAGACTTCACCGACGCAATAAATAGGAACGATTTGATATTCGAGTAATTTCTTGATTTTAGCAGCGAGCACTGCATTATCTTCGTTGAAATATTTTCTTCTTTCGCTATGGCCTACGATGCAGAAATTTGTTCCGAGAGAGTCGAGCATCTTAGCTGAGACTTCACCTGTGAAAGCGCCTGATTCATTCTCGTTAACATTTTGTGCGCCGACGTAGAAACATTGTGTTTCGTCAGCCATATCTGTCACCATTTCCAAATACAAATAAGGTGGACAAATAATTATATCGCAATCAGGTTGTTTATCTTCACAAAGGTTAGCAATATTTTCCACAAGATCTTGAGCTTCTTGGAAATCAAGGTTCATTTTCCAGTTTCCGGCGACTATTTTTCTTCTCATATAATATATTATTTAATTGTTAATTTAATACGCAATCGTTCTTGCAAATTTAAAAAATAATTTTTAGAAATATAAAGATGTTTTAATGATTTTTTGCCGAAATAACAATAGAGCAAGAGATGCCACAAAGTACAAATAACGCATCTTTCAAGTCCGTTTGTTCTTATTTATTTCAAAGTTATAGTGCAATTGTCAAGACTTTCAATAATAGCGAGAGACTCTACATGAATGCCTCTTCTACGGAGTTCATCACCGCCTTTTTGGAATCCCTTCTCAATCAAGAATCCCATCCCTTCGAGTGTAGCGCCCGCCTGATTCACGAGGTCGATGATACCCAATGCAGCATTACCGTTTGCAAGGAAGTCATCAACAAAGAGAACATGATCGTCTTTTGTGAGATATTCTCCGCTTATGCACACAGAATAGCTACGGTTTTTTGTAAATGAGAAAACCTCTGTAACAAGCATATTATCCATAGTGCTCGGCATCTTCTTTTTTGCGAAGAGGACAGGTACATTCAATAAGAAACCTACCATTATTGCCGGAGCGATTCCACTTGCTTCAATTGTGATGACTTTATTTATTTTATGATCTGAGAATCTTCTTACAAGTTCTAATGCCATCTCACGCATCAGCTTAGGATCCATTTGGTGATTGATAAAATTATCTACCTTTAAAACGCCACCTGGCAAGCTTCTGCCATCGCTTAAAATGCGATCTTTAAGTTCTTTCATTGAATTGAAATATTATAGCAATTTAGCAATATTAATTTAAATCTTAACATTTAATAAACTCTCACCCTAGGATCGAGCAATCCGTATATAATATCAACGATAATGTTAATGATAATTAACATAAATCCTATTAACAAAACCGCTCCCATTATCACAGGGAAGTCAAAGGTATCGAGCGCATCGACGATGATGACGCCGATTCCTTTCCAGTCGAAGACATATTCCACGAAGACGGCTCCGGCCAACAAAGACGCGAACCAGCCCGATATTGCGGTGACGACAGGAGTCATAGCGTTTCTCAAAGCATGAACCGTAACGACTCTCCATCTTGTCAAGCCCTTAGCTCTTGCAGTGCGGATATAATCCATCGACAAGGCTTCCAATAATGAAGTCCTAGTAAGTTCCACAACGACAGCTAATGGACGCAATCCCAGCGTAAAGGCTGGCAGAATAAGATTTTTCAAATCCAAATATGCGCCGTTACCGTAGTCATCTACAGAATAAAGATTGCCTGTCATGCTCAATCCAGTAAATGATTCCCAGACATATCCAAAGAGCCACGCCACCAATATCGCAGCGAAAAAAGAAGGCAGCGACATCCCTATCGTAGTCACGAATAATGTCAGTTTATTTACAAAATCCGTGTTGACGACAGCCGCCAAGATTCCGATGAATACGCCTACAACCAAGGCGAAAGCTATGGCTACAGCAGCCAGAATCAAGGTGTTAGGAAACGCTTCCGACAATATCGTACCGACAGATCTCTTACTCTGATAAGAATATCTCAAATAAGGAGTTTTAAGTACCACATCAACATCACCTACTTTCGCAAGGACACAATATGATTTGAAATTCTTATATTTATCATTCTGTACAGGCACTATAGATTCATCTTGTACGGATGCGATTAATCGCGTCCCTACTTGTGTAGATGCGCACGTCCCTACATTGTAAAATGAAATCGGCGACAAATCATTAAGATAATCCGTATATTGTTTAAACACACTTTGATTCAGCCCCAGCTCTTCCCGTATCGCCTGAACGTCAGCTTCATCGGCACGCTGGCCCAACATCATCCTCACAGGATCGCCAGGAACAATATTAAAAAGGAAGAAAACCAAGGTCACGACACCCCAGAGAACCGCCAAACCGTATAATATTTTCCTGATGATATACGAGGTCATTTTTTTAATTTATAATGCATAATTAAGAATATAGAATGAATTCTTAATTGTTAATTGTTAAAGGAAAATCTATCTTGCTCCATTTGTCGATTATCACGCCGTTATTCATCAGCATGAGTCCAGGATTTGAGCGAACCATCGATTTAAGTTCAAGTTCATCGCCATAATATACTTCATCGAACATATAATATATGTCTTGAAGTTCATGAACGTAATCAGGATTTACGGAAGTAATCCACATATAATTGAAGCCGTTTTCGTTAGCCAAGTCGTAGATTCGCTGACATTCTTTGAAATCTTCTTCTGTAAGTTCATCGAGATAAGGCGCTACAAAAACAAATAGCTGCTCCGATTCGAAGAGAATCTCTGTGAAATCGTCGCCGTCTTCATTAAGTATTGAAAAACCGAACGACTGACTTCCACCTTCTTGACGTTGCGAAACGAATTCCCATTGCGACATCCAAATCGAGTCGTTCCAAGGATAGTTTGGCGACAGATATTCTTCCGTGACGCCAGTCTCTATATTCTTGAAAGTAAGATAAATCTCTGCCGGTTCTGGATTTTCCGCCGGTTTCATATCGCGGCCGACTTTCCATTCCATGAAGTCGATGACAGGAAGATGGCGAATGTTATAAATCTCGAATCCGATGAACATTCCCATGAAGATAAATGTGAAAAGAGTCTGTCCTAATTTCGTAACTCGCTTATTTACAAATGATTTATTATTAAGAACAAGAGGTATCAATACTGCGAGTATTATCAGATTTTTGAAGAAAGTCTGCCAGTTGCTCATTTTTATCGCTGTTCCGAAGCATCCGCAGTCAGGAACGAGATTATGCAAGGCATCGAAAAAAGTCGTGGTAGTGAAGAACAGCATCAGCAGCGATGCGCCGAGCGTAGCGATGCGCGGTAAAAGGTTAAGCATCAAGCAGATACCCACGATAAACTCCGCCATTATCATTATCACGGAAAGCGTCAGAGCGAGACCGTTAAGCCATTCGATGTTATATGCCATGAAATAGTCCAACATCTTATATTTTGTCCCGAGAGGATCAACGCCTTTAGTGAAACTGCTGAAGACAAATAAGGCTCCGACCAAGATTCGGCATAGAGCCAGCCCCGATTTATTATAGTAGCTGCTAAACAATACCGAAGCGAAAATCGGGATCAATATGGCAGCCAACATCAGCCACGAAAAACCAGGGAAAAAACCGACAAAGACAGCGCAAACCAACGCCCAAATCGTAATGGCAAAAGAAAGAAATCCCGACTTAGTGTAATCTTTTCTCATAAAAAACAATTATTTTTCAGATTGTTCAGATAATAAAATCATGCAAAATACAGCATAATTGATGATGTCGAAATAATTCGCATCCAAGCCTTCTGATATTATCGTCTTACCGTCATGGTCTTCTATCTCTTTAATTCTCAAGAGTTTCATAAGAATCAAGTCTGTCATTGAACTGACGCGCATACTTCTCCAAGCTTCGTCATAGTCATGGTTTTTGCATTGCATCAAATCAAACGCTTCCTGAAGTACGCCTGAATAAAGTTCAGCTGCTTTTTGAGGTTCCAAATCAGGTTTATCGACGACGCCAAGGCGTAACTGTATGATAGCCATAGCCGAATAATTTATGATTCCGATAAATTCAGGTTCTATTCCTTCGTTAACCAAACGTTCCGATTTAGTTTGCAGACTCCTGATTCTGTTAGCTTTGATAAAAATCTGGTCGGTGACAGATGTCGTTCTCATAATTCGCCACGCCACACCGTAGTCCATCATTTTTTTAGTAAAAATCTCAGTACATTGTTCAACGACCTTTTTAAATTGATTTTGTGTATCTTTCATCGTAATATTTTTTTATTTTTGCGAAAATTTAAGAGTATTTCAATCGTTATAATCATCAACGATTAAGAACGTAAAGATAAACATTTTTTGTTATGCAATTGAAGATTAGAGAGCATTTTTTTTCATGGGACAGACCATTGGTGATGGGCATTTTAAATCTCACACCAGACTCTTTTTATGACGGTGGTTCTCACAGCAATACCGACGATGTTCTAAGACATTGTGAAAAAATGTTAACAGAAGGAGCCGACATCATAGATATAGGAGCTTTTTCATCGCGGCCAGGCATGGAAATAATAAGTACAGATGATGAAATATCTCGTCTCCTGCCCTCTTTAATCGAGATAAAGAAAAGATTTCCGGAATCTATAATTTCCATCGACACTTTTCGTAAAGATGTGGCTGTTAAAGCGATAGAACATGAAGCAGACATCATAAACGATATTTCCGGCGGTATCTTCGACAAGGAAATGCTTCCTTTCATTGGCGAGACGCACACACCTTATATAATGATGCATTGCGGCGGAATGATTGAATCATTGCATACAAATTTAATAGAAGAAAATTCCTGTGAAATTGTTAAAACTTTTTTTGAAAAACAAATCGAGTTTTTATCAACTTACGGAGAACAGCAAATCATTCTAGATCCTGGAATCGGTTTCAACAAAAGCATGAAATCCAATTTTGAATTGTTAAAAAATATTGAGAATTACAGAGTCGATAATTTTCCGATTTTAATTGGTATCTCACGCAAATCAATGATTTACAAAACACTAGAAACAACGCCGCAAGAAGCGCTCAACGGGACTACAGTCTTAAACACAATCGCTTTGATGAAAGGAGCTGATATTTTAAGAGTCCACGACGTTAAAGAAGCTATTGAAGCCGTGAAACTTATTGAAGAACTTTAGAATTCTAGAATTTTAGAACTTTAGAATTATTCCAGTCCTATTGTAGCTTTCTTGTTATTCAACTCTTTGATTTTGGCTTTCATCTCAGAAGCTTTGACATCATAGACCTTACCGCCGTGGATAATTCTGATGCTGCCTGTTTCTTCGGAGACGACGAGCGCAATACAATCGCTGTTTTCCGTTATACCAATACCAGCTCTGTGACGAAGTCCGTAACTTCCAGGAAGATTTATATTCTGTGTGATAGGAAGTATGCAACGAGCAGCCCTGATTCTATTGTTAGAAATAACCATAGCGCCATCGTGCAAAGGACTGTTTTTAAAGAAGATATTTTCTATCAGAGGCTTGCTTATGACAGCATTTATAGTGACACCGGTTTCAATAATTTCGTTAAGGTTGTTTTCTTGAGCTAATAAAATCAAAGCGCCGACTTTATCCTGCGACATAGAAGCGCATGCTTCACAAATAGCGTCGAGGTCGAGATTGGTTTCATCTTTATATCTGAATCCTAAATTAGCGATGAGATTCTTAAATGCCAGAGATATTTTTGTGTTACCTATTCCCAAAAGGAATCTTCTCACTTCAGGCTGGAAGATAATAATCAATGCGATGAAACCGACATTGACGAAAGCGCCAAGTATATAACTCAGCAACTCCATATTAAGAGCTGTCACTATTTTCAAGCCCAAAATAATCGACACAATACCGAAAAAAATCTTGATGGCCGTCGTGCCTTTGACGAGACAATATAATCCGTAAAACAATAATCCGACTAAAAAGATGTCTAAAATATCCCAGATACGGACTTGTATGAAAGCGTTAATAAGAAGCTCAGTCATGATAATATATTTTTTTCAAAGATAATAAATTTAATTCATAATGCATAATGCACAATTCATAATCTTCTAGAGTTCTAGAGTTCTAAAGTTCTATAAGTCTGTCTTTTCTCGTATAATAAATATATGACTCATAAGGATCGTAGCGTAGATATTCATCATCGGAGTATTCCTTGCCTTTTTTCATCATTTCTTTCCTAACATATTCATTCATAAAGAAATCGTAGCAATATCCGGCGTAAAGTTTACCCAAAGCCACAGTAAAATCATAGAAACCTTCTATTGTAAGAGATTGAATATCAGCATACGGCATCCATTTACCTGCTGAATCCAAATAATAATCACAATCAATCACATACTCACCGTAATTCTGTTCCGTAAAAAGCATTTCGTCATTGTCACCATTTACCAGCTCTATCCAAGAAGCTACATTGACCGTCGTTGACGGGAAAAACTCATAATTACCTTCAATTCCGCAACGAGAGCACAAATACTCGTTAAATTCTTGAATTTCAATATGAGACAAGTCAACAATCCAATGCAAAGAATCTGGTTTCGTATTCTCATCCTCCCAATATCGCAAAGAAATGTTATAATCTTTTAACGTTGACTCAAAAGACGAAATCAGCACATTCAGGAAAACATCATCATCTATCTTATTAACGATTTTAGTCCTTGCATCTATCGTATCCTGCATATCTTCAGTTGCGATTCCTTCGAGATAATTCTGCTGGCAATCTTTTCTTATATTCATCTTTTTCAATTCATTAGGAACATAAAAAGCCACCGATGCGCCATTAGATTTCTCAACGAAGCTGTAAGCGAGCCTCTTCTGAGGCGAACAGGAAACAAACAACAATGAGAATA
Organism: Bacteroidales bacterium; assembly: GCA_045615285.1. Taxonomy (GTDB): domain Bacteria; phylum Bacteroidota; class Bacteroidia; order Bacteroidales; family F082; genus Limimorpha. The sequence continues at coordinate 17,539 of JAZLEO010000017.1, forward strand.
AAAGCAACAAAGTCTTAAAGACACAAAGACGCAAAGTTCTGAAATTACTATAAGCAGCTATTTTTCTATATTTTTCCACTTTGTATCTTAGCATCTCGTTGTCTGGTTGTATTATATTATTCAAACAAAGTCAACTGAACGCCGTCATCTTCGGAAAAGAAGTTATCGTCAGATTCGTTAGAAGAAGCTATAATTTCATTATCGACGTTTTCAGATTCAGATGTATTTTCTTCTTCTGCCACTACATTTTCATCTTTAGATGTCTCATCTTCTTCAGGCTCAAAAGGTTCTAGGAAAGTATAAGTAGCCACATCATGAGTAGAAAGGCGTTTTCCTTTTGCCTTATAGCTCTTCACACCGATATATTCCGCAACGTTAAGTTCCTCATCTTCATATTGTTTTCCAGAAGGGCTATCATTGAACGAAAGCAGCAATCGTGGAAGTTTATCCATATTCATAAATAGATATTCGGCGTTTTCATTTTCACCGATGAACGAGATTCTTCTGTTAAGCGGAGTATCTTCTTCTATAGTGAAACGCTTGATATACATCAACTTCGTTTCTCCTTCGATATAAATGACCGAGAATATCGTATTAGGATCGAACTTCATGATTTGAACCATGTCATCGTCGAAGTGCGTCGAGAGGTCGTAGCCGGTGAGACGGAATTCGCCGTTTGAATGTATTTGCAGAATCTTATCATCGCCAGAGAATTCACCCAAAAGAACGCCACGTTTATCGGCATTGATACGTTTCACTGTATCATCATACCAAATCTCGCGAGCCGCCAATGTCGATACGCCTTCATCACGTTTAACTATCTTATTTATAGGATGCAATGTCAGTCTGTTACCCTGACTTGCTCTACCTTTGATAGCCAGGTCTGCGAAGTTATATTCAAAAGAAGTCTTCTTCAACTTAGGCTGCGGACGAAGCATAACCTTGATGACTTCAGCTTCGCCATTAGGATTTGCCGAGAAATAAACCACTTTTGAACCTGGTTCACCTTTGGTCAAATCGTAATCTTTGTCATGCGTTATACCTTTGACAGAGAAGCGTTTAACATAATAAGGAGAACCTGCTTTACCAGAACGATACACCATATTATATACAGTTCGATCGTCATTTTTATGGAAAACATCCGCATGAATTATCTTCTCAGGACCTACGAAACATTTAGGCTGCAATTTCGTGACCATGAATGTGCCGTTTTCACGAAATACGATGATGTCGTCGAGATCGGAACAATCTGATACAAAAGTATATGCGTCTTTATTTTGTTCTTTTTTGAGACCTGCCGAAGTACAGATGAAACTCTCTTCTTTGTTGACGTAGAGTTTTTCGTTATTAGCGGCCACTGCCACAGCAGAAATATTGTCGAAGTTACGAATCTCTGTTCTACGCTCGCGGCCTTTACCGTGCTTTCTCTTTATCTCTTCGTAGAAAGCTATCGTATAATCGACGATATGGTCGAGGTCGTATTTTACTTTTTCTATTTGATTTTCGATATCAAGAATCTGTTCTTCTGCTTTCTTAATATCGAATTTTGAGATTTTTCTGACAGGTTTCTCGCATAATCTCAGTACATCCTCGCGAGTAACTTCTGTCTTCAACAACTGACGATAAGGATCGAAAGCCCTTTCTATTTCAGTCACTTGATCATCCCAAGAATCAGCGTCTTTTTCCAAGATTTTATAGATACGTTTCTCGAAGAAAATCTTTTCAAGAGAAATAAGATGCCAATCCCTTTCCAGTTCGTCGAGTTTAATTTTAAGTTCCCAGCTTAACAAATCGAGAGTTCTGTCGGTACTATCTTTCAAGATAGCAGAAATTGTTGTAAACTCTGGATGTTCGTTACGGATAACGCAGGTACACAGACTGTTAAGCGACACCTGGCATTGAGTGAAAGCATAAAGAGCGTCGATTGTCTGGTCAGGAGAAACGCCGCTTGCGAGATGTATTACGATTTCCGCATTACGAGAAGTGTTGTCATCTACGCGACGGATTTTAATCTGTCCCTTCTCCCCTGCCTTTGTGATGGAATCGATGAGAGTTCCCGTCGTTGTTCCGTAAGGTATCTCTGTGATAACCAAAGTCTTTTTATCAAGTTGGGATATTTTGGCTCTGACCTGCACCTTACAACCACGAGCGCCGTCGTTATAAGAACGCACGTCTATCATACCGCCAGTGCGGAAGTCAGGATATAACACGAACTCTTCATCACGGAGATAAGCTATGGAAGCGTCGATAAGCTCGTTGAAGTTATGTGGAAGGATCTCCACTTTGAGACCGACGGCGATACCCATCGCACCTTGAGCGAGGAGCAAAGGAAACTTAACCGGAAGAGTTACAGGCTCTTTATTACGGCCGTCGTAAGAGAATTTCCATTCTGTAGTTTTTGGATTATAGACGACATCGAGAGCGAATTTAGAAAGACGAGCCTCGATATAACGAGGAGCAGCGGCCGGGTCACCGGTGAGGACGTTACCCCAGTTACCTTGGGTGTCGATGAGCAGATCCTTCTGACCGAGATTCACCAGAGCGTCACCAATAGAAGCATCACCGTGAGGGTGATATTTCATGGTGTTACCTACGATATTAGCGACTTTGTTATAGCGACCGTCTTCCAACTCTTTCATAGAGTGCAAGATACGACGCTGCACAGGCTTGAAGCCGTCATTGATTTCAGGAACAGCTCTGTCGAGGATAACGCTAGAAGCATAATCGATAAACCAGTTATCAATCAAGCCTTTAAGCGGAATCACTCTAAAACCGTCGCCACTTTGAACACGAACGCCAGATTCTTCTACTTCGTTTTGTCCTTCCAATTCTAAGTCTTTATTTTCTTCCATAATTTAACTCCATTCTTCAACCTACAAAATTAAGAAATTTCATCATTTCCAAAAACGTAAAACTAAAATTTCTATCAACAATGAAATCATTGCGATGATAATGAAAATCTTCCAAACAGCCGTATCCTTCACAATCGTCTCCAACATATCAATTGATGCGAGATCTGACACACAATTGTACGTCTCTACAAAATGAATTTCAAACAATTTATTCAATTCATCTTCATCACAAAACGACATCTCCGACTCATCGCGACTGTCGTTCCATGCCACAGTCTTGACAAAATCTTCATTCTTATAAATGTCATAAAATCCCGCCGACGGCAAATCCTCAAAGAACGAAATATAATTCTGTTCATTTCTCTTCTCAATCAAAGGGAACATCTCGAACATCTCAGATTTAACACTTATAACATCATCAACATTCAGAGAAATCTCACTAATATTCAACGTTTCATCTTTTCCTAAAGTATAAGACAAATCAGAGATATTTCCGCCAATCAAAGCCATTTTATACATAAGAGGAACGAACAAAGCATGATTCGCCAAATCGGAATATTCCTCATCTAAAGAAGTCGTAATGACAAAGACCTTGCCTTTTCCATGATTACTCATCATCAAAAGAGGATCACCGTTCTGCAAGGAAATCATATCCAAAACCTTATTACTCGTATTAAAGCCCACATGCTTTTTCACTTCAGGAAGTTCCGCATTATCAGGCACTTTCACAAAAATATCATCAAAGAAAGAATTACGTTTCGCAATATATTCAACACGAGTCGGATTTTCATCAAAAGATATTGGTTTTATTCCTAACTGATTGTAAATATATAAATTATCAAACTCACCCAAAAACTCCTGAGTTCCTGAATTCCTGAATTCCTGAATTCCAAACAGCAACAGACTTCCACCTTGCGATGCGAAATCCAGCAACGACTGCTGCATCGTTTCATTGAGATTCGCATTCTCATTCAAGACGACCATCTGAGCGTTGTTAATAACATTCAAATCAATGTTATAAGGATTCATTGTCTGATAATTGACGAGAGCGTCGCCGTCGAAAAGCAATCCTAAACGGCTATGAACTGCGAGCTGCGAGCTGTGAGGCGCAGTCGCAATTTCAACTACATTGATAACAGGTCGCACTTTCAGGACGAGATTATATTCGTCATCGAATGTTATAGGAGAATCCTGGATTGAGACTTTAGCTTTTATATCGCCCTCGTTATCAATGACGAATTGCATATTGACATCAGCATGAGAATTGGCGTTGATGTCGCAAGTCGTGTAAGCCACGATATTTTCGTCTAAAGAAAAATTAACAGGCAGACCTTTTATGTCATTCGGAGTTTCATTAACGATTCTGGCGTTCAGTTCGTTGGTCATATCCTTCTGCAAGACAGGAGATTGAAGCCAGACAGAATCGATATAGATATTATTTTGGAAATCAGATTTCAGAGGAAAAGCCACGACTTGAATCGTACTGTCAATTTTCAGATTATCAATGCTCATCATATTCTTCTGGAAATCAGAATAAGCGAAAAGCGTCGCTGAATTAAAATCGCTTTTCTTTTTGATGAAAGTCAAGCTGTTATAAATATCTTCAAAAGATACAGGAGCCGCCTCGACTTTCATCTCATTGAGACGCATCAGCATCTCGTCTTTGTTCATCGGATATTCGTTTACAGGATTTCTATCGTTGGAAAGAAGGACAAATTTCTGCGCTTGATTAAGATTCTCAACGAGTTTCAATGCTGAAGTACGAGCGTTTTCAAAGAGCGACTTCTCTGCGGAATGAGCCTGCATACTCATCGAGTTATCGATATAAACCGCGATGAGATTATCGACATTTTGGTTTATGGCATTATTATCTTTTTTATAAGGAAAAGCAAAAGCTATGACAAGAGCCGCTATAAAAAACATACGCGTCAGCAGCACGATAAAATCCTTCAGCCGCTTGGTTTTCTTATTCTCCTGCTCTATTGTCTTCAGAATCGAGGTATTACTGAAATAGACCACCTTATGTCTTCTGAAATTAAACAGATGAATGACAATCGGGATTATCAGCGCAAAGAGCGCATAAAGCATATTTGGGTAAAGGAATTCCATTGATTTCAATTTATATGCAAAGATAACGAAATGACTAAAGACAAAAGGCGAAAGACGAAAGTTTTTTTAAAATTAGGAATGTGAAATTAGGAATTGTTTTTTTTGCTGTGGGCTATGAGCTCTGAGCTGTGAGCTTTTCTGAATTGCTCATTGCTCGTGGCTCAAAGCTGTGAATTTTCTCTCTCGCAAAGACGCAAAGGAACGTAAAGTTCATTCTACATTCTTCATCCATGAGACGCAGCAATTACATATTGTTTGTTTTTTATGGTGTAATTGACACGTCTCTACAATAATTCCTAATCAATTTTCAATTTATACAAGCTTCTGCAATCTTTGCCGAATGTCATTCTTGTATCAATGAACTGATAATAGACGACACCGTCATAAACCTGAATATTTTCTGGGAAATAATGATCGTCGAGAATATAAGTAGCGATGATGTTTCCTGTCTCCAAATCAATTTTCTTCAATGTCACAGTGCCGTCGCTGATGAATTGCGCATAACACTCATTGCGAGCCTTATCCAAAATAAGTTTCTTATCCCAAGGATTGTCGAGAGCGTCACGGCGCGCATATTTGCTTTTCAAGTGAAAACTTATTTCCGATTTGCCAAGATATTTTCCTTCTTCATTATATTTATATATGTAATCCTTTTGGAAGTCGAAGATGTAAATCTTATTATCGAGATGAATTAAAGGAACGTAAATCTCTTGCAGCATAACACGTTTCAGCATATCAGCTTCAAAAGCCTCCCATTCAAAAGGCTTCTCGTATGGATTCACAAAATCACTCGTTCCTGGATTAAGAGCTCGTCTCAGACGGATATTATCGATATGCCAATTCTTCGCCATCTCGCGAGACTTACCATATACATCGCAAAGCACTTCCGTCTTACCGTTATTTCTATTCGTTGCAAAATAAACCACCTCCTGACCGGAATATAATTTCCTTTTGGTAATGATGATACTGTCGGTCAATGCATAGAGATTTTCGAAAGTAGATTTATGTTTTTCGAGAGTCACGCCATATAGAAGTTGTAGATTATCTTTCTCAGAATGAACCTGAAAAGCAGAATCCAACGACATCAGGTGAGTGTTACAGAAAATATCCTGATAGAGAATATCCCTGAACAACACATCTAGTTTCTTGTCAATTTCCTTTATGGCAATCGTATCTTGTTCAAAACCAAGATGCAGAAGATAAGACTTTCTTCCATCTGTCGTCACCGCCATAATACCTTTTGCATCGACGGAATAATCAAGCACCCAGACATCCTTGTTATCGTACGCAAGCTGCGGAGCCTTTTCAACGACAGCCACTTCCGGAAGCATATAAGACTTCTGTTCCAAAGTGACGATCATAATGAATTTATTGAATTCCTTCTCATACAAATCCATCTCCGACAACTTGACGACTTTAGGTTCAAAGCTGAGATGAGAGAAAATGACGGCATCTTTAAGATAAGCTGTAATCCATGTTATTCCTTCCTGGTTCGTGATGCCGATAAGTTTGTTTTGCGAGTTATAAACCGCCACATCTTTCAGGACATTTCCCGAATTGTCGGAGACGATAATCTCCACCGTGACAAGAGGCTCTTTCTTCTGCTGAGAGAAAGAAACGATGCTCGTCAGCAAGAGCGATAATATCAGAATCAGTTTTTTCATGGTTTTATTTTTTTTGCAGTGAGCTATGAGTTGTGAGTTTTATTTCACTTCTTCTTGATTCCAATTGCTTTGGTTTGTAAATTCTCACCTTCTTTCCAAAATTCTTCTGTCCGTAATATGATGTTTTGAAAAGACAGTAATGCACTTCGTCATATAATTCCGCATAATCATAAAGATGATAATTTCCAGATTCGACTTGCTTAAAAAGCCATACAAAAAAATCCTGATAATCTTGTTTCGTTAATGTCGCTGATTTTTCACTAATGAGTTCTTTGATATGACCGTTCCACGAATCCAACTCATAACGATGATAAGGATTTGCATCCAAGAATTTCGCCAAAGTATCGAAAGAAGTCATCGCATTGATTATAGAATCTACATCTTTATTTATCAATCTTTCATAATCAGCACGTAATTCGGCGTAACATTTTTTCACTGTATCTATCAAAGATTGAGGAAGATTCCATTCGTCGTCTAAAGTATGTCCGAAGAGAACCATCTGCTTTGCTAATTTTACAGCTAAAATCGTATCATTTTCATAATAATGATTTGCCATAGTTTCCAAATCTTTCGGGAACCAATAAACATATAGTTCAGGATTGAAGTCATTATTAAGATTCGGATAATAAGTCGTAAGATAATTGCCGTATCCACGATACAAATCGACATTTCCCAATTGAGCGCGTTTCAAATACTCATCCATGTAATATAAATCCACAGATATTCTTCTATCATCGAGATGTTTCACGTCAACGGTAGCATAAAGATATGCAGTAGAATCCTTTACGTTATACAAGAATTGCGTTCCATATATTTGAGGACGACCGCTTTCAATTAAGCAACGGTCTTCAAGATATGCGAGTTCTCGTCTTGTTGCACTATTTTCTTCGACTGCTTTTCTATATTGTTTCAAAAAATGAGGCAGATAATCTGAAGAATGCTGCGCTATGGTCCAAGCGTTCATCTGTCCATATTGTCCGACCAGTTTCCATGTCGGGAATCCGTATTGTTCAATCAATTGCTTTAGTTTTGCTGTATTGGTAGAATCCACGACTTCTGCCAATTTCATCGTTTCTTCTGTCCATTCCATATTTCTCACGGACTGATCGAGTTCCACCATAGCAGCCAATGAGTCGATAAAAGGCTGACATCTGTTGTTTTCAGTAACGCTTATCAAAGAATCTATTTGAGGCCAATACGTTCTCTCTCGTAATTTTATGTTGTCGCAAAAAGAAGTATAAAACCAACTTCTTTCCACACCGTCAGACTGCACTAATCTGTAGAGCAGACTTTCGATCTTTGCTGAATCAACGACCACTTCAGGATAATAATAATCGACTATTTCAGCAGAAACATAATAATACCATAAATCGTAAAAATACAAATCCGGCATTACAGAATCCAAAGACGAATATAATGAATGAGCCTTTTTATAATCCACGGACGTGTATGCTTTTTTCGCTAAAACCTGCAGTTCATTTGTGCTTTGAGATTTTGCAATGCCGACGCTCATCAACAATGCTATTATTAATAATATTTGCTTTTTCATGGTTTTATTATTTTTAAGACAACAGTCAACAGACTTCGTCAACGTTTTTTTGCTGTGGGCTATGAGCTCTGAGCAGTGAGCTTTTCTGAATTGCTCAAGGCTGTGTATTTTTTCACTCGCAAAGACGCAAAGAATCGCAAAGTTCATTCTTCATTATACATTCCTAATTCCCGACTATTCAATCACCACCTCATACAGTCTCTTGTTATTTGTATAATCGTTGGCATATAGAAAATAAGCCTTGCCGTTATATATTTTCAGTTTCTCGACGAACGGAAATCCGCCGAAGACAGCAGAGTTGCTCACCGTTCCATGTGCCACGTCAATCTTCTTCAGTGTAGTTATGCCTTGATTCAGGAACACCGCATAAAATGAGGAATTATGCTCATCCATCAGAACTTTCTTGTTCCAGCCTTCCACTAGACGGACTTTGTTGTTCCAACTGTTTTGTTTATGGAATGTCAACGGAAAAGAGTTAAGTTTTTCAGCTCTGTTGTCGTAATGATTGATGATATTATCTTCGAAGTTAAAGACAAATATCTCGTTGTTCATATTAAAGACCGGGTCATAAATCGGTTTCTCAAATAGCGACTGCGCCTCGCCTTTCCATCCCATCGGACCGAATTTCCTTACGTTCTCCATCAGCATACAGCCTTCTTCCCATCTGATATGTTCAAGGACGGTAGTGTCGATTTTCTTCTCTTCGTTTTCACCGATGTCAAAATAATAAAGTTCCTGACCTCTGTTTGTATATAAATGCGTAATGATTACTTGGTCTGTAGCAGCCGAGACATGAGCGTGGATATAATCGAATTGTTCTATTCTGATTCCCATCGTAAGAACCATGCCTACATATTCATCGCCCCGCATCATCGTTCCAACCCAATAAGCCGAATCCTGACTCAGGACATGAATCTGGTCATAGACGTCTTTGTAGAAATGGTCGAACTTACGAGGCAACTCAATCTCCGCAAGGGTGTCGAAATCGTACGAGAGATGAAGAAGAGAATAGTTCCTCATCCTATGAGCGAGAAGATAAATGCCTTGTTCGTTCATTTCATAATCAGCGACGCTCACCACCTTATTATCATACGCCACATGAGGGACATTCTCAACTATCGTCACTTCCTGAAGTTCATAAAACTTCATAAACATCTTGACGGTAAGAGATTTGTTTTTAATATCATCGGCTGTTATTTTATGCTCCATTTTATGATAAGCCACATGACTGAAATTCAATACATCGCCGATTTTCACAGAACGTAAATCCACTTCCCCGCGCCAATCGGATACGCCCATAAGATAACCGTCGTCAGTACGGACACTTACATTCTGCATCGGCTCGCCATTATCATTGACGAGTTTAACATAAATATCAACTTGAGCATTTGCAAAGATGCTAGACAGAAGCAATAATATCAATAAAATATTTTTCATAGCTCAATCCTTTCAATATATGATTTAAAATCTTTCAAAGCGTTTCTTCTCATGGTTACAGCATAAAGGCTTCCTTTATAAACGATTATCTTTTCTGCCACCCATTGATTTGCATTTGCAACTGCGCTCGTTTTTCCCGTCTTGACATCAATCTCGTTTAAGGTCTCACGAAATATGGTATAGAACTTTCCTAAAGCTTTGTCTTTATATATTTTATGTCGCCAGAAATCTTCTTTCGCAGGGTAAACAATATCACATTCTGCAAGCAAATTCATTTCCTCATCATACTTCAGAATCTTACAATTAAGATGGTCGAAATAATATAAAGTATCCTTATATTCTGTAAGATAATTATCTTTTGTATGGAACCACGCCATTTGCACAAACCTCTCCCAGTCTTCAGGTGTAGGTCCGTGCTCTGGCGGATGTGCAATATACCATCGTTTTTCCGCCGCAATATCTCTATAAGTCTTCATATCATCACAGACGAACATCATCTCCTTTTCCTTAGATTCTTTTCCAATCCTGAAAAATTTAGAATAATAGCCATCCATCTGCAATTCATTGAAATAAATATATTTATCCGTAAAGAAGATAATATCCTTTAACACCTTGTCATAACGTTCTTTCTCCGTAGGGAACATAAGTTCGTATGAAGAATTCTTTTTCACAACTTGATAAACCGAATCCGTTCCTATCAGCTGACAGCTTTCTGTGCAATCGACGATAATTTTTTCTACTTCAATATGATTAGGAATATTGATAGTATCAATTGGATCAAGCCATAAATCATTGATTAAGATGCGACATTCTTTTAATGTATTTCCTTTTCTTTGAAGAATGAAAACTTTGTCATCGAAAATCTCGAAGTCGAACATTACATAACTTGGTTCGCTGTAACGCTTTATCTTCTCTGCACTAACACCTACAGCGTCCAGCATATAATATGCTTCTTTCATCTTGAAATTAAGATTGATAGTATCACTATTGGGAATCACACTAACCAAAGTATCTTCATAGCCGATGCAAGTAAACAACAAACCGACTTGTTTTTCAGTACGAGGCAGCATCATGATGAAATCGCCTTTATCGTCGGAACTTACTCCAAAGCCGGTGTTGATGATTGAAATATTGACGTTCTTCTCTCCCACGTTTCCTTTGATGACAGAATAATTATTCTGCGCCAAAAGCGTCATTCCGCAGAAGAGTAAGATGATTGCAAGTAGCAGTGTTTTTTTCATGGTTTTATTTTTTTAAGACAACAGTCAACGGACTTTGTCCACAGTTTTTTTTGCTGTGAGCTATGAGTGGTGAGCTTTTCCGGTGCCTGAGCCTGTCGAAGGCAAGAATCCTCGTACCCGACTCTCGTACCCAATTCCCATTTCTCTCTCGCAAAAGCGCAAAGGAACGCAAAGTTAACTCCTAATTCCCTTACGATATGATAAACATCAAATCTGTATCTCTTTCAAAGACGAACTCAAAACTGAAATATCCATATCCTAGACCTTTCAATAGAACAATATTATATGTCTGTCCCAATTCCAAATTACTCAAGACAAACTCAACGCTTCTAGGACATACACAGTCGCACGCTTCATCTTCAATTTCAAACATCGATATGCGGATTTTATTTTCATACCAGTATGCATCTCCAAAGAATTCTTCAGAGCAACAATTGAATAAAGTACTTGTGGTTTTTATCATAATACTGCTGTCGTTTATGGCAGTAACATAAATCGTATCATTATCATAATACATTAGTCCACGGTCTTTTTCGAGGCATTCGGCAACTGAAAATCCATTAATTTCAACATCAGGTTTTGGCTCGCATTTATTCAAAACGACAGCATTCTGATAGTCTTCTTCTGTTATAGTATAAAAGACTTCGTGTACATTATCATTTTCGTTTCTTGACAAGATTTCCCAACAAGATTTCTTGAAGATGGATTTTTCAAATGTTTTTATTATTCCTTCATTGCTATAATCAAGTATTTTATAATCAATGCTGTCGTCAAAAATGATGTAAGGTCTGTATTCTTCGTAAAGAATATAGTCGATATTTTGAACTTTACCATCAAATGGAGAAATACCTAGTCCTCCATCTTGATATACCTTTTTTGTTTCATCAGGTTTAATTACTATTGTATCGGAAAACTTTACATTTTCGTATGCGTCATAGGCATACCCTTGAGTTAATTTGATATCTCTGTCAAGACCGTTTTTCACTTTATAAGTGTCATCAAAACCAGGATCGCAAGACGACAATAATGCTGCAAAAGAAAAGATTGCAATTGCTGATAATTTTTTCAATGTTTTCATAGTTTTATTTTTTTGCTGTGGGCTTTATTATGCGCTACAAATTTTATAATTTTATTTCAAAAAAGCAATAGTTTTTCCTGAATAGTTATCTCATCTCACATTCTCTTAACAATAAAATAACTTTTTTAAAGTTAACAAAACAAACGTCTTATAGACTAAAAATGAAACGTCTTTTCTTCATAACATTCTTCTTGGCTTGCACTCTTTCGTCGTTGGCTCAGAAAGAATATTTCCCTTTGAAAGGAAAGGTAGTTTCTTCCGACAGTCTCTCTCCTATCCCGAACGTCCATATCCTGAGCGAGTTGTCGCACTACGGAACGACATCCGATTTTTACGGAGACTTTTCAATACAAACGAGAGAAATTGACACGTTAAGAATCAGTTGTATTGGTTTCATCACAAAATATATTAACATAAATCACGACAGTATTGACGCTAACAACTTTAGAATAATGTTACAAAGAGACACCATCATCTTAGATGAAATAGATGTCACTCCTTATTATAATTTCAGCACTGTCAAAGAAATAGTACGCACGGCTCCTATTGAAAGACCTTTTATCATCAAAGGCGTCAACGATAATATTGAAAAAGTCTTATACAAAAAACCGAAAAAGATTCCTGACGACAAAGGAATTTTAAGTCCAATTCAGACTTTATACAACCGTTTCAACAAGAAAGAACGTCTTAAACGTAAATTGGAAAGAAATCGCAAACGGTACTGCGACACGAGCCAAGAACTTTAAATCTCCCAACAAAAAAGCCCCAGAACCGAATAGATTCTGAGGCTTTATATATTTAGAGTTCTAAGATTCTAGAATTCTAAAGTTTTATCAAACGATACCTTGAGCTAACATAGCTTTTGCTACTCTCATGAAGCCAGCAACGTTTGCACCTTTAACGTAGTTGATTGTGCCGTCAGCTTCTTTACCGTATTCAACGCAGAGGTCATAGATGTCGTTCATGATCTTTAACAACTTAGCGTCAACTTCTTCAGCTGTCCAGTTGATGTGACCAGCGTTTTGGCAGATTTCGAGACCTGATGTAGCAACACCACCAGCGTTAACAGCTTTACCAGGACCGAATGGTATGCCAGCGCCTTGGATAGCTGCGATAGCGCCTGGTTGGCAACCCATGTTAGAAACTTCAGCTACATATTTTACGCCGTTTGCTAATAATTCTTTAGCGTCGTCTTCGTTCATTTCATTTTGGAATGCGCAAGGACATGCGATGTCACATTTTACGCTCCAAGCTTTTTTACCAGCTGTAAAGATAGCTTTACCTGGGAATTTGTCAGCCATATCTTGAACTTTGTTGCGGTTTGAAGCACGCATGTCGAGCATATAGTTAACCATTTCCATTGTGATACCTTCTGGGATTTCGCAAACACCGTCTGGACCTGAGATAGCAACGACTTTAGCGCCGAGTTGGATAGCTTTTGTTGCAGCGCCCCATGCTACGTTACCGAAGCCTGACAAAGCGATTCTCTTGCCTTCCATTGTGTCGCCAACTTGTTTAACCATGCGGTTTACATAGTACATAGCGCCGAAACCTGTAGCTTCTGGACGGATCAAAGAACCACCCCAGCCGTATGATTTACCTGTCAAAGCGCCTGTGCTGTGTTCGCGAGCTAATTTTTTGTACATACCGTACAAGTAACCGATTTCACGGCCACCAACGCCAACGTCACCAGCTGGTGAATCTTGGTCAGCACCGATGTTTCTCCATAATTCATACATGAAAGCGTGGCAGAAACGCATGATTTCAGCGTCTGATTTTCCTGTTGGATCGAAATCAGCACCACCTTTACCACCACCGAGTGGAAGGTTTGTCAAAGCGTTTTTGAAAATTTGTTCGAAGCCTAAGAACTTCAACATTGAAACGTTAACAGCTGGGTGGAAACGAAGACCGCCTTTGTATGCACCGAGAGCTGCGTTATATTGTACACGGTAACCGATGTTTGTTTGAACTTCACCTTGATCGTCAACCCAAACTACTCTGAATGTGAAAATGCGATCTGGTTCAACTAAACGTTCAACGATCTTTGCTTTTTCAAATTCTGGGTGTTGGTTGTAAACATGTTCTACTGATTCTAAAACTTCGCGAACTGCTTGTAAATACTCTTTTTCACCTGGATGCTTAGCTTCCAAGTTTGTCATAATGGTTTGTACGTTCATTACTTTTATTTTTTTATTAAGGTTAATAACTAATGTTAATTTATCTTTTATTCGTTCCGCAAAGGTAAGGTTTTTAATTAACAATTTCCAAATATTTAGACAAATATTTTTTCTTAATTTTTTTTATCATTATTTGTTAATTATTTTCACGAATTCACCAGATTCCCACAACAATATTTTCTTCACTGAGCCGTCTCTATTGTATTGGATTTCATCACCATCTTTCACATTATCTCGGTAATTTATCTCCGTTATCAGAGTTCCATCAGGCGAATATCCTTTTTGCAATCCCGTTCCGTTTTTGTATGTAGCGACAGAACCAACAGCGCCTCCTTCATAGTATATCATCCATTTTCCATGAAGCATTCCTTCTTCATACGAGCCTTCTGTAAACAGTTTTCCGCTGTCGTACCATTGCTTATATTCCCCATGAAGCGTACCTTCTTTATAATGTTCAATCTTCACCAAAGTGCCGAACACATTATACGATTCGAAAACACTGTCATATTGGTCGTTCTTGATATAATACCTAGATTGAAGATTGCCATTTTCATACCATCTCAACACCTCGCCTTCCATGGCATTCATATTATAATGCACTTTCATATCAGGCTTGCCATTCGAGAAATACCAATAGCAATCACCATTAAGCTTGCCGTCTTTATACCTCAACTCTGACTTGAGTTTTCCATTTTCCCAATACGAACGAACGATATCTTTTTCTTTATTATTTGAACATGACAAGCCAATGACTATCAAGACTAATAATAATATCCTATTCATATTGCAGCAAGTTTTTCTCGTAATCTTTATAATAATACATATTCCAATATGAATTTTCCACGCCGTCCTCAGCACTTCTTCTCTCGAAAGAATATCTGGTGTTTAACAATGGAATTTCATATGTTGTTATACCTATATTAATATCGTCTCCATAATTCATCAAGGCATTTAAGAAATACCAAGCTATATTAAATCCATGAAACGCAATGTCTTTTGGCTCAGTTCCGTAATTATCTCTAAACTTACAGACAAATTTACCTACGCTATATGAATCATAATTTGTATAATCATCATCAAAAAAGACCGTATTCAGTTTCATCAAATTTTCATTGAAAAGCCTGTCAAATTTAGACCAATCAGGAAGTGCGATAAGTTTAGAAGGATATTCTCCTGAGAATATGTTAATTTTATTTAAGACTTCTGTAGCGAAGACTTTATTTTCACCATAAACTATGAAAAGATTATTTCGTATCGACGAAGCCATTTTCTTTGCCTCATTCAAGCTATCTATTGAATAGTTGGAAAACAATATCTGATTTCTCAACATTGTGCTGTCGTCTGGATTTTGATTTATCAAAGAAAGATCAAGTGTCACATTATCTGACTGATATGTATTTTCATCAAACTCCACTTCTTCTATCAGCCATGCGTCGTGATGTTTCTTAACAATTTTTTTGATATGCTTATTTGAAACCAAAGAATAAGGATTTATATTGTTTTGCACAATTTCCTCTATCATTCTCACATAATCCATACTATTTGTATCTTCAGCAATGATAAATACATTATTATCAGTGTACTTATCTCTGATAAGAGAATCCAATCCTCGCATTTGATAGCGATAAGAAGGCTTCACTTTCACCACGTTTCTGTTTCCTATTACAAGGTCATCTCTATTGGTCATCGGGTTGACTATAAGTATGTCATTTTCTGCGGCATAAGCCATCACTCTTTCAAAAGCTTTAACATGAAACGGACCAACTATTACATCCGCACTTTGCAACCATGGGTCATTCATAGCAGACACGACTTTATTTGTATCTTGATCAACGTCGTAGACTTTAAGGTCGAGTTTCATATCATATTTACTAACCATAGAGTCGACGGCAATCATAAATCCTTCATAAAAATGAAGATAAGAAAACGGTTTTGCGAGAAGTTGCTTATTAGAGACTTCTGCTTCCAGAAATGCGTCATCTACTTGTTCCAAATACAAAGGCATCATCAATGCCACTTTGTACAATCTTTCAGAATCAAATATCGGTTCTATATCATTTTCAAAATATTCCGTTGCGACATTATCCTCAACAGTATCAACCACTTCTTCCACAAAAATGATTTCTTCTTGTTGTTTATATGGAATTCTAAGCAATTCTCCAGCTTTAGGAGTAGTTTTAACACCCTTGTTTTCCTTAATGATATCATACACAGCAACGCCGTATATATCAGCTATTTCCTTCAATGTCTGTTTCTTTTTAACAGTATGAATATAATATGGCTTGCCGTCATATTCTGTTACAATCTGAGATTTCAACGATTCCTGAGCTTTCACTTCAGTATCAAAAACCAGAACTGCCAAACAAACAAGTATTGAAGATAAAATAATTCTAAAAGCTTTCATTATCATTATTATTTTAATAGGAACATTTTGTGACAAAGATATTAAAAAAAATAATAAGTCCAGACTCTTAAATCATAGAATCCGGACTTATTATCTAAGTTGATTTATTTTTATTTATAACATAGATTTTCAAGGCTCTATGCTATAAATTCTAAACTTTTCACTTATTCTGAGAGAGGTTTAAAACCTTCACCCAAGATATCTGAACTTGTAACTACGTTTACGAATGCATCTGGGTCAACATCTTTCAATATTGATTGTAATTTAACGAGTTCAGGGCGTGTTAATGTAACATAAATCATCTTACGGTCAACGCCTTTGTATAAACCTTTACCGAAGAAGCATGTACCGCCACGGTTGATATCTTTAACGATGATATTGCGAACTTCTTCAGCTTTGTCTGTAATAATGAATGCTGTTTTATAGCTGTTGAATCCGTCAACGACGAGGTCTATGATTTTACCTTCGATGAAGATAACCAAGATTGAATAAACTGGAAGACGTAATTGTGGTTCAGCGATTAATGTTGTGAGAGTGATGATTGAGTCAACGATCATAACCAATGTACCGAGAGAGATCTTAGTATATTTATGGAGAATCATTGAGATGATATCG
>JAZLEO010000018.1:0-22932 GCA_045615285.1 Bacteroidales bacterium
TTCTTGTCCGTCAACATTGATTTTCAATGCACTAATTTCAACAATTCGATCATGAACAGGATTTAAGCCTGTTGTTTCCAAATCGAAAAACACTATTGGTCTTCTTAAATTTAACTTCATAATTTCGGATAAAAAAATTGAGCCTCAAAGGTAATAAAATTAACTTTGTGAAATCAAGAAAATGTTCAAAAAACTATTGACTATCGACTGTTAAACATTGAACTTTGAACATTGGACTTCGGCCGTTGTTTTTTTTGAAAAAAAAAGTTCAGACTTTAATATTTTTCTTTATTTTTGCTAAATCAAAATTCATTCGTAGAACACAAATTTTTGACAGTTATGGAAAATGAAAAGATGAACAATCGTGAGGAATTGTTTTCGAAGGCAATACGTGCAGGCAAGCGCACATATTTTTTCGATGTAAAGACAACAAAAGGTGAAGAGAAGTATATAACCATCACTGAAAGCAAGCGTCGTTTCAGCAACGAACAAAACCGCTTTTTCTATGAAAAGCACAAACTTTTCCTTTATAAAGAAGATTTCGAGAAATTCAGCAATGCGTTGAGAGACACATTGAACTTCATTGAAACAGGCGAATATCCAGAAGGTTATTTCGACGAGCCTAAACACGAAGATTTCGATGACGACAAATCGATTGACGCATGGTTTGATGAACTTGATAAATAATAGCCAAAGCTAAGGCTAAAGCTAAAGTTAAGGGAGCTGCTATAAAGATGGCAGCTCTTTTTTTATTATACTTCAAAGCCAAAGTCTTAGCCTTAGCCAACAGTCTTAGCCAACAGTCTTAGCCTTAGCCAAATCTAAAGCCTTAGTTCAAGAAAAATTGTTGAAAACTTCTCCGGACAGACTTCCATTTTTTACAATAAAAATCGTACCTTTGTAGTTTGAATAATAAATCAACAAGACATGGGTAAGATAATAGCGATAGCAAATCAGAAAGGCGGCGTAGGCAAGACGACCACCGCTATAAACCTAGCGGCAAGCCTTGCAGTACTTGAACATAAGACATTACTCATCGATGCCGATCCGCAGGCGAATTCCACTTCAGGAGTCGGATTCGACCCGAAAGGAATCGACGGCAGCATCTACGAATGCATCATCGACAACATAGATCCTAAAGATATTATCAAAGAGACTGAGACACCTAACCTGTATCTTCTGCCGGCTCATATCGACCTTGTCGGAGCGGAAATAGAAATCATCAACCTTCCGCAACGCGAAAAAATGATGAGCAACGCACTCGCCTCCATAAAAGACGAATACGACTTCATCATCATCGACTGCTCTCCGTCATTAGGCCTGATCACCGTCAACGGTCTGACAGCCGCCGATTCAGTCATCATTCCCGTACAATGCCAATACTTCGCACTCGAAGGACTCGGCAAACTGCTCAACACAATAAAAATCGTACAAAGCAGATTCAACCCAGAACTCGACATCGAAGGCATCTTGCTCACGATGTTCGACACAAGGACGAGAATATCGAAACAAGTGGTGAGCGAAGTGAAGACACATTTCCAAACAATGGTATTCGACACCATAATCAGCGTCAACACCCGTCTCAGCGAAGCTCCTAGTTTCGGACAGCCCGCCATCATGCACGACGCGACAAGCATAGGCGCAACCAATTATCTTAACCTCGCAAGAGAAATATTAAAAAACAACGGATATGTCATTACAGAATAAAAAAAGAGGATTAGGCCGCGGACTCGATGCCATCTTGCAAAGTCCGGAAACAGACATCACGTCATCAGATATTTCTGGCAATTATGTAGCAGGTGCCGTGGCGGAAATAAATATCGACTTCATCGAGGCTAACCCATTTCAACCAAGAACCGATTTCGACGACAACGCTCTCAACGAATTAGCGGAATCTATAAAAATACAAGGCGTGATACAGCCCGTCACAGTAAGAAAGATGGGACGCGACAAATACCAGCTCATCTCCGGAGAGCGCCGTCTCCGCGCATCGAAAATGGCAGGCCTCAAAATGATACCTGTATATATCCGCGTCGCCAACGACGAACAGATGCTCGAGATGGCATTGATAGAAAACACTCACCGTGAAGGACTTAACGCCATAGAAGTTGCCTTGTCGTACCAACGTCTCATCGAAGAATGCAACATAACACAAGAGCAGCTCAGCGAGAAAGTCGGCAAAGACAGAAGCACCGTGACCAATTTCCTACGACTTCTGAAACTGCCTCCTGAAGTGCAGGTAGCGCTACGCGACGGCTTCATCTCCATGAGTCAGGCCCGCGCAATAATCAACATTGATGATAAAGCGAAACAACTCATCATACTGAAAGAAATCATCGACAAAGACCTCAGCGTCAGACAAGTGGAGGAACTCGTACGTTCACTCAATACAAAGAACGTAAAAGTCAAAAAACAGAAAGACGTCCTGCCTGAAGCTTTCATCTATAAAGTCGATTCTTTATCGAAGATATTGAATACCAAAGTAAAAGCAAGTCGCAACAGCAAAGGTAAAGGCAGCCTTACAATCGATTTCAAAAACGACGAAGAGTTTGAAAGACTGATTTCAATAATAAACAAAAACTGATTTCGAGATGTTCAAACGTTTTCTGATATTGTTATTGATGACTTTTGCCGTGTCATGTTCTGTCTTCGCCAAAAACGACAGCATCGTGATGCAGCAAAAACATAATCCTAAGAAAGCGACCTTATACTCGGCCGTACTTCCAGGATTGGGTCAGGCTTATAACAAAAAATATTGGAAAATCCCTATCGTATATGCCGGCATAGGAACGATTTATTATCTAGCCGACACTAACGGAGACAGCTACAAAGACTATAGAGACGCCTTCGACTATAAAACTGGAAACAAAACCGATGTGGATGAGGATATAATAAGCATCGCTAAACGTTATTCTAACGAAAACCTCATCACAATAAGGGATTACTACAGACGTAACATGGAACTCAGCTGGATAATAATGGCTCTATGGTACGGACTGAACATCATAGACGCCAGCGTCGATGCTCATTTCTTCGAATACGACATCGGCGACGACCTTACATTGAAAGTAGAACCAATATTAAAAAATGACTTCGCGGGAACGGCATACGGATATGGCAGATGCTCGACAGGCGTTTCCCTAAAACTAAAATTTTAAACTTGATGAATATAATATTGTTTGGATACGGCAAAATGGGTCACGAAGTAGAGAAGATAGCTCTGCAACGCGGACACGAAATATTAGCGAAAATTGACAACGAAGAAGACTGGACTTCTTTTAAAAACTCAGAAACTCAGAAACTCAGAAACTCAGAAACTCAAGTCGTTGCAATAGAATTCAGCACCCCAGCAACAGCTTTCGACAATATCAAACGCTGTTTCGACATGAACATCCCTGTGGTATGCGGAACGACAGCATGGTATCAGCATTTTGACGAAGTTAAAGAAAGATGCGAAAAAGAAAATCAGGCTTTGTTCTATGCTCCTAACTTCAGCATCGGAATGAACATTATGTTCATGCTCAACCGACAACTTGCAAAGATAACAGAGAAATACGACTACAAGCTGAGCATGACCGAGACTCATCATATCCATAAACTCGACAAACCTAGCGGGACAGCCGTGAAACTCGCGGACGACATCCTGGAAAACAACAGCAACTATAAATCATGGAAGCTTGTTGAATATACAACGAATAATGAACAATTGACAATGGGCAACGTATTGCCGATAGAAGCAATCCGTGAAGGCGATGTCTTCGGCATTCATGAAGTCAAGGCCGAATCTGACTGCGACATAATCCAACTACGCCATGAGGCTTTCAGCAGAAAAGGCTTTGCTACCGGCGCTGTTATAGCAGCAGAATTCATCATCGACAAAAAAGGATTATTCACAATGAACGACTTGTTAAACTGTTAAAAATCAATATCATGTTAGCATTCATATTATTAGTACCGGCATTATTCACAATCCCAATCGCTTTCTGCTGGAAACTTTTTGAAAAAGCAGGCTACAAAGGTTTCTACTCGATAATTCCATATTACAATCTATACATACTGTCAAAAATCACAAACTGCACAAAATGGTGGTGGTATCTTCTATTAGCCACTCCTTATATCAACTTCTTCACGATGATGCTGATGTTCATCGATTTAGGCAAATCATTCGGAAGATTTAAGATTTGGGAAGTAGTTTGTGCGGCCGTATTACCATTCATATTTTTCCCTGTCGTAAGCATTCAAGGTTCAAAATACAGTGATCCTAGAGTAACGGAATATCCAAAGAAAAGTTCTGTACGAGAATGGCTCGACGCAATAGTCTGGGCTGTAGTGGCAGCATTGATAATCAGGACATTCATGTTTGAGATGTACACCATTCCATCATCAAGTATGGAAAAATCCTTGTTGGTCGGCGACTATTTGGTAGTGAGCAAATTAGGTTACGGCCCTAGAGTTCCAAACACTCCGCTCTCATTTCCGTTCGTACATCACACATTACCATTGTCAAAGACTGCCAAATCTTATATCGAGAAGCCTCAGCTTCCATACAAGCGCCTGCCGGGAACGACAGAGATAAAACGCAACGACCCGATAGTGTTCAACTTCCCAGCTGGAGACACCGTCAGCGAAGTCTATCAAAGCAATGTCACTTATTATCAATTGGTTAGATATTTCGGCAAAGACAGAGTGATGAATGACAAACAGCAATTCGGCGACATCATCACACGCCCCGTCGATAAGAGAGAGAATTATGTGAAACGTCTCATCGCCATGCCAGGCGACACATTACAGATCATTGACGGAATCGTTTATATCAACGGAGAAAAAGGCGAGCAGCCTGTTGAGATGCAGCATAACTACACCGTCAAAATCACGGGCAGCGGCATCAACCCTAAGATTCTGGAAAAATATAATATCACAGAAGGATACAGAACAGCTCATTCCAACGAACTGATTTTCAACATGACAGCCAGCATAGCCGAAGAGTTCAGAAAACTTCCTTTCGTAACATCAGTGGAAAGAAGAATAGCTAAAGCAGGTACTGAAATATCAGAAGACATCTTCCCTAACGACACCATACATTTCAAATGGAACTCCGATAATTTCGGTCCAATCGTAATACCTCAAGAAGGCGTAACAGTGAAAATCAACCCAGAAAACATCGCACTTTACGACAGAGTCATAAGAGCTTACGAACATAACGACATGAAAATCAAAGACGGAAAAATCTTCATCAACGGAAAGGAAACAGACGAATATACCTTCAAAATGGATTACTATTGGATGATGGGCGACAACCGCCATAACTCACAAGATTCTCGTTTCTGGGGCTATGTACCAGTTGATCATATCGTAGGAAAGCCTATATTCGTCTGGCTTTCAATGGATAAAAACACAGGAAAAATTCGTTTCAACAAAACATTCAGAACCGTCAAATAAACATGAGCTATAACAGTAACAAACCTATAGTCAAAATAAATACAGGCGAAAGCAAAGACCAAGGCAAAGGCGAAAACAAAGACCAAGGTAAAGACCAAGGTAAAGACCAAGGTAAGAAAAAATCTAAGACTAAAAGCAGTAAGACCGCTGCCAGAAAAAAAGAGAAAGATCCTCGCATCAGCATCACTGCTGGCGTATTTCTTATGCTTCTTGGATTGTTTTTCCTGTTGTCGGTAATCTCATATCTTACTAACTACAATCTTACCGGCGACTGGGGTAACACAATCGGTATGTTTATGAGCGAATACAGCTTCGGAATAGGTTCTATCTATCTGATTCTGTTACTGATGCTCGGCGGCTCGTTACTTGCATTCAAAGGCCCTTCTGTAAAAATATCCACAATATGCAAATATTGCCTGATGTGCCTTATATGGTTGCCTCTTTTCTTGGCTACAGTATTGCCTAACAATGAGATATGCGAGATGTTCTACGGCCTGGTTGGTATAAAAATATATCAGTTGGCAGAACCTTATATAAACGAACTCGGCATCTATATCATACTCTTCTTCACCGCTTTCCTTTATGTCATTTTCACATTCGACATAAAAATGCCTACAATAAATTTCAATAAAGAAAATAAGGCTTCCGATGAAGAAACTGACGAAAACCAAGATCAGGATGAAGAAACTGACGAAAATCCTACCGAAAATGATTATGAGGAAGAGGATATCGATAACGAAAACGACGACGATGATTTTGAGATAATAGTGAAACATGTCACTCCAGAACCAGCAGCTACCCCAATCGAAATTTCTGAAATTGAAGATGATGAAGATGACTTTGAAGACGCTCCTGTCATCGACATAACTCCACAACCTTTACCGATTCCTTATAAGACATCAGACTCCGCCGATCAATGCGAAGACGACGGCTTCGAAGAAGTGGCTCCAACTCCAACAGCTACTCATAAAGAAAACGATGATGAAGTCAACGCCGACGACATCGACATGGAAGTCACAGCTCCGACTGAAGAAAAACAGGCCATAGAGATAGGCGAGCACTTCGGCCTCGACACCGAATTCGACCCTAAATTGGAACTGTCTAACTATAAGTTTCCTCCTTTGGACTTGTTAACAGACTATGGCGAAAGTACAAGCAACGTCAATAGAGACGAACTCGAAGAAAACAAAAAACGCATCGTCGATACTCTGGCGAATTATAATATCGCAATCGATAAAATCAAGGCTACCATAGGCCCTACCGTTACATTATACGAAATCATCCCTGCCGCTGGAGTCAGAATCTCAAAAATCAAAGGCTTGCAAGACGACATCGCATTATGTCTCTCCGCGATAGGAATCCGTATCATCGCACCTATCCCTGGCAAAGGCACAGTCGGTATCGAAGTGCCAAACCAAAAGCCTCAGATTGTCTCCATGAAAAGTGTCTTAGGTTCGGAGCGTTTCCAGAAATGCGGATACGAACTTCCTTTCGGCATCGGCAAGACAATCTCCAACGAGAGTTATGTCGCCGCCCTCGCCAAAATGCCTCACATCCTCATGGCTGGCGCTACTGGTCAGGGTAAGTCAGTCGGTATCAACGCAATCATATCGTCATTACTCTACAGCAAGCATCCGGCCGAGCTCAAGTTCGTCCTCGTTGACCCTAAAAAAGTAGAGTTAAGTCTCTACAAAAAAATAGAGCGTCATTTCTTGGCGAAACTCCCTGACGCAGAAGAAGCCATCATCACCGACGTAAGGAAAGTCGTGAGAACACTCAATTCTTTATGTATCGAAATGGACAACCGTTACGAATTACTGAAAGAAGCTCAGGTTCGTAACATCAAGGAATATAACGCCAAATTCATAGCTCGCAAGTTAAATCCTAACGAAGGACATCGTTTCTTACCTTACATAGTGTTGGTCGTTGACGAATTCGCCGACCTGATCATGACGGCGGGCAAGGAAGTGGAGGCTCCTATCGCACGTCTCGCTCAGCTCGCTCGTGCCATCGGCATCCATTTGATCATAGCGACACAACGTCCTTCCGTCAATATCATCACCGGTACAATCAAGGCGAACTTCCCTGCACGTATAGCGTTCCGCGTCATCTCACGCGTTGACTCCGGAACAATTCTCGACACCAACGGAGCCGACCAGCTCATCGGTCGCGGCGACATGCTGCTTTCGACAGGTAACGACCTCATCCGTCTGCAATGCGCTTTCATCGACACTCCAGAAGTGGAAGATATAACAGACTTCATCGGATCGCAAAGAGCTTATCCTGACGCATATCATCTTCCTGACTGCCCTGACGAAAAAGATGAAGGCGGCGCCAAAGAAAACCTCAACCCTGACGAAAGAGACCCGCTCTTTGAAGAAGCAGCTTATATCATCGTCCAGACACAACAAGGCTCTACTTCAATGCTGCAACGTAAGTTGAAACTCGGATATAACAGAGCAGGTCGTATCATCGACCAACTCGAAAAAGCCGGAATCGTAGGACCTTTCGCTGGAAGTAAACAACGTGAAGTAAGAGTAGCTAACGAAATGGCACTCGAACAGTTCCTCAAAGATCTTAATAACGTGGAATAAAAATCAGTAATGAAAATGAAAAAACTCCTTTTATTGATAGCTGGTATTTTTGCATGTATCAGTTTGTCGGCCCAGACCGCCGAAGAATATCTCGACAAAGTGATTGAGAAAATGAAGTCATACAACGACATCAGTATCATGTTCAACGTTAGAGTCACCGATGAAAATAACCACAGCACGACTTCAAGCGGTTACGCTTCGATAAAAGGCGATTCTTATATCATAAATTTAGACGCAGAGGAAGTGATTTGTAACGGCAAAACTCGCTGGAATTACATCATCCCTGACGAAGAAGTGACGATAAGCGACGCAACAGATGGCTTCTCCCCTATCTCAATCATCGAAACTTTCAAGGAAAACACCACAATGTCTTTCATCGAAAATAACGACGAAAACACCAAGAAAATCGAGATAAAAGAAAACAAAGACGACTTATTCGAGAAAATACAAATCACTATCGATAAGGATTTAAAAATCAATAGAGTTTATATCTTCATGGCCGACGGTTACAAACTCTTTTACGAAATAACCGACTTCAAGACAAATCAAAATCTTCCCGACAACATGTTCATCTTCAACGAAGCAATACATCCTAATGTGGAAGTCATTGATATGAGATGAAGTTTGACTCTGAACTACTAAACTCTAATCACGAAATATGGATTATGAATTGATCATAGAAATCATCGCAGTAATAACAGGATTGCTAAGTATATGGTTTTCATACAAAATCAACATCTTGGTATATCCTGTAGGAATGATCAGCCTCGCAATCTATATTTTCATCTTTCTACAGAACGGACTCTACGCAAACTCCATAATTAATTTTCTATATTTCATAATCAGCATCTTCGGATGGTGGAACTGGAGAAGGCTAAAGGCGAAAGACGAAGACAAAAGCGAAGGACTAAAGTCTGTGTCAACATCATTACAAGTATCGTATTTAAACACCATAGAAAGAACTATTACGATAATTATTGCAGGGATTTCATTCTATATAGCGACAAAATTTTCCGACAATATCAACACATTAGCCGATTATATAACCGGAATATTAGGTTTAGGAGCTATGCTGTTGACTGCATTTAAAAAAGTCGAAAACTGGATTTTATATTTAGTCTGCGACATCATCCTCATTCCGCTTTGTATATGTAACGGATTATATTTAACGAGTTTCCAATATTTAGGTTATACAATTTTAGCAGTGATGGGTTATATCAGCTGGAGCAAGGAGGCGAAAAATCATGTTTAAAATAGCTATCACAGGTCCCGAATCAACAGGGAAATCCACTCTCGCTGAAAAGTTGGCGAAGTATTTCAACACCGACTTCATCCCAGAATATTCAAGGACTTATCTTGAAAACTTCGAGGGACAATATACCGAAAAGGATGTCGTTGAGATCGCCAAAGGACAATATGAGCTTACGTTGGAAGCAGAGAAAAAAACGCCATCGATTCTCATCGCCGACACCGAGATAATAGTCTGCAAAATATGGGTCGAATATGTTTTCGGACATTCCAACGAGACAATAGACGACATTATGAAACAGCAGAACTTCGACTTGTATCTTCTATGCGACATTGACTTGCCTTGGGTCTATGATCCTTTGAGAGAAAACCCTAACATCGAAGAAAGAAAAGAACTTTTCGAGATTTATAAAAACACATTAACGAAAATGAATCTTCCTTTCGAGATCGTCAGCGGCGATGATGAAAAAAGAGCTAATAACGCAATCAACATCATCAAAAAACATCTCCATGAATAAAGAAAGAAAACACATAGTTTTTTTGGCGCGATGGTATCCGCACCGCTACGACCCGATGTTCGGTCTGTTCGTGCAGCGCCATGCCGAAGCAGCCGCTTTGTTCAATGATATTACAGCTATTTATTGCAATGATCAACGAGCTTTGAGCAACGACCCCAAAGCCCATAGCTCAAAGCCCACAGCCCAAGAAAAATTTGAAATCGTTAGAACATTAGAGAATAATGTGGATACGATTCGCGTCTATTACCAGAAACCAAATAACAAGATTTTATCGCTGCTACGTTTCTACCGCGCCAACATGAAGGCTTTGAAATTATGCAAGAAACCTGATCTGATTCACGTTCACGTCCTGACAAGATTAGGCGTAATCGCATGGATTCAAAAGATAATTCATAAGACACCTTATATAATTACGGAACATTGGTCGAGGTATCTGCCCGGAAACAACTTCAACGGCTTCTTAAGAAAAGTGTTTACTAAGATTATCGTTCGCAACGCAAAGACCATCACGACAGTGACAGAAAACCTGGCCGATGCGATGAGAAATCACGGACTGACAAACGACAATTACACAGTGCTGCCTAACGTAGTGAATCTCGACATGTTTCATATTTCTGAAAAAAAGAATACGCCTTGCAAGATAATTCACGTCAGTTGTTTTGAAGACAAGTCGAAAAACATCAGCGGACTTTTAGAATCGTTAAAGATTGTTGAACAAAACGGCATCGACTTCCATTGTACGCTCATCGGCGACGGAATGGATTTCGAGTTGATGAAAGAAAAAGCGAAATCTCTGCAATTAATTAATAAGGTATCATTTACAGGATTATTGGAAGGACAAACTCTTGCCGACGAACTCTCGTCAGGAGATTTCTTGGTATTGTCGAGCAATTATGAAAACATGCCAGTAGTGATTCTCGAAGCTCTCGCATCGGGATTGCCTGTCGTAAGTACAAATGTCGGAGGAATCAAGGAAATGATTGACGACACAAAAGGCATTTTAGTTGAACCGAGAAATCAAGAAGCCTTAGCCGAAGCGATGATAAAAATGATAAAGACGCATAAAAATTATGATGCAAATTATTTAAGACAAAGCGTCATAGAGAAATACGGATACGAAAGCGTGGGACGATTTTTATCGAGAATGTATAATGAAGAATAAAGAATGTACTGCTAATTGTCAGGATATTCTATGAATTGGGTTACAACAATACCAACAGACTCGGGTATCAATTTGAATTGAATATCAGATTGTAAAAAAGCAGAAATATTTTTAAAAAAAACAATAAATATTTGCAAAATCCGAAGTTTTTCTTTTTTTTTGCACTTTGAAAGTGAGACGGTTACCCTATCACAAAAAAACAATGGTTATGAAAACAGATTCAATGCGGTTCTACTGTTTTTATGACAAAGTCAAATTAATGAACCCAACTTAATAGTATTATGTTTAAAAAAGCTTTGAAGTTCTTATGGAAATTACCAAGAACTATCTTTATCACAATCAATGAGTGTGAAGAGAACTTTCTTTGCAAGTTCGATGAAAATTACACTTCTAAGTTATCCCAAAATTCAATAATTTATTTCGTTATCTCAAATGCACTTACAGTACTTGGAATGCTTGCAGGTATTGCATTAGAAACAGATTACGGTTTCTTTATAGCGCCGGTACTTACTTTGATATTCACAATATTTTTCACTTATACATATCTTAAAAAAAGATTACCTCTTATTCAAGGCAGGAAATGGTGGTATTGCATTCAGGCATCATTAGGATTATGGTTCGGATTTTATGTAATCATAGCTCCTATTGCAGCTTTGGCAGGTCTGCTCTACGCAGCAGCCGTAGTTGTTATCGTGATATTGGTTTTATGGATTGCGCTCTCAATCATAACAGGAGACAGTGGCAGCAATGGCAAGAGAAGATGGAAATTAGACAATGGTGATGAAGTTGAAGAAACCAAGGGTTTGTTCGGAACAAAATCTTACCAAGGAA
Organism: Bacteroidales bacterium; assembly: GCA_045615285.1. Lineage (GTDB taxonomy): Bacteria > Bacteroidota > Bacteroidia > Bacteroidales > F082 > Limimorpha. The sequence goes on from JAZLEO010000018.1 coordinate 11,793, forward strand.
GATCTGGCACAGAATATGAGAAAGATGGTGATAAATTCCGTAAAAAATATTAATGATTGATTCACCAACAAAAAAACCTCGGAACTTCGATTGGAACTCCGAGGTTTTTTAATAACCACTTTGCGGTCCTGAGTCGTTGAGACTTTGAGTCTTATTCCAAATTCTCTATTATCAACTTCACGAATTCAGTATTAGCCAGATGTCCAGGTTTGAAAGCTTTCACGTGACCGAGAATTGGTTTTCCGAGCAAAGCCATATCGCCGATGAGGTCGAGGAGTTTATGACGAGCAGGTTCGTTTTCAAAATGCAAGGTCGTGTTATTCAGGATACCGCCCTGATGGATACCGACAGATTCCATATTGAAAAGTTTAGCTACACGTTTAAGTTCGCCGGCCGGAACCACATCTTCGACGAATACGATCGCTGTTGAGAGATCGCCGCCTTTGATGAGATTATGTTTCAGTAGCATTTCCAGTTCTTGGAAGAAGACGAAAGTACGGCACGGAGCTATTTCCTTTTCAAAGTCAGCCATACTTCTGAGAGTAGCCGACTGAGGTTTAAGCACTTGAGAATTATAATCGACGCTCACTTCCATTTTGAAGTCGTCGGCTGGTTTTATGCTTATTTCGCAACCGATTTTAGGGTGGAAATATGTCACAGTTTTTTTCAGGCGGAGATATTCACGTTCAGCTTCCTGTTCCACGATGCCAGCTGACTTGAGGGCTTCCAGCATATATCTGGCGCTACCGTCCTGGATTGGAGGTTCTTCGCAATTGATGTCAACCAATGCGTTATCTACACCGGCGCCTCTCAACGAAGCCAATATATGTTCTACGGTATAGACTCGCACTCCGTTTTGCGCTATTGTCGTTCCGCGAGAAGTATCCACCACGTTTTCGACTTTCGCCTCGATTATAGGAGCGCCTTCAACATCCACTCTTCTAAACTTAATGCCGTGATTCACATCGGCAGGATGAAATGTCAGCGTACCTTTCTGTCCGGTATGGAGGCCAGTTCCGCTAAGGCTGACATCTTGCTTTATCGTTCTCTGTTTTTCAATCATTGTTGTTTTTCATTTAATTTTTTTTCAAGTTCTTCAACACGTTTCACCAACTTCTCAATATTCTTGGTATATACCGACATTCTCAAAAAGTCTTTCAGGTTGATTGCTGGAGAGCCCATCAGTTCTTTACCTTCTTGTTTCACACTACCCAAGACACCAGATTGTGCTCCTATTTTAGTATTGTCTGCGATATGTATATGACCTGCGAATCCGACCTGTCCTGCTATTATGCAATTGTCGCCAATTTTTGTCGAGCCGCTCACTCCAGTCTGTGCAGCTATCGCTGTATTAGTTCCAAGTTCCACGTTATGAGCTATTTGGATAAGATTATCCAATTTAACGCCATCGTGTATTCTTGTAGAACCCATTGTCGCGCAGTCGATGCAAGTGTTAGCTCCGATTTCGACATTATCGCCTATTGAGACATTACCGATTTGAGGGATTTTTTTGTAAGAGCCGTCTTCTTGCGGAGCGAAGCCGAAGCCGTCAGCGCCGATCACGCAGCCGGAGTGCAAGATACAAGACTTACCCACGACGGTCTGCGCATAAAGCTTAGCGCCAGCATAAACTATTGTGTCATCGCCGATTACAGCGTCATCGCCGATATAAGCCTGAGGATATATCTTTACCCTATTTCCTATTTTCACTCTTGAACCGATGAAAGCGAATTCACCGATATACACATCTTCGCCGTAGGAAGCGTCTTTTGAAATGAACGAAAGAGAAGAAACGCCCACTTTCGACTGCATAAACTGCTGATACAGACCGAGCAGCTGTGCGAAAGCCGCGTATGCGTCAGGCACTCTGATGAGAGTAGCGCCGACTTCTCCCTGTAATTCAAAATCGTCGTTGATCAGAACGATGGAAGATTTCGTAGTATAAAGATATTGGGAATATTTTGGATTTGCGAGGAAACTCAACATTCCAGGAGCACCTTCCTCAATTTTAGCCACATTATAAACCTTCACTTCCGGATCGCCTTCGACTTTTCCAGAAAGGAACGTAGCTATTTGTATTGCTGAAAATTCCATAACTATAAGAAGTTAAATTCACGTTTTATACTTATCACCGCATTCTCCGCCATCGGATTGTTGAACGAGGCTATCTGCCTGGCTATCATCGCCACATCAGCATCCGGATTATCGTTAAAGACTGCGTTTATATTTTGTAAGACCTCTTCTTTCGACAGCTCGACTAAACGCCAAGTGTCCTCAGTGACATACAGACGCTGAGCCAGATTATGTTCAAACTCGTCCTGAACATTCTGAAGAAGAGAGAATTGAAAATCATTACGTGAGATGCCTGGATAAAACACACGTTTTACAAGAACAGGAAATTTTATACGTTCCACATAAAGCATAAGACGTTCATACGCCTGAAGCTTCAACGGAACTATCAACTTATGAGCGACTACATTCATATCTTCGCCGTCTTTTACCCTGACAGGCTCATTGTTTTCTTTCTGTTTTTTCTTCTCTTTCATGCTGAATATGAAAAGAATTATCATCAGCAGAATTATGATTACTATCGTGAAATTTTCCATGTTGAATTCCATGTTCTTTTTTCGGCAAATATACTAAAAAACATTTTATTAATTAAAAATATTATGCGTCATTATCACAAAAAATAGTAATTTTGTAACTTGAAATTTAAGTCATTATTTTTAACAAATTCATAAAATAAAAGAAAAAAATGGGAAACATCATTTTGTCACAAAGAGTCAACAACATGGCTGAATCAGCCACATTGAAAATGACTCAATTAAGCCGTGAATTAAAAGCTCAAGGCATCGATGTCATTTCATTAAGCATCGGAGAACCAGACTTCAACACACCTGTCGCAGCGAAACAAGCAGGTATCGACGCTATCAACAACAATGACACTCACTATCCTCCTGTTCCAGGCACACCTGCATTACGCAAAGCCATCGCCGAGAAATTGAAACGCGACAACGGTCTCGACTATACAGACGCCGACATCATCGTTTCTAACGGTGCAAAACAAGCCATAACAAACGTATTCATGGCTATCGTTGACAAAGACGACGAAGTTATCATTCCTGCTCCATTCTGGGTTTCATATCCTGAAATGGTAAAATTAGCTGACGGCACACCAGTCTTCATCAACACAACAGCTGAACAAAACTTCAAAATCACAGCCGAACAATTGGAAGCAGCCATCACACCTAAGACAAAAGCTTTCATTTTCAGCACACCATGCAACCCTTCAGGTTCGGTATATACAAAAGAAGAATTGGCTTCATTAGTTGAAGTATTCAAAAAACACCCACAAGTAATCATCTTGTCAGACGAAATCTATGAATTCATCCAATACGAACAAAAACATGAAAGTATGGGTCAATTCACAGAATTGAAAGACAGACTCGTCATCATCAACGGTGTAGCTAAAGGTTATGCCATGACAGGTTGGAGAATCGGTTACATTGCAGCTCCTAAAGCCATCGTTTCTGCATGTAACAAAATCCAAGGCCAATACACATCAGGTATCTGTACAATCGCTCAAGCCGCATCTTTAGAAGCAGTGAAGATGTCTCCAGAAAATTCAGAAGAAATCCAAACTATGCTCAAGGCTTTCAGAAACCGCCGCGACATGTTCTTCGACCTTTTAAGCGAAATCCCAGGCTTGAAATTAAGCAAACCAGCAGGCGCATTCTATATGTTCCCTGAAATCAAGTCATACTTCGGCAAGACTGACGGCGAGACAACTATCAACAACAGCGACGACCTCTGTCTGTACCTGTTAAACAAAGCACACGTCGCTTGTGTCGGCGGCGCAGCTTTCGGCAACGACGAATGTATCCGTCTTTCATACGCTACTTCAGAAGACAAACTTCGTGAGGCAGCAGCCAGAATCAAAGAAGCTTTAAGCAAACTTAAATAAGACTATATGTCTGTAAGTCTATGAGTCTATGAGTTTTTTCAACTTATGGTCTTATAGACTTATTTACTTATTGACTAATAGACTTAAAAATGAAAAACTTATTCAATTCTTTTAACAGACAGAAAATCATGATAATCGGCGACATCATGCTCGACGTTTACATGAGAGGAAAAGTGGAAAGAATATCTCCTGAAGCGCCTGTACCTATCGTATCCGTGACAGACAGTTTTTCAAGATTGGGAGGAGCCGCCAATGTGGCACAAAACCTCAAGACCTTAGGAGCAGAACCTATTTTATGCTCAATAATAGGCAATGACGAAAAATCAAAAGACCTACTCGCCCTCATGCTTGAGCAGGACATGAACGTGTCAGGCATTGTGAGAAGCGAAGAAAGAATAACTACACGTAAAGTCCGAATAATCAGCAACAACGCACAGATGCTGCGTGTTGACACAGAAGACACTTTCGACCTTACAGAGAAAGAATACGACTCGTTGATGATAAGAATCAACGAAATAATCGAAAAAGAGAACATCAACGGAATCATTCTGCAAGACTATAACAAAGGCGTTCTTACCGAGAAACTCATAAAAGAAGTCGTGTCTCTAGCTAATCAGAAGAACATTCCCGTCGGCGTCGATCCAAAGAAAAAGAATTTCCTGGCATACCAAAACGTCACCTTTTTCAAGCCGAACCTAAAAGAACTGAAGGAAGGCATCGGCATTTCATCCAAAGACGACAGCATCGAGGAAATACTTACAGCCATTGATTCGTTACATTCAAAATTGAATTGCAGATATATAATGACTACCTTATCAGAAAGAGGCGTCTTGATAAAAGACTATAAAACAAATACTTACCATCATATTCCGGCGCATTTGAGAAAGATCGCCGATGTATCAGGAGCCGGCGACACAGTCTTGAGCGTTGCCATGTTATGCCTTGTCTGCGAAGAAGATCCGTACAACATAGCAGCGTTGTCGAATCTGGCTGGAGGCATTGTCTGCGAAGAACTCGGGGCAGCACCTATTAATAAAGAGCGCCTGTTTGAAGAAAGCAAGAAAATACTGAACCAACACATATAATAATTAGGTCCATCTCACGTTTTTTATTTATGAAAAAAAATATATTGAAATTCTGCATCTGCATCTGCTTCATTTTATGCCTGATACCTGATGTATCAAACGCACAAAACAAAAAGCCTCTGAACTTACCATTGTACGACAACGAACCTTACCACTTCGGAATCAGCGTCGGTTATAACCAAATGCTCTTCTCCATCGACTATATTGATGGTTATCAGAGTAAAATACACCAAGCCAACGAATTACCGGCAAACGACATATTTCATGGAGTCAACGACGACTTCCTTAATTCCGAATTCATCGTCAACGATATAAGCGGCCAGATGACACACGGAATAACAATCGGCGTGGTTGGAAATCTACGTTTGTCAAAATATTTCGATTTGAGATTCATACCTTCAGGAAGCTTCGGTGAAAGAAAATTAACATACAATATAACATCAATACAAAAAGATCCTGTAAGCGGCGAAATCACAAAGGAAACGCCTTATACCATCAACAGCTCCACACATTCCACTTTCGTTGAATTTCCATTACATATCAAATATAAATCAAAGAGATACAATAACACAGCTGCGTATATTATCGCCGGCGCAAACTATAAAATAGACTGGGCTTCACAAAAGAAGAACTATGACGAAACCAGTGGCAAACCAAAAACATTGAGCATAAAACGCCACGATATTGCAGCAGAAATCGGCGCTGGCTTCGATTTTTATACAGGATACTGCAAATTAGGCGTAGAATTGAAGATGGGCTACGGCTTGCTTAACGTCGCAAAAAATGAAAATTATCTGTTCACAAACAGCTTCGACAGCCTTAGAAACAAAACGTTCCTAATATCATTTACATTTGAATAATTCACAATCTGTGATATTTTCAAGAACATTTTATAACAAAACAAGCTAAAAGTAGAGAAACAAACGCCTTCTCTGCTTTTATTTTTATCTGTAAGTTACTAAAAATCAGAATAAAAAAAATATTTTCAAAAATTTCATTTTTTAGTTGCACAGAAAGTTTTTTTTTGTAATTTTGCAATCACAAAAATACGGCGGTCTCTTCGTCTAGTCTGGTCAGGACGTCAGGTTTTCATCCTGGTAACAGGGGTTCAAATCCCCTAGAGACTACAAAAGTTCACCACTACTTCAAAAAGTGGTCATTTAATGGGCGGTCTCTTCGTCTAGTCTGGTCAGGACGTCAGGTTTTCATCCTGGTAACAGGGGTTCAAATCCCCTAGAGACTACAAATAAAAAAATCACAGAGCCACTCAAAACGAGTGGCTTTTTTAGTGCTTATGGTAAATCTTTTATCAATAAAACACATTCCCTTCAAAAAGAGATTCTTCTCTCTTTTGATTTCACTTTTGATAATCACCTTCTCTAGCACTAACTCACACGCTCAGGATTTATTATACGGATTCACTGGTGGGCTGAACATGAATACCATCAATACCAAAAACGATGAAGGAGGACTTAAAATCGGCTTTAACATAGGCGGATTAGCACAATACAAATTAGACAAAACCACAAGCATTGTCGCCAATGTCAAATTTTCTTCAAAAGGACAACAATTCTCAGAAATAATAGACACCCAAGAAAACTACTATAAAATCTACCACTCGACATCATTATATTATATCGACATACCGATTCTTTATCAATACACGATTAAAGATTTAATCGGACTGGAAATAGGGCCAGCTTTCAACTTCTGCCTTAGCGGAAAAGACAAGTCAAAGACAGGCAACACTACCGCCGTCATCACGAAATTTGAAAAAGGAGACTTCAACCCATTAGAATTCGGTTTGGTGTTCGGCGCCTTCACCCGCGACCTCGGACAAAGCTCTTTCAACAACATCTTTATCGAATTCAGATACTTCCTCGGCTTGACAAATGTCAGAAAGGACTACGGACGCAACGTCAACGGAGGCGTTTTCCTAAATATAGGCTACATAATAGAGAATCCTTTAAAGAAATAACTAAAATGACAATTCAGCAAAACAAAGCCAATCTGCAAATCATAATCGGAAACCAATACAACCCTTATATAAACCTCGCTGTTGAAAGCGAACTTCTTGACAACTTCCGACCTAACACCGTCAGCCTTTTCCTCTGGAAAAACCGTCAGACCGTAGTCATAGGCACCAACCAAAATCCATATAGCGAATGCGACGTTAACTCTTTAGCGGAAGAAGGCGGTTTCCTCGCAAGAAGAAGAACAGGAGGCGGAGCTGTATATCACGACCTTGGAAACCTGAACTTTTCATTCGTAGCCGACAAAAATATCTACGACGTGAAAAAACAGATGCAGGTCATACAAAAGGCGCTGCTTGATTTCGGACTGGAAACGGAAGTTAGCGGAAGAAACGACATCACCTACCAAGGAAGAAAATTCTCCGGCAACGCCTTCGCCAAAACCAAGAACCAAGGATTGCATCACGGGACAATACTGATAAAAACAGATTCCGAAAGACTGCAAAAATATCTTAAAGTAAAACCAGCGAAACTTCATAAACACGGCGTAAAATCCGTCGCAAGCAGAGTGATTAACCTTTCCGAAGCCGCCGACATAACATCGGAAAACATAATACCGCATCTCATAAAAGCCTTCGAAAACGTATATCAAAACACAGCTACTACAATCAATTTCGACGATTTATGCGACGACAAAGCCATCAGATTAAGCCAACATATTGGCAGCGAGGAATATCTTTTCGGAAAATGGAAAGAATTCAGCACCAAGAAAAGCGGCACTTTCGATTGGGGAAACGTCGATCTGGATCTGGACGTTGACGAAGAAAAAGGCGTCATAAAAAATATCAGCATCGCCTCCGACAGCCTGGAACCGGCTTCGATAGAGGCAGCGGAAAAACTGCTAAAAGGCGCAAGCCTAAAAGAAACGCCGACTTCCGAAAATAAGATTATCAGAGATATTATAGAGCTTATATTTTAAGGCTCTAAGTCGCTAAGATACTGAGGTTCTGGGTTTTCAATATTTTTATCTTAGCATCTCAGCGACTCGACATCTCAGCATTTTTTTTATTATCTTTGCAGTTCAATTTTTTAAATCAAAGAGCAGATGAAATACTTCCTTCTTCCATTAGGATGTCAGATGAATCAAAGTGACACTGAACGTGTTAAGACAGTATTACAAGGCATGGGTTTTATGCCGACAGAAAACGAAGACGAAGCGACGATATTAGGCATCATAGCATGTTCTGTCCGACAAAAAGGCATCGATAAAGTTTATAGCCGCATCAAAAAATGGAACGAGGCGAAAAACCGTAAAAACTGCATCACTTTCGTTTCCGGATGTATTCTCCCTGCCGACAGAGAACGTTTCTTGAAATTGTTCGACTTGGTGTTCACAATGAACGACCTTCCTGATTTACCTGACATGATTCGTCAGTATGGAGTTGTTATCCCGACAAGACAACAAGACAACGAGACAACTTGTCAACAAGTCAATATCCAAAGACCTCTCATACCTCTTTTCAACAAAAAAGATAAAATAAATCCATCAGCCAATATGGACAGATTTTGGGTCATCGAACCAGACCACATCTCTGATTTTGAAGCGTTCATTCCTATTCAAAACGGATGTAACAAATTCTGCACTTATTGCGCAGTTCCATATACAAGAGGCCGCGAAGTATCTCGTAAATCTGAAGATATTTTAACAGAATTGAAAGAATTAGTCCAAAAAGACTATAAATTAATAACGCTACTCGGACAAAACGTAAATTCGTACGGATTAGACAAAAAAGGCGAAGAAATCAATTTTGCGGAACTACTTCGCAGAATAGGCGAATACGGCGACAGCGTGGATAAAGAATTCTGGGTCTATTTCACATCCCCTCATCCACGCGACATGAGCGACGAGGTAATCGAAGTCATTTCGCAATACAAATGTCTCGCAAAACAAATACATCTCCCGATTCAATCTGGCGATAACGCAATGCTCGACCGTATGAACCGCAAACACACACTCGACGATTATCGTCACATCATACACACAATCAGACGACTGATCCCAGAAGCAACAATATTCACGGACATTATCGTCGGCTTCACTGGCGAGACCGAAGAAGAATTTGAAAACTCAAGAAAAGCCATGGAAGAATTCAAATACAACATGGCTTATATCGCACAATACAGCGTACGTCCTGGAGCTGTCGCTTCAACATGGGCCGACGACGTTCCAAAAGAAACAAAGAAAAAACGTTATCATATCCTCACTGACGAATTGATGAAACATTCTCTCGTTTATAATCAAGGACTTATAGGAAAAACGCTGAAGGTCATCGTTAACGGTTTCGACAGAAATCAGGCATATCTCACAGGATATACCGAAGGTAAGATTGTGATCCGTTTCAAATCAAGCGACAAAAATCTAATCGGAAAAATCGTTAAAGTCGAAGTCACGTCAGCCACTCCATTATCAATAGAAGGAAATCTCATCACAGAATGAAGATAGCGTTTAAGACATTAGGTTGCAGGGTAAATCTTTATGAGACAGACGCTTTGGCATCTCGTTTCAAAGAAGCAGGTTATGAAATCGTGGAGACTTCCGATGAAGCAGATGTTTTCGTCGTGAACACATGCACAGTCACAAACCAAAGCGACCAAAAATGCCGACAGGCTTTACATCAAATAAGAAGACAACATCCTAACAGCCTAATCGTTGCGACTGGCTGCATGGTAAACCACAGGAAAAACGAGCTGCTGGAAAGTAAGACCGTCGATTATGCCATCGACAACGAAAGAAAATATGCGCTTTTCAGCATCATCGACAAACATTTCAAAGGTGAAGCGTTAGACCCTGAAGGACTTGATATTGACTTATTCGGCTACCAGCCTGCATTCGACACTTTTCATACCAGAAGTCTGATAAAGATTCACGACGGATGTAATAATTTCTGTTCTTATTGTCTGATTCCTATGGTAAGAGGCAGAGCCACAAGCCGTTGCGACAAAGATATTTACGACAACATCCGTAAAGTCGTAGATTATGGTTTCAAGGAAATTGTTCTGACCGGCGTTAATATGGGACGCTACCAATATCAAGATGTCAATTTTGAAAACCTTATTGAAAATATCATGAAAATAGACGGAGATTTCAGGTTAAGAATCTCATCTATCGAACCCGACAATTTCAGCGACAGATTCTTGAGACTGTTCGAAAACGACAAACTTGCGCCACACATGCACATCTGCCTTCAAAGCGGAGCCGAAAACACCTTAAAAGCCATGCGCCGCCATTATACAGCAGCAGATTTCAAGAAAATGTGCGACAGAATCAAAACCGTAATACCCGATTTCAACATCACGACAGACCTAATAGTAGGATTCCCTGGAGAGACAGAAGAAGATTTCTTAGAAAGTGCTGAAATGTGTAAATACATAGGATTCAGCCATATACATACTTTCAAGTATTCCATCAGAAACGGAACAAAAGCAGCCTCGATGCCAAATCAGATTCCTGATAAAATAAAAACCGAACGCAGCGCCGTGATAAGAGAAATTTCAGCGGAAAACAAAAAAAGATATTTCGGACAAATGCTCGGCAAGGAACAAAAAATGCTTATAGAACGCATAAATTCCGACGGAATAGCTCAAGGATATGGAGAAAATTATATTCCAATGCGACTCAAGGGAAAAAATTTAGAAAAAAACACTTTTGTAAAGGTTACCTTAGATAGCATCATTGAGAAAGGCGACAACTCAGAAATCAATGTTTATCAATAAGATAAACAACAAAAAAAATATTTTAAAAAAAAGATAATTTTTTCGTTAAAAAATGTAATTCGTAACGATAAAATAACTATTTTTGCACCCCGAATATGGTATAGAATCATAAAAAATAAAATATAGATATGGCAAATCACAAATCATCAATCAAAAGAATCCGTCAAACAGAAAAAAGACGTTTACGCAATCGCTTCTACGCAAGAGCAATGCGCGCTGCTGTTAGAGGATTCAGAGCTTTAACAGAAAAAGCTGAAGCTGAAGCAAAACTTTCAGAAATGTACAAAATTATTGACAAGACAGCTAAACGCGGTATCATCCACAGAAATAAAGCTGCTAACTTA
>JAZLEO010000019.1:0-8491 GCA_045615285.1 Bacteroidales bacterium
ACAGCAGGCGTTCCGTGCTGCGCACTTCACAACGTAGAGACGTACCAATAATATGGTTCGGTAATCTTTTTTTTAAAACGAAGACACTTTCTAACCATATTATTGATGCGTCTCTTGAAATAATATTTGAGACGCATCAACTATCATCAATATTTTTTTCGGTGTCGTTGGTACGTCTCTACAAAGAACAACCGCACGGCATTTAAGAGCCGTGCGGAAATGAATCAAATGAATCAAATAAATTGAATGCGCTTCGCTTTTATTCTACTACCGGGCGCACTGATTGACCGACGTAGCGGAGGTAGCCGCTGTCCACGTCCTGACCGTCACTATAGAAGTCGAGGCTGCATGCGTTGCAGTCGTAGCCGTAGCCGTAAGGAGTAGAACTCCAATAGTAACCGCCGCTACCAGCGAAGTTGAGCGATGACCCGTCACGGACGCCCGCAGCAGGGAGGAAGATACTGTTGCCGTTAGGGCCTGTAACCTTATAGCCGTTAACATCATTTTCCGTTGTCCATGTCCATGTGCAGCTGTTTAACAATTCTTGTTGTTCCGCCTTTGTAGGCATTCTCCAGCGGTCTCCCCAGTTGGCTGTAGCGGCATCATATTCTGCATTACCGCTAATGTCGCTCATTTCTTTTTCGTAAGTAGAACAATTTTCTTCAGTGTACTCTTCTTTTGGGCTCGTCTCTCCCCATGCGAAATAATGTCCGTAGTCTTCCGGGTTGTCTGCGCCTACATTGCACGTCGCCCATTTCACGCTTAACCCTAAGTCAACGTATTCATGTACTTGGATTTTACCATCGCCGCCGTCTGGCTTACATAACACCATCAGCATACTGACTAATGCCATAACCCAACATACTACTCTTTTCATTTCTAATTCCATAACCCAACATACTACTCTTTTCATTACTTTTAATTTTTAATGGTTAATAATATCACAATTTTACGAAATTATCAGAAACATTTCACAAAACATGCGAAATATTTTTACGCAATCGAGGGATGCTGTGGGTTATGAGCCTTTGCTCGCTGCTCATAGCTCATGGCTCATGGCATTTAAAAAAAGTCTAGTTGTCTAGTTGACTTATTGTCCTATATAAACAGATACTTCAAAATAAACAAGACAGCTAAGATATATATCGCCGGTGTAAGTTTCTTGAACTTACCGCAGCAGAGGTTTAACACCACGTATGAAATCATTCCAAGCATGATACCTGCTGAAATCGAATAAGCGAGAGGCATCATAATGAGGCAAATGAAACTTGGTATTGCTTCCGTCGCGTCGTCGAAGTCGATGTTTCTCACAGGTTCCATCATAAGCATACCGACGATGATAAGCACTGGAGCAGTTGCAGCGCCAGGCACCGATAAGAACAATGGTGAGAAGAACAACGCTACTGCAAAGCAGCAAGCGATAGCGAATGCCGTCAAACCTGAACGGCCGCCTTGAGCAACACCGGCAGCGCTTTCAACGTAAGTAGTTGTCGTTGAAGTACCAAGAGCTGCACCAGCCGTTGTAGCGATAGCGTCAGCCATAAAAGCTTGCTTCAAGCGCGGGATGTTACCATTTTCATCAACCATCTTGGCTTTTGTACTGACACCAACGAGTGTTCCGACTGTATCAAACAAGTCAATGAAAAGGAATGTGAACACCACGACAACCATATCTAAAGTAAAGATATTGTTCCATTCAAACTTACAGAAAATCGGTTCGATGGATTCTGGCATCGACATCACGCCCTTGAATTCGGTGATACCCATAGGAATACCGATGATTGTTGTCGCGAGGATACCGATGAGCATAGCGCCTTTTACGTTCAAAGCGAAGAGAACGCCAGTGATGACGAGACCAATGATTGCGAGAAGCGCTGTGTCTGAAGTAACATCGCCAAGTGCCACGAGTGTAGCGTCATCATTGACGATGATACCTGCGTTCTGCATACCGATGAAAGCAATGAAAAGACCGATACCGCCGCCGATGGCATAACGCAGATTCTTTGGAATAGCATTGACAATAGCTTCACGGACGTTAGTAACTGTCAATAAGATAAAAATAAGACCTTCAATAAAAACAGCTGTCAGAGCGAACTGCCATGAATAACCCATTCCCATACAGACAGAGAAAACGAAGAAAGCGTTGAGGCCCATTCCAGGTGCGAGACCGAAAGGAAGCTTGCCAAAAAACGCCATCGCTAACGTACCGATGATAGCTGCAAGAGCTGTAGCCGTGAATACAGCGCCGGCAGGCATTCCATCGAGAAGTCCGAACATTGAAGGATTGACAGCGAGAATATAAGACATGGTAAGGAATGTTGTGATACCCGCAATGATTTCAGTGCGGACATTCATCGTCTTAGAATTGAAACCGAAAAGTTTGTTTAACATAAGATATTGTTTTAGTTATACATTTTCAAGACACTGAGATACTGAGTATCTGAGATGCTAAGATAATTTTATATCACGACAAATTTAGAAAAAAATGAAGATTTCAAAATGCAGAAAGATAAAAAATAATATTCGGTCACTGAGCCTGTCAAAATGCCGAAGTATGCCTTTGACGAACTCAGGCACCAATTCCTAATTACTAACTCCTAATTCTATAACCTCCATCACTTCACTTATCGAATATCCTTTTCCGACGGCATATCGTATCAGTTTCGCCTTACGTTTATAAGGATCAGGTTCGTTTATCTTCTTATTTTTCAAAAGATTTATAAGTTCCTCTTTGTAAGAATCCTTATCAATTTCAGAAAGAACTTCATCGATAATATCTCTGTCGATGCCTTTTGTGATTAAGGAAAGTTTTATCTTATTGACGCCCCACTTCTTGAGATTCAACTTACTTTTCACGTAAGAACGGCAATAACGTTCATCATTGATAAATCCCTCATTCTGAAGAAATTCAACGATAAAATCCTTATCAGAATCATCGAGTTCAAAAGTATTTAACTTCGTAAGAATCTCTTTCTTGCAACGATCCTGATAATCGCAATAATGCAGCATTTTTTTTAGAGCAGAGAACTTGTCCATTTGTTTAATTAGGGATTATTTTTTAACTTAGGTTTACAAAGATAATGAAAAGTCAACAGACTACGGACAACAGTTTTTTTAAATCTCAAAACATCAGAACATCATTCATTATACATTCATCATTTTTTATTCAGAACGAAGTTACTCCTATTAAAAAAATAATTATCTTTACAACCGAAATAAAAAATGTCATTTTTATAGTGACATCAATTTAACTTTAGTATTAAATCATTTATTATCACAATATTATGAAAAAAGCATTTATAATTTTATGTTGCGTTTTGGCATTACAATCATGCAACAAGGACAATACAAAAAATGAAACTGTCAATGGTTTCGACATCAATTGGACAGGCGACTTAGGTAAAAAAGAAAAAGATGCCGTCAGAGACATGATTTCCAACATGGTAAAAGTCGAGACCGGCACTTTCTACATGGGAGCTCAAAAAGATTCAGTAGAATATTATTGCTATGACGAAAACGCTACTTCTTTGGAAAGCCCTGTTCACGAAGTGACAGTAAACGAGTTCTACATCAACAAATATGAAGTTACTCAATTGCTTTGGGAATCAATCATGGGCAAACACAATGACAAATCAGATGCTTACGACCAATGGGAAGATGAATTCGGCAAAGGCGACAACTACCCTGCTTACAGAATCTCTTTCAAAGACGTTGAGCTTTTCATAGGCACATTAAACGAACGCACTGGCTTGAACTTCGCACTTCCTACAGAAGCTCAATGGGAATATGCAGCAAAAGGCGGCGCTGACACAAACTACGCTTTATATGCTGGCGGCGACAACGTCATTGAATTCGCTTGGATTGACAGTAACAGCGACAAATGCAGCGAAGTCGGGAAAAAACAAGCTAATGGCTTAGGTCTCTACGACATGAGCGGCAACGTTTGGGAAATGTGCCAAGACTGGTATTACGATTATACAGAAGAAGCCGTCACAAACCCTGTCGGCGAAGATTATAACGAAGGTCTTAAAGTTTTCCGTGGCGGTAGCTGGAACACCAACGCTAAATCTGCTAGAGTGACAGCACGCTACAAACAAGGCATCCACTACCGCGACTATAACACCGGATTCCGCCTGGTCATTGAATAATTAACAATTGACAATGCACAATTAACAATTAAGGATGGTAAATTTACCATCCTTTTTGTATTTTATAAATATAATTGTTAACTGTTAATTGTACATTGTCAATTCCTAAAAAGTTTATCAATCCATATCGCCTTACCGATTTTTCGTAAAGCGTTTTTTACATACTGACGGTTCTCTGGCTTATACCAGAAGAAGAATCTCTGCTGATCTAATTTTTCCTGTTTCGTCTTGGCGACGAAAACTGGTTTCAAAGTATATGGGTCGTAACCTGAATAATAAATCTCCGTCGCCAACGTCATAGGCGTAGGCGTGAAATCCTGAACCTGCTCCAACTTATAACCGAGCTCTTTTGTCTTGACGGCAAGCTCAGCCATATCCACCAAAGTACAAGCTGGATGACTCGATATAAAATAAGGTATCAACTGTTGATTAAGACGATATTTCTCGTTCACCTTATCGAATTTCTTTTTCAATTTAACGAAAAGAGCGAACGGCGGCTTACGCATCAATCTCAAGACCTCATCGCTGGAATGTTCTGGAGCTACTTTCAGACGACCGCTCACATGACGTTTCATCAGCTGCTCAAAATATTCATCATAACCTAATTTTCCCGAAGGATCTTCGTTGGTCAAAAACAAGTCATAACGGATTCCCGATCCTATCGTAGCTTTCTTGACCGCCGGAATCTTATCGACTTCCTTATATAATTCTATCAACGGATGATGATTAGTGTCTAAGTTCTTACAGACATTTGGCTGTATGCATGTCGGACGAATACATTTCTCGCAAAGACTTTCGTCCTTGCCTTTCATACGATACATATTAGCAGAAGGACCGCCAAGGTCGGAGATATAACCTTTGAAATCTTCCATCTCCGTCACCTGTTTCACTTCTTTCATAATGGAATTCTTACTTCTAGAAGCGACGAATTTTCCTTGATGCGCCGAAATTGTACAAAAAGCACATCCGCCGAAACAGCCTCGATGTATGTTGACCGAATGACGAATCATCTCGTAAGCCGGAATAACACCACGTTTCGCATATTTCGGATGCGGCAGACGAGTGTAAGGCAAATCGAAAGAAGCGTCGATCTGCTGTTCCGTCATTGTAGGATAAGGAGGATTTATGTATAAGGTGTAATCGCCGACATCCTGAAGCAGACGATTTGCTTTTTTCTTATTCGACTCTATCTCTACATGCTTGAAATTAGAAGCATACGCCTTCTTATCCTTGAGACATTCCTCGTGAGAAACAAGACGTAAGTCGTTCCATTCGGATGTATTTTTTTGAGACTTCTTTTTCAGGAAGAAAGTCTGAGGAATATTTGTAATCTCGTCAATTTTTTTACCTTCTTCCAAAGCCTTTGCAATCTCCACTATTGCCAGTTCTCCCATACCATAAACGCCGAGATCGGCTTTCGAGTCAAGCATGATGGTAGGCTTGAGTTCGTCGGCCCAATAGTCGTAATGCGTCACTCTTCTGAGAGAAGCCTCGATGCCGCCGATGACGACAGGCACATCAGGATATAGTTTTTTCAAGATATTGGAATACGTTATTGTAGCGTAATCCGGGCGGAAGCCAGCCTCGCCACCTGGAGTGTAGGCGTCGTTGGAACGCAGGCGCTTGTTTGCAGTATAATGATTCACCATAGAGTCCATAGCGCCGGCGGAGATGCCGAAGAAAAGACGCGGTCTGCCGAATTTCTTGAAGTCACGGAGGTCATCGCGCCAGTTAGGTTGCGGAATCAAAGCCACTTTATAGCCGTGATGTTCAAGGATGCGGCCTATCACAGCAGCTCCGAAAGCAGGATGATCAACGTAAGCGTCGCCGGTTATCATCACAATATCGACCTCGCTCCATCCGCGTAAGTCGGTCTCTTTCTTTGTTATAGGAAGCCAATCTAATAAGTTCATGCGAAAAATTCTTTTAAGGCCTCGCGTGCGTCACGAAGCTTATCCAACCAAGCCTCTCTTGAATTCTGACCGATGATATCGGTTATATATTTCACTGCGACGAATTTCACATCCATCAGTTTGCACACCTGCGCCTGAGCGAAAGCCTCCATATCGATAACATCGCCGGTAAAATGCCCCACTTCTGTCACGAAGCTGTCGCCAGTATTGCTGACGCCGACATTTTCGTATCTATCAACAACATCTAATCCTACTTTTTCTGGGAATGAAATATCGGAGCAAACGTGAGGGAGAACTATCTTCTCCAGATCTCTATCTACGAAACGATGACATACGAAGATGTCGCCGACCTTATGGTTTAGAGTGCCGGCAGTTCCGACATTAAGCACGAGGTCGTACTTGTCATTACAAAGAGTCTTCGTCAGGTTGAAAGCCGAGAGCACCTTACCCATTCCTGTTTTAAGGAACGTAATATCAACGCCTTGTATTTCAAAAGGAATTATTTCCTCATCAAAAGCGTAAGTCACCAGAATTTTCATAGAGATATTTTTTACAAAGATAAGAAAAGGCAATGGATCACTGACTACAGGCCACAGATTTTTTTAAAAGTTTCAGAAATTCAATTTTAACGACTCAATAATATCATCTTATGATTTAGTCATTTGTCGCAGATGCCACACATATACGATGCAACATCTCTATCTCTTATTTTGAAACCGGGCGAACGCTGGCTCCTTCATGGCGATAATGGCCACGGAAATCGCCATACACATCATAACCATCGTCACTGATAGTCAAAATACAAATGCCGTAATAAGCGCTGTAAGCGGTTTTTTCGTGAGGAGAGGAACTCCAATATAATCCATCTCTTTCGACATTATATAAATTTCCACCTTCACGCCAACCTGCTGCAGGAAGAAAGATGCTGTTGCCATTAGGGCCCGTCACCTTGTAACCTTTGACGCCGTTTTGTGTTGTCCATACCCAGGTACATTTATTTTTCAGTTCCTCAAGTTCTTTCCTTGTCGGCATTCTCCACGTACCACCCCAATTTGCGGCAGCTGCGTCATATTGGACGTTACCCGAGATTTCAGGCCAGCTTTTTCTAGCGATGGCGTAGTTATCTGAATAATAAGTAGATTTCGTCTTTGTCTCGCCCCAAGCGTAATAATCGCCGAATTCTTCCGGAGATGACGCACCCACATTACACGTCGCCCATTTTACACTCAAGCCTAAATCGACATATTCGTGGCCGTTAATTTCTTGTTTGAATTTAATTTTCAGCGAAGCACTCGACACGTCGCTAACTTCTATCATCTCGCTAATAAGTTGATCATCTCTGATAGCCTTTATGTTATGAGTGCCATACGAGATATTTGCTGTCAAAGGAGAAACCCCGACATAATTTCCATCGATATAAATAATGTCTCCGGACTTACCAGTTGAAATAGATATTTCCTTACCAGTTTGCAATTTCTCGTTCAACGTTAAGATTTCACCTTTTTTAATTGTTATGGTTTTTATCATTGGCGAGCAGCCATGTCTTTCAAGTTTCAATTCGTGCGTTCCTACCAAGATTTCATTGAAATAATCAGGAGTTTGTCCACGATACTGACCGTCGATATAAATGTTGGCTTCAAGTGGCGTCGAGCTGATGTCCAGACTTCCGTATATCGGCTTCGGAGCGTCGAGACTTATCGTTTTCGTCTCACCCATAACAAGTTCGACGTTTTTCTTACTTGACTCATGATTTGTCTTTCTAGCCTCAAAAACGTGAATTCCATCTGACAGACGGCCTGTCCATTTTCCATTTCCCTTGAATTCTTCGTCAACATAAATTTCAGAGCCAGCGTCAGCTGTCACAGTCACATTAACGAAATTAGCCGACATATTGAGGGCAGCGTTTGTTGTCTGTCCGTCATTAACGACGACCGTTTTCTCCACGACCCTATACATTTCCTTTACCACCTTAACGTTATAAGTACCACTTTTCAGTTTTCCCGTTTTGACAGGAGAAAGTCCGACATATTCGCCATTCACCATGACCTTAGCGCCTTGTTCAGGGGAAGTCGAGACGCTGATATAGCCGAAGTTTGGACGCAATGTTTTTTCCACGACAGTTTTTTCATTCACTGTAACGCTGCCCGATTCCGGATGATACATATTACATTCTATTCTATATGTGTGCGTAGTGCCGACTATGACATTTTTAACGCCGTCATCATCAGGTTCATCATCAATAAATATGCTTGCGTTCGGCTGATCCGATTTTATCACCAGAGGTTTTATCTGTTTCACCGGCTCTTGCGTAGGTGTAGCCACCAAGGGAACATATTGCACCACCATTTCGTAGCCGCAGTAATCCTTCAGTTCGTATGGCAGCCAATATTCCATCTTGCCGTAATCATCATGGATGATTTCCACGAATGT
>JAZLEO010000020.1:0-83973 GCA_045615285.1 Bacteroidales bacterium
ATCGGTATATTCCGTTTTAGAAACCGTAATGGAATACTCACCATTTTTCAAATCAACAAACTCATAACGGCCGTCTGTGCCTGTGAGCGTTGTCTCTCCTGAAGGACGCAATTGTACATTAGCATTCTTGACAGGTTCGCCAGTAGCTTTGTCGGTGACCACACCATAAATCGAACCTAATTCTTCTATAGGGTCTGGTTTACAAGAATTAAAATTCAATATCGATACAAAAATCAATAATAATGAAAATAAAGATATCAATCGCTTCATATTCTTTTATTTTTTCTTCATAGTTATTGTTACAGATGATATTTCACCAGCAATCACATTGATAGTCCTAATATTAGACTCATAACCATTTTTATGGACATTAAGAGAATATTGTTGTGCATCCAAATCATCAAAAACAAATTTTCCATCATCAGAAGTAATCACATTTTTACTTCCTGGAGAAAGGTCAACTGAAACATATCCGATAGGTTCGAATGTCTCACTATCAACAACTGTTCCTTCTATAGTTCCAAAAATATCATATTCTATTGGATTACAAGAAAATAATGACAATAAAAATACAAATGTTAAAAGCTTCTTCATGATTTAAAATTTTAAGTTTAACGCTATGCCTGTCGAATTAAAGTCAGAATAAGGTGATATTATAAGTTCATTATTACCTAACATGATATGTTCATCGCCTTTTGCAGCGGCACCATCGATGATATTCCACAAATACAAAGCTGCAGCACCTGCTATTGAAATGTTACGCACCGCCATGCAAGCATTTGCGTTTCTTGTATAATGAGCCTTCAACGTAGAATTGTGTGTTGACGATATTTTGTTGATGTTAGAAACCATCAGAGTATGAGACACTATCGCGCCACCCACCAATGCAACTTCACCTGCAATGAAGCATAATCCTTTTGTTTTCTGTCCCTTATACATCTGAGCCATACCTGGAACGAGCACTCTTGCAGAGAAAGGATATTTATCTGTGATAGCGACTTTTTCAAACTCGTCGTTTGGATTCTTCATAACCTGAACCAAAAGATGGCAGATGTAGTCATATTCTATCTTCTCCTGATATTCAGCGACGACACGAGCCTTAACTTTAACATTATTGTCAGTTCTTATGTCGAACATATCACCATACATTTTCAGTTCGACATCCGATTCCAGAAAATTGTCTTTAATGACCTGCATCATTGCATTTTTCCTAGCAAACTCATAACTGTTTTTCGAAGTGCCTTGCACCACCTTCAAATACGACTCTGAAGTCTCATCATAATAACCATCCAACCAAATAGGTTTCTCCTGTGCATTGACAAGGTTTGACTTAAAAATCAAAACAGCACAAAACAACATTAAAAGATAAAAACGCCTCATAATTTTAATAATATAAAGTAATATGCAAATATATAATTTATTTACATTTAATTAATATTTCCCCAAAATCAATTCCTAACTCCTAATTAACTTATCACTCTTCCCTCCCATTGCGACGAGTTTCTCAGCAGCTTTCACAACACTTTGGTTACCAGAATATAACTTCTTCTTTGTGTCATCATAACTGCCCTGCAGACTCTCTATTTTCTTTCCTAAATCCTCGTACCGTTTCATAAAATCGCCGACTCTGTCGAGGAGTTTATTCACCTCGTCGAAAATCTCCTGCTGGTTTCTCGCCTGTTTCACCTGCGACCATGCGAGTTGTATCATACGCAACAACGCCAGCAAATTCTGCTCACTGGTAATGAAAACACCATTCTCAAAAGCCTCACGCCAAAGACTATTATCTTCATAAATAGCGAGTTGCATCGCCGATTCGTTAGGCACAAACATTATCACATAATCAAGGCTTATTCGCGGAGATTTGATATAAGAAGCATAATTCTTCTTCTGCAGCTCTTTATAATGCGACCTCATACTTTGCAGATGGCGCTTCAGAGCGAACGTTTTCTCTGTTTCATCAACTGCGTTACAATAATCAATAAAAGCTGTCAATGACACTTTAGAGTCTATCACAACGTCTTTATTATCAGGATAATGAACCACGACATCCGGAATCAGTCGCCTGTCAGTCTCATCATGAAAAACCACATAACCTTTAGAATCTCTGATGGCAGTCTGTTTCTCATAATGTTCACCTTCTGTCAAGCCAGATTTTTCAAGGATATTTTCAAGAATAAGTTCGCCCCAATTACCCTGAGTCTTGGTCTCATTTTTAAGAGCCTTAGCGAGATTATTAGCGTCATTACCAATATCTTGCGTACGTTTCATAAGTTCCTCGATGGCTTTTTCAAGACTCGCCTTATTTTCAGAGCTCGTTTTGATATTATCCGTCATAGACTTACGCATACCTTCGATTTCGTTTTTCAAAGGATTCAGAAGCGCATCTAACTGAATATTATTGGTTTTAGCCAACGATTCTTCTCGCTGTTGCAACAACTTCTCTGTCGTATTTTGCAATTCAGATTTCAAGGCATTTATCTGAGTTTCAAAATGTTTATTTCTAAGCTCTTCATTCTTAATCTCTTGCTCTTTTATCAACTCTATCTGTGTTTGCAGGCTACTATTTTTAGATTTCAAAATAATACCAATAAAAAGAGCACCAATCACAAAACCAAGTAAAAACAATACATAATTCATAATTCACAATTCTTAATTTCTAACTACCTCAACCCTACTAGCCGATTTTCCCTCTCTAATCAATTGAATCTTAGCCGGAATTCGTTCTTTCAAAGTATCGACATGTGATATAATTCCGACTCTTTTACCAAGATTATGCAAATTCTCCAGAGTATTCATAACCATATCAAGTGATTCATTATCAAGAGTTCCGAAGCCTTCATCAATAAAAATCATATCCATATTGAAATGCTGATCATTAAGCGATGTCAAGCCCAATGCAAGCGCCAAAGAAACCAGGAAAGTCTCGCCTCCCGACAAAGAGCTTGCGGTTCGCAACTCAGCTCCCATCTCCATATCCTGAACCATAATCGCCAGAGAATCAGGATAATTATAAAGTTTATAACGGCTACTAAGCTGCCCCATGTAATAATTAGCCCTATCAAGTAAAATTCCCATTGTGTATGCCTGCGCCACATCGCGGAAGTTATCCTTGTCAGTCGTGCCGATCGCCTTAGCCAATTGTTCCCAAAGACGATAAGCCGCATCTTTTTCCTCCAGATCTCTTTGACATTCAATGGAATCAGTTGAATTTTGTTTATTAAGAGCCAGCCGCATTTTCACATCAGCCAAAGACTCTTCTTCCATTTTTTTCTCATTTGTTAACGAAATTAAACTTAATTCCAACTCCTCTAAAGAAACACCATCTTTCGGTTTTGAATCATCATTTTGATGAGATTCTAAGGCTTCCGTTTTGATTGTTAACGTATTTTTAGATTTTATGAGTTCATCGTCCAAATCCTTATTTTTCTGGACAAAACATTGAATATCATTTATTTCAGAAACAAATTTCAATCTTTCAAAAGTAATGTCAGCATTATTCAGAATAAAGTTATCAATTATTAACCTAACAGAATTTAAGTCTTCCTCTATCCTATTCTTTTCCGACAACCTTGCTTTTATTTTATCATAAACAACAGAAAATGAAGGAATTAATTCATCAATCTCAACTTTACGCTTTTCAAATTCCAAATTAACATCAGGAATCAATTTAGATACATTCAAAACATATTTCTCACATTGAGCAATTACATCTGTAAGATTAAGTATCTGATTATCTGTATTTTTAAGCGATTCGTTTTTGGATTTCCATTCATACGCCACACCTTTTATATATATAGCCAAATCCTCCGGTGCTTTGGACAGCAACTGTTTCCAATCCGCAATCTTAACAAATTCATCGAGATAATTTTCTTTTTCAACAAGCTTCGTTTTTTGCTCTTGAATTATAGTCTTAACAGTATTCAACGACAATTCTAATTGCTGATATTCAAGTTGTTTCGCAGAAATACGTTTTTCAGCAGAATTATATTTGTCATCAATAAGTTTTTTATTTTTTTGAGCTTCATCAATATTTTTCTTAACAATTGCAAAGCCATTCAATCTCTCACTGATTTCAACAATCCGCTTATCTATATTAGCAATTAAATCATTGTATTTCTTGATATTAACATCAATTCTCTCTATTTCAAAGATTGGATTTCCATTACAAAGACTGTTAAGATTATTTAACAACAACTCCGATCGTTTTTCTTCAGTGTTAATATTTCTTAAAACAGCATTTAATTCAGCTTCGGTTTTATTGACATCATCTTTCACTTTTTCGTAAGAAGTCTTCAATTTGCCCCATTCTTTTTCAATGCTGGCGAACAACGATCTGACGACATTCTCATCTTTAAAATAATGTTCCTTACTTCCGCAGACTGGACAAGGCTCGCCGTCTTTCAACTTGGAACGATACTCTTTTGCCCAATCCTCAACCATATCTTTTTGCTTCTGGAACTCCGAATCTTTAATCTCAAATGCCGATTTAGACAGAGAAAGTTCTTCGTTTTTTTGATTCAATAACAACTTTAAATCTTCACACTTATCCTTCTCATTTTTAATAATTTTACTTAACTCTAAATATTGTTCTAAAACTGTCCTGACAGCACTCAGTTTAGCATTCCTATCAGAATAAGACTTTCTCTCAAAATCAAGCTGCTGCTGTTCTTCTATCAGCTTTTTATACTCGTCATAATTGAAATTAGACAACAACTTCTCAAGATGAATCTCCGCTTCCTGTTTATATTTTTTAACATCTTCAAAAGTTTGAGTTAACAACTCAAGTTGAGAAGCAATTTCACTTTTCTTCAACTCACCGTCATTCAATTCTTTTTCTTTCAAAACAAGAATATCATATATTTGAGACGACTCATTTAAAGCGCTTAAAATCAAATTAAGATTATCAGATACAATCTCATTATCTCTATGATTTTCAAGCCAATTCTTCAAACCATCTGATAAAATGAGTAATTTTTCCTTATTAGACTTCTCATTTTCCAAAGAATTATTAAGATTTAAATAACAACGAATATCATCATAATAATACCTATTGATTTTCAACGACTCAGCTTCAAGACGCTGCAATTCCCTCAGCGCTTCCCTTTCCTTAGACGTTCTGAAATAATCATTAATAATCGCCTGATTATCTGCGTATTCCCCAGAATTTATTTGTTCTAAAACATTATCACACAACGACTTAAATTCTTCACATTCTTTTCTAAGCTCATCATTTCTTTTAAACCAAGCTATCGCCGACTCCATTTTTTTCAGTTCATTCTCTTTATGCGAAATCTTAAGAGTCAATTCCTCTTGACGAGCATCAAATCCTGCGACTTCCTCCTGAGATAAAACCTTATCTTTCAGATTATTATACAAAGTTTCAACTTCTTTTCTCTTATAGAAAGCTTCGCCTTTTTTAGTCTTTACGGCCTCAGCTATTTTAGAATAAACCTCAGTTCCGGTCAGCATTTCCAATATCTCAGACTGCTCTATCTTCTTGGATTTCAAGAAAGTACTAAATTCACCTTGCGCCAACATCACAGAACGAATAAACTGTTCATACGAAAGCCCCACCAACTCCTCGATTTTCTTGTTAACCTCGCCAATATTGCTCGAAATGACAGTCCGCATTTCTCCATCAACAATCTCCAATTTACGCCTATTTGAAGTATCGTAACTATCTGTTTTAGTTTTCCTTACATACCAAGTAGCGATATAAGAGACATCATTTACAGAAAAATAAAGTTCCGCTTTCGCCTCTTTCTTACCCTTTCTTAAAATATTGACAGTGTTTTTCGTGGTAACGCCATTTTCCGTCTTTTCATTATTGTTAACCAATTCATAACGAGAAGCTTTATCATACAAAGCTAGAGTTATAGCATCCAATATCGTTGTTTTTCCCGAACCCGTTTCGCCACAAATCAAGAAAATCGGCTCTTTCGCCAACACTCCGTCCGAGAAATTTATCTCAGCGTTCTCAATGGAATTAAGGTTTTGTATTATAATCTTTTCAATCTTCATAATCAATCAGTTAAACAGATTAACACGACTTCATCACCTCATCACACACCTCTTTAAACATACGCTTCATTTCATCAGACATTTCAGTGTTATTTTTCTTTTTATAAACCGAACATCCCAATTCGTATGGAGATATAGATTTAAATTCATCCAAAGTACGAATCACCTTCTCCTCTTCATCGCACTCATTTACAGGAAAATACGCCTGGACTCCACAATATTTAGCCTTCCTTCCATTAAACAATTCCTGAATTTTGGCATTTTCCATATCAGAAAGAGGCACATCCGAACGTACATGTAGCCTGATATAAGATTCATTATCAAGCACTTCCTTAATTTTAGAAAACAATTCATCTTTTGAAGGAGCATCATCATACGACGACGGCTTAAAAGGAAAATCAGCGATAGGAATCAGAGGCTCAATCTCCCTAATTTTCACATCAACCTTATGATTCTCAATATCAACAACAGTAACAGAATGAGGATATATTTCATTAAATGTCAAAGCGAATGGCGAACCAGAATACCTCATATTCTCACCGACATTTTGCGGATGATGAACATGCCCCAAAGCCCAATAATCGATGCCAGACATAGCTGACACATCTTCCGAAACGACAGACTCCAATCCACCTATCAACTTATTCTGAGAAGTTGAATTAACACCACTCACCATAAAATGTCCCATAGCAATAACTGAATGATTTTCCGAATATTGTGAATTTAACTTCAAGTTATCCTTTAAGCTATTATAAAAAGAAAAAACACGGTTTGAGTAAGTGTCATTTTCTTTCAAAGAAGGATAATTTCCAGCGTTTACGAATGGAACGGCAAGAACCCAACCAACGATTTCCCCATCTCTTTTAATCGGAATCTGAATTTTTGAAGCATCGTAAGTCAGCTCGTTTTCTCCAGCGTCTTTATAGAAATCGAGGTTGCCGACCACGGTAACACCAAAAGCCTCCCAGAGTTCACGAGGAGCTTCGAGACGAGACGGAGAATCATGATTACCTGCCGTCACAATTATCTGTAAATCATCATATAAACGAGATAATTCAACCAAAGCGTGATAATACAAACGCAGAGACATCACACTCGGCGTGGAAGCATGAAAGACGTCGCCAGACACTATCAAAGCGTCAGGTTTTTCCTCTAACACAATATCTTTCAATTGATTAAAGAAATATTTATGTTCATCATCCCTTGAATATTGATACAAAGTCTGCCCAATATGCCAATCACTTGTGTGAATTACTTTCATTTTGCTTAACATTTTTAATTACAAAAACATCCTCAAAGCCAGCTCCATTTTTATAACATCCTGACACTCTTAGTTCTTGTACCTGTTCGTCATCAAACCAAGACGCCCGTATCTCACCGAGACTTTCTTCTATCGAGAACCCGCCTACGACGTTCCAATCAGAGAAAGAAACATTAGTAGTATCTATCATAAATAACTGAGAATCATTATTATCCTGAATAATATACGCCGGATGCGGAATCAACTCGTCATAAAAGAAATCGACGATTTCATTCTGAATCGTATAGAAATTCTCATTCAGCTGCCGATTATGATCCAAATGCAACGAATGGCCCTGTCCATGGAAAGTATGCAATTCCGAACGAATACCAAGTTCCTGAGCCCTTTCGTGAATACATTGAGAACCATACATTTGGCCAAAGAAAACCTTTTGAAGATCGCCTATGGTATTAAAAGGATAACCGAATCCGTATGGCAGGATCATATCCTCATCGCCATGAAAAGAAATGATTGAGGCTTTTGAATTTTCAAGCACCTTCAAGTCATACATAGCGCCCCACATATTTGCTACAGCTTTGATCCTGAATTTATTATAGATTTTATTCCCAGAAGACTCCAAATTACCTAGATCATCTTGCAACAAAGAAGAATACGACGACTTCAAACGATTTTCATTTCTCATATATGCGAGATTCATGGCAGTTATACTACCGGCGCTAGCGCCTCCAACAAACAGAAAATCAGGATTTATGCGATAAATATCCTTCTTAGAAACCAGATAACGCATCGCTGCATGAGCGTCCTGAGCCGCCTGATAAGCCGTCCTTTCAATCGACTGCGCATTCGGCCTGAACCCCATTCTATAATTTATTGAAACACAGACATAACCTAAAGAAGCAAAATGCGAGCACCACTTTTGATAAGGAACGGTAGCCTTATCACCGATAAAAAAAGCGCCGCCATGAATAAACATCATCAAAGGACGCTGGGAAAGAGTGTCATCCTTAGGAATATAAACATCCATATCAAGACTTAAATCTTTCTTTTTCAAAGAATTAATCAAACCAGTTTTAAATATTCCACCCATATCGATAGTATCATCAGGCATCGAAGACCAAAAACCTTTAACATTCGCATAGCTAACATCAGTTATTTTTTCAACCTCAAAAACCTCATCTTTATACCTACCCTTAAAATCCTGATAATCACCAATTTCATATTGAGACAAAGTAAACCACTTTTTATCTTTCATCCCGTCGAGCAAGAACCAGCCGCCACAAACGCCAGACGACTTACTTTTAATTTTATACACGATGAAGGTTGTGTCCTGCATCATAAGTCTAGCTTTACGTCTAAATATTTCTATTTCAAAACGTTCCGGACACATAACCAATTCTTTATTGACAAGATACGACTTGCCACCTACACATCGTCCATAGACCGTATCTATTTTGACGAAATACTTTTCACCGTCGGTTTGATTTTCAAACAAATAGCCGCCTTTATCTATTGAAACTCCCTTTATCGACTTGCAAGAAGGGATAGCGATTGACAAAAGTATGATGATAATCAGATAATAACGAAAACAACAATTCAGTTTCATAAGAGTTCTATTTGGCTTCAAAATTAAAAAAAATACTTGAATAATTCACCTTATTTTCTTAATTTCGCAGACTAAAATTTTGTTCAAAATCAATATGAAAATTAGAGTTAAAAACATCATCGCCGCCGGCATTATCGCAATGACTTTAATATCATGCGCCGGCAAATTACAACAAGCTGATTACAACGTAATTCCATTACCGAAATCCATCTCAGAAGATAATTCTTCAAAACCTTTCATCCTTTCAAAAAACACCACTATTACTTATCCAACTTCACAAGTTGAATTAGCAAAAGAAGCCAACTTTTTATCAGAATATCTTAATGAAATTTTGGGATATTCACTAAAAGTTGAAGGCACAAACAAAGCCAAAAACGCTGCAGTAAATTTAAGTATAAACCCCGATTTATTTACAGAAAATAATTCTTATAAAATTATTGTAAATGAAGAAAATATAAACATTATCGGAAGTAATACTTCAAGTGTATTTTACGCAGTTCAGACATTAAGGAAAAGCCTTCCTTTCGATGCAAAAGGCAAAAATATAGCAATGCCAGCCGGTGAGATTTACGACTACCCTCGTTTCGGTCACAGAGGCATGATGCTCGACGTCAGCCGTCACATTTTCGATCTCGATTCAATCAAGGAATTCATCGATGTCATGGCGTTGCACAACATGAATAAATTCCACATCCACCTCACCGACGACCAAGGCTGGAGAATCGAAATCAAGAAATATCCTAAGTTAACAGAAGTCGGAGCCTGGCGTGCCGGAACCAAAATCGGAAAGAGCGAGACTTACGACACAATCCGTTACGGCGGTTTCTACACACAAGAAGAGCTTCGTGAATTGGTGAAATACGCCGAAGACCGTCATATCACAATCATTCCTGAAATAGATTTACCAGGACATCAATTAGCAGCTTTAGCGACATATCCTGAATTCGGTTGCACAGGCGGCCCTTACGAAGTTTGGAAACAATGGGGCGTTTCTGACGATGTTATTTGTGCCGGCAACGAAAATGCGATGCGTTTCTTGGAAGATGTCTTGACAGAAGTTATGGACATATTCCCAAGCGAATACATACACATCGGCGGCGACGAATGTCCGAAAGTACGTTGGGAACAATGTCCGAAATGCCAAGCCAAAATCAAGGAATTAGGATTTAAAGACGATGATCATTTCAAAGCAGAAGCATATCTCCAAAGTTACGTTATGACAAGAATGGAGAAATTTGTTGAAGATCACGGACGTAAAGTCATCGGATGGGACGAAATCCTCGAAGGCGGACTCGGACCAAACGTGACAGTAATGAGCTGGAGAAGCATCGACGGCGGTAAAGAAGGTGCGAAACAACACCACGATGTCATTATGACACCTTGCTCCCACCTCTACTTCGATTATTACCAAACAGACAACACCGACGACGAGCCACTCGCAATCGGAGGCTACATTCCAGTAAGCAGAGTCTATGAATTCGAACCAATTCCTTCAGACTTAACAGAAGAAGAAGCGAAACACATCTTGGGCCCGCAAGCGAACCTCTGGGTCGAATATATCAAAAACATGAACACAGTGTTCTACAGAGTATTGCCAAGAATGGACGCATTGACTGAAGTACAATGGGTTTTACCAGAACAGAAGAATTACGAAGATTTCCGTGAACGCGCTTATAAAATGGTTGAATTCTACGACCTTAAAGGCTGGAATTATGCAAAGCACATTTTTGACATTGATGTCAAGATAATTCCTAACGTGGAAGCAAAATGCATCGATGTTACAATGTCTAAGTTCGGTGAAGGTGACATTTTATACACCTTAGACGGAACAGATCCTTTAACAAACGGAACAAAATACACAGAAGCACTCAAACTCACAGAAAACGCCAAATTAAGAGCTATCGTCAAGAGAGCAAAGAGCGTCGGTAAAGAATTCAAGACCGACATCGAACTCAGCAAGTCATCGATGAAACCTATCACTTTGAAGAACGAACCACACGAAAACTATCGTTTTGACGGAGCAAACACTTTGATTGACGGACTTTCTGGTGGCAAGAATTACAAAACTGGACGTTGGATTGCTTTCTTCGGAGAAAATCTTGACGCAAAAATCGACATGATAGAAGAACAAGAGATAAGCAATTTGACATTCAACTGCAATCTAACCAAAGGCGATTGGATTTTCAATGCTAAGTCAGTGACAATTTTAGGATCTAACGATGGAGAAAATTACGAAGAAATTCATCATCAAGAATTCCCTATCGAGACAATTGCAGAAGACGGCGTTTTATCATATAGCGTTGATTTTGAGAAGACAAACGTACGTTATATCAATATCATCATCGAGCCACACATGTGTCCAGAAGGCCATTCAGGCTATGGTTATCCAGCATGGATTTTCATCGATGAACTAAAAATTAACTAATTGAAAAATAATTTTGTACGGACGTAATTCGTAAAGAAAAATTTTGTACTTTTGCACCCGCAAACCTCGGGTAGGTTTAACAGTTAGATTATTATTAACATTTAAAAAATTTAGTTTATGCCAGCAAAAATGAGATTACAAAGACATGGTAAAAAAGGTCAACCATTTTATCATATTGTAATTGCAGACGCTCGCGCACCACGTGATGGTCGCTTCACAGAAAAAATCGGTACCTACAATCCTGTAGCTCAACCAGCTCAAATCAACCTCAACTTTGACAAAGCTTTGGATTGGTTAAACAAAGGTGCTCAACCAACAGACACAGTTCGTTCTATCCTTTCACAAAAAGGCGTTTTATTGAAAAAACACTTATTAGTTGGTGTTAAGAAAGGCGCTATGACAGCAGAACAAGCTGAAGTTAAATTCCAAAACTGGATGAAAGAGAAGGAAGCTAAAGCAGCTGAAGCAGTAAAAGCAACAGCAGAACAAAAAAGAGCTATCCAAAAAGAAAGATTAGAAGCTGAAGCTAAAGTTAACGAAGCACGTATTGCTGAATTAGCAAAGAGAAGAGCAGAAGCTGAAGCAGCTGCAGCAGCAGAAAATGCAGAAGCAACAGAAGAAGCTCCAGCAGCTGAAGAAACAACAGAAGCAGAAGCTTGAGATTCTAAATCTTGATAATAAGAAAATCCGTCGAAAACCTCGGCGGATTTTTTTTGTTTCCACGGAATTGCACTAAATTACACGAAAAATTCACCCAACCTTTATTCATAAGTAAAACTTTTTTTGTTATGCAATGTTGCTTATAAAGAGAAATACTTATCTTTGCATATCATGAATAAAAATCTATATATCATCAGCGGTTGTAACGGTGCTGGAAAAACCACAGCATCATATACGGTTCTACCTGAAATTTTACAATGTAAAGAATTTGTAAACGCTGATGAAATAGCCAAAGGACTATCCCCTTTCAATCCTGAAAATGCTGCTATTGAAGCAGGAAGAATAATGCTATCAAGAATAGATGAATTATTGAATAAAAACGAGACATTTTCCATAGAAACAACACTTGCCACAAAATCATATATCAACTTAATCAAAAAAGCTCAAGATAGAGGTTACAAAGTTTACTTGATATTTTTCTGGTTGGAAACGCCAGAGTTAGCAATACAACGTGTTGCAGAACGTGTTAGCAATGGAGGACATAATATTCCTATTGATGTTATCCAACGCAGATATGTCAACGGTATCAAAAATCTATTTAACATTTTCATGAAAGAAGTTGATGTTTGGGCTATCTATGACAATAGTAAAAGCCCTCGTACTTTTATAGCAAAAGGCGGAAAAAATATAGATTTTAAAATATTTTCAGAAACTACATATAAAAAAATAAAAAACTATGTCAAATAAAGAAGCAAACGAATTTGTAGAAAAGCTTAATGCTGGTTTAGAATTGGCTGAAAAACGTATGCTCCAGGAAAAATCCAAGCGAGGTGAATCTGTAGTGATATACACAGAAGATAAAGGGATTCAACATATTCCTGCAAGTATAGTCATTGCAAATAACAACATTTTTCAAAATTGACAAATTACCATTATTTATAGTTTAAATAAACGTATCTTTGCAAAGTTAAAAAATTCAAAAAAGCACCATATAGATTAAACAAAAGATAAATATTAGACATATTATAATATAGCATTTCGTAACGATTCTTGTCCCAAAATTTCCACAATATCTCGCAAGAGAACTCCATCAAGAAGACGTTAGGAAACGCCTGTTTTGGCGTGGAATAACTTATTGATGGAAGGGCGTGGAAACCCAGGGACAAATAAGCTTAATTCCACGTTCTTTTTATGCATATCGGACAACACATAAAGCAAGTAATGAGAGAAAAGAATATCACAGCCACACAGCTGGCTAAAGATATTTGCTGCACTCGTCCGCATATACATAAAATCTTCCGAAAAGACAATTTAGACATTTCCCTCCTACTCCACATCTCCAAAGCCTTGCAACACGACTTCTTCAAAGACCTTTCAGAAGAATACGAACAGCTGTAATCAGATTGGATACTGTATCCGATTGAGATACTTACATCTAATAAATTAAAGAATTATTTACAATACTTTTGCCACATACTTTAAATATCTTTGGTAAAAAATTAACTTAAAATTCTAAAAAATGGAAATAACAATAGGAGTAATATTGCTAGCAACAGCTATTTTAAACATTATCTTGTTTTTCAAAATTTGGATAATGACAAATGACACAGAAAAAATTAGAGAATTTCTGGAAATTATCGTAAGCATAAAAGAACACGATTACAAAAACAAAACCACCAAAAACAACAAAGACATTGACAAGAACGACATTGAGTTATATTCTTGGGTAATAGAAATCAAATCAAGAAAAGAGTTTCAAGTGATAGAAATTCTTGACAAAAATACATATCTTTGTGTAAATGAGAAAAACCAGAATGGAGTAAAATTCAAAAGATTTGAGATTGAAAAATCTTAAGATATCCTCAAAAAAAACATATCAAAATATCATTTGCAAATCAAACACAAAAACACTCTTTTCACTCCCCTACTTTAAAAATATTTTTCTTAACTTTGTAAGGTTATTTGTTACAATCACTTGTTATAACAAAAAAATCACCTTAATGGAACAAATTAGAAAAATATCCAAAAACATATGATAATATCAAATCAAAAATTCAACACAAACAATAGGGACGCAGCAAACCACGCCCCTACAATTATTCATTCCTAACTCCCAACTCCCAATTCCCAATTCCCAACTAATTCCTAAACACAACCCCTTCCCCATCGTAATCTACGATAATTGGTTTTTCCTTATTAACTTTATCAGACAGAATCATCTTTGAAAGGTTGTTGATGAGTTCGCGTTGCATCATTCGTTTCACCGGACGCGCGCCATAACGGACATCATAACTCGTTTCTGCAATATGCTTCATCGCTTCCGATGTCATCTCGATGTCGATGTCGTTTTTCTTAAGCATTTTCTTCAAAGAATGGAACTGCATTGAAACAACATTGATAATCTGTTCTTTAGACAAAGGAGTAAACATGATAATGTCATCAATACGATTCAAAAATTCAGGCTTCATAAACTGACGCAAAATCTCCATCACTTTATTACGCATTTCTTCAAAGTCAGTGTCAGAGCTTTGAGCAGTAATCTTTGAGCTTTGAGCCTCAAGTTCTTCGTTCTTAGCTCTTAGTTCTTCGTTCTTAGTCATCATCTCTTGTATCGCCATCGCTCCGATGTTTGACGTCATAATGATGATAGTGTTTTTGAAATCCACGAGACGACCTTTGTTGTCAGTCAAGCGACCATCATCAAGGATTTGTAAAAGAATATTATACACATCCTGATGCGCTTTTTCAATTTCGTCAAGAAGAACAACTGAATACGGCTTACGACGTACAGCTTCAGTCAGCTGGCCACTTTCATCGTAGCCGACATAACCTGGAGGCGCTCCTATCAAACGAGAGACCGAATGACGTTCCTGGTATTCCGACATATCGATGCGCACCATATTATTCTCATCATCGAAGAGAAATTCTGCGAGAGCCTTAGCGAGTTCCGTCTTACCCACACCCGTCGTTCCTAAGAAGATAAACGAACCTATCGGGCGGCGCGCATCCTGAAGTCCTGCCCTGCTCCTTCTTATTGCGTCAGCCACAGCCACGATAGCCTCATCTTGTCCCACGACGCGTTTATGTAATTCCTTTTCAAGATTAAGCAGTTTCTCGCGCTCGCTCTGCAACATCTTATTCACAGGAATGCCCGTCCAGCGAGAAACGATTTCCGCGATGTCTTCCGCATTAACGACCTCATCGATGAGAGGATTATCACCTTGAACCTTCTTCAAATCTTCCTTTGCGGTTTCTATATTTTTCTCCGCATCAGGAATCTTACCGTAACGCAGTTCCGCCACGCGTTCATAGTTGCCGTCACGTTCAGCGGCCTCAGCCTCATAACGGTAGCGTTCTATATTTTTCTTCTCATTCTGAATCTTTTCTATAAAACTACGTTCCGTCTCCCAACGCGACTTAATCTCTGCACGTTCCACGTTAAGTTCTTCAATGACTTTTGAAAGCTCATCGATTTTCTTTTTATCTTTTTCACGTTTGATAGCTTCGCGTTCGATCTCGAGTTGACGAATCTTACGTTCTATATTTTCAAGATCTTCAGGTAAAGAATTGATTTGCAATCTCAGACGAGAAGCCGCCTCATCAACGAGGTCGATGGCTTTATCAGGAAGGAAACGATTTGAGATATAACGTATTGAAAGATCGACGGCAGCGACGATAGCTTCGTCCAAGATACGCACCTGATGATGGTTTTCATATTTTTCCTTAAGACCTCTGAGGATTGAGATGGCAGATTCTTCAGAAGGCTCATCGACCATAACGATTTGGAAACGACGTTCAAGAGCCTTGTCTTTCTCGAAATATTTCTGATATTCGTTGAGAGTCGTAGCGCCCACGGCTTGCAGTTCGCCACGAGCGAGAGCAGGTTTCAAGATGTTGGCAGCGTCCATCGCGCCTCCGGAAGCGCCAGCACCTACGAGAGTGTGAATCTCATCTATAAAAAGAATTATTTCACCTTGACTGTCAACGACTTCCTTAACGACATTCTTTAATCTTTCCTCAAATTCGCCCTGATATTTAGCGCCAGCGATGAGAGCGCCCATATCCAAGGAATACACTTTTTTAGATTTCAGATTTTCAGGCACATCGCCATGAATTATCCTCTGAGCCAGCCCTTCGGCGATGGCTGTCTTTCCGACTCCAGGCTCACCTATTAATATAGGGTTGTTTTTGGTTCGGCGCGATAAGATTTGAAGCACGCGCCTTATTTCATCATCGCGACCAATGACAGGATCCAATTTTCCTGAAGAAGCCAAGTCATTGAGGTTGCGAGCATAACTGTTGATTACAGACTGATTTGAATCCATTTTGATTATTTTTTTGTTGTTTGTTTTACGTTCATCAAAATTATTTCCAATGTAAAAAAATGACATTTTGTCACGATAATGTTAATAACAATTAAGAGGAGAAATTTCTTCAGATCAAGGCAATAAAAGATAGAGTTTCACATTATTATATGTAGATTTTTTTTATCTTTGCAGAAATCAAAAAGCACATTAAACAAATGAATAAAAATATAACAAGCACTGGCTTTTTCAGAATATTTGTTTTATTGTCATTCATCTTCAACATTGTCGGACTAAAAGCGCAAATCAATTGCGAGATAAAACTTCCCGAAGGTGTTGATTTGCCTATTTGTTACGGAGAAGAGATTTCGTTACATGTGGAAGCTAATGTGAATCATACATATCAATGGTCGAAAAACGGCATTGTCCTCAGCGGAGAAACCGACGCTGCGCTTAACATAGAAGTGACTGAAAAAGCTACGTACAGCGTTGTCGTCACGAATACACTGACACAAGAGGAATGTTCCGACGACATCGAGATAAGCGTAATGAATGAATTCAAAATCGAATTCGAACAGACTCAGCTGACATGCAGCAACAATAAGGCCGACAACGGACAGACCGCAAAAGTCATTGCCACAGCATCCGGAAAAGGATATGTATCATTTACTTACGAATGGTATTCTGATTATGACAAAAATATTTTGACAAATCCGAACAACCCGCAAGAAGCCATCGGATTGAAAGCATGGAAAGAATATCACGTCGATGTCACTGGTGTGACGACTGAAGGCTACTCTTGCACACAAACCGCTACATTCATCCCAAAAGCTTATCCAAATCCAAAATTAGAAATAATATCCGATCCTAAAGATACGGCATATCTTGAAAATCCTCACGTAACATTCGGCTTTGAAGGAGAAATAGATTTGGTAGAATACAATTCATGGTCATGGGCCTTCTACAATAATCCCGACAAAAACAACGAAATAACAAGCACCTCCAACTTACAGGAACCGACCAACATTTATACAAGAACTTCAAAATCAGGAAGTCCGTTTAAAGTCGATTTAAACGTAAAGTCAGCAGAATACGGATGCGACACAACTTTTTCGACCGACATCATAGTCTTGCCTGTAAAGTTAAAGATTCCTAACATTTTCACTCCAAATGGTGACGGCATCAACGACTACTTCATCATCGACAATAATCCTTCCGGCGGAAACAAGAACAATAAAGAAAGAAATTTAGAATACGGCAATTACAATCCACTGAACGACTATTATTTAAGAACCAAGTTAAGTATTTTTAACAGATGGGGACGAATAGTCTATAGATCAGAGGATTACAAAAACGACTGGGACGGAGGCAATTTACCTGACGGAACATATTTCTATGTGTTAGAATGCGTCGGAGAATATGAAGAATACGTCCGTTATGAAGGATCCGTAACAATTTTCGGTAGCGGACGCTGATCTTTGAACAAATTAGACAAATAAACGTTAAATAATAAACTGAGATAATGAAAAGATTAATTTTATCACTAGTGATTCTGATCGGGCTGATTTCTTGCGAGACAAAAGAAGAAAGACTCAGCACCGCTTTAGTCAACAATCCGAGTTCGGCGGAAGGTGTCAAAGGTATCAATGTACCTGCGATAAAATTTGAAAAAACGGAACACGATTTCGGCAAGATATTACAAGGTGAACAAGTCAGTTATACATTCAAATTCAAAAACGTTGGCAGCGCACCGCTCATCATAACAAGCATAGAAAAGACATGCGGCTGCACCTCACCAGATTATTCCAGCGAACCAATTAAACCTGGCGAAAGCGGCAAGATCACAATAACTTACGATAGCAAAGGCCACAAAGGATTTCAGAACAAACGACTTGTCGTGAAATCAAATACAAATCCTTCGGAATCAATTCTAAGAATAAAAGCACAAGTTGAAAATATTAACACATTTTAAATAAATTATTATGAACGTTTTAAACATGTTTCTGCTTCAAGCAGCAGGTGCACAACAAGGTTCTTCATGGGGAAGCCTTTTACCATTACTTTTAATCTTCGTGATTTTCTGGTTATTCTTCATCCGTCCTCAAAACAAGAGAGCTAAAGAACAACAAAAATTCCGTGAAAGTCTCCAAAAAGGCGACAAAGTCGTTACAATCGGCGGCATACACGGCAAAGTTGATGAAGTTAGAGAACACACTGTTGTTGTAAGCGTTGACCACAACACAAAAATCGAATTCGAAAAATCAGCAATCGTTCCTAATGCAAGTCAAGTAGGCGGAGCTGCGTAATTTGCTAACAAATGGTAAGAAAAAATAACAAGTCACAGACATTTCAACAATTCAGCAGCATGATGACGTTTGTCACAATAGCCGCTTTGTTATGGTTATTAATTAAGTTATCGACCAATTATACTGTAACTGAACCTCTTACCATTAACATAAAAGACGCTCCTGCGGACCTGGTTCTTACAAACGGAACTCAAAAAATCAAAGTTACATTATCGACAAGCGGATTTGAATTGTTAAATTATTATTTCAAACCTTATTCAAGACGTAAAGTTGATATTTCATTGGAGGAGGTGCCTTTGCACAAAGACGGCGAAAGCACCTACTCTTTTAACAGCAGCTACGCTAAAGAAAAAATCGCAAGCTTCCTCACAATAGAGCCAAGTGAAGTCTCCTTCGACGACAACAGAATCATCCTTAACATGGAACAACTTGATTCCATTAGAGTTAAGGTAATACCAAATGTCGATTTGACTTACGAAAAACAATACAACAGATTAGGGAAAATACAATTAACACCAGATTCCGTCACAATTTACGGACCTAAAAACAAAATATCGACAATAGACAACGTCTATACAGAAAACCTTACGTTAAGAAATATTAACCAAAATATCGACACCTATCTTCCATTGAAACTTGACGACATGCTAAACACTAATCATAAAGACATCAACGTCAAGATTTTCGTTGAAAAATACACCGAAGCTGTCGCAAATGTGCCAATAACCAATGATTCCAAACAAAATTTAAGACTTTTCCCTGACAAGGTCAGAATAAAGTACATCGTATCGTTAACAGATTACAACATAACAAAGGAAAATTCTTTCAAAGTAAATATAGACACAGCCGACATCAGCCCAGACAACAATTTCCTTCCAATATATCTTGCTGATTATCCTAGCAATACAAAAATTATCAGCATAGAACCTAAAGAAGTAGAATATATCATTATTGAAAAAAATGACAATTAAGCGCATCGGAATAACCGGAAATATCGGCAGCGGAAAAAGTCTGGTATGTAAGATATTCAATTGCCTGGGAATCAATACATTTTACTCTGATGAAGAAACCAAGAAATTGTATCTGCTTCCAGAAATAAAAAAACAAATCACCGAATATTTTAATGACGAAGTTTATTTCAATGACGGAAGTCTAAACAAGAAACTCCTCTCCTATCATCTATTTGAAAATCCTAAGTCATTGCAATTCATAGAGTCAGTTTTATATCCGCAATTAAACAAGGCCTTCGATGAATGGTGTGAGAGACAAGATTCAGATTACATCTTGTTTGAATCGGCAATACTTTTTGAAAAAAGCTTCGACAAGCAATTTGACAAGATCATCTTCGTTTCTGCGCCAGAAGAAATAAGATTACAGAGAGCCATGCTTCGCGACAAATGCGACGAAGAAAACGTCAGGTCAAGAATGAGACTCCAATGGAACGAAGAAACAAAAATCAATAAGTCAGATTACATTATTAATAATGATGGCATTGAGATGCTTATTCCGCAAGTGATGAAGATTCACGAAAATATTTTATCCAATAATTGACGCGAAATTTTACGAAAATTTTCAATTCCGTCAATACCCATATTTCTCTTTCCATTTGGTTCTCAACGAATTCTGCATTTCTCTTTCACGAGGATTATTCTGCGGCTGATAAAATTTAGTTCCTGATATTTCTTTAGGAAGAAATTCCTGTTCCACAAAATTACCCTCATAATCGTGAGCGTATTTATAGCCATCGCTGTAGCCGATGTCTTTCATCAGTTTTGTCGGAGCATTACGCAAGTGCATAGGAACGCTGAGGTTTCCAGTCTTGCGGACGACATCTTGCGCCATGTTTATCGCCATATAAGAAGCGTTGCTTTTTGGAGATGAAGCCAGATAAATAGCTGTCTGAGAAAGGATTATCCTACTTTCAGGGAAACCGATTTTATTAACAGCGTCGAAACAAGTGTTCGCGAGCAGCAATGCGTTAGGATTAGCGTTACCAATATCTTCAGAAGCCAATATCAACATACGTCGAGCGATGAACAGAGGATCTTCGCCAGCTTCAATCATGCGTGCCAGATAATAGACGGCAGCGTTAGGATCAGAACCGCGCATCGATTTTATAAAAGCGGAGATAATATCGTAGTGCATCTCCCCTAACCTATCGTATTTCAGCAAGTTATTCTGAATATATTGAGTCGTGATGTCGTTTGTTATCGTCAGCGTTTCCGCATCAGGATTCGCCTCATACGTCATTCCTACAACCAAATCAAGAGCATTGAGCAACTTACGAGCATCGCCGCCACTTATCTGCATAAGAGCCTCTTTCTCCTGAAGTTCGATCTTCTTGCCAAAATCATTTTCCAATACAGGAAGCGCATTATTTATCAGTTTTTCCAAGTCATTCTTTTCCAAGGACTTCAAGACATACACCTGACATCTTGAAAGCAGAGGCGAAATGACTTCAAAACTCGGATTTTCGGTTGTAGCACCTATTAATATTACGAGTCCTTTTTCAACAGCATTGAGAAGAGAATCCTGCTGTGACTTACTGAAACGGTGGATTTCATCAATGAAAAGCACAGGCGTATCTGGAGCCATACGAGCTCTGTCGAAGACTTCACGCACTTCCTTCACGCCACTATTAATAGCGCTCAGCACATAAAACTGCCTTTTGACCTGCTTAGAAATTATTGATGCCAGCGTAGTTTTTCCCACACCTGGAGGTCCCCAGAAAATCATTGAATGAATGCGACCGCTCTCTATAGAACGACGCAAAACCGCATTCTCACCTATAAGATGCTCTTGCCCGATATATTGCTCCAAAGAAGTTGGACGCAGCCTCTCAGCTAAAGGTACTGATTGATATTTCATCTGAAAAAAATTATAATCGTCAAAAATAACATATTAATTCCAGATAACACACCAAAAATCCATAAAAAAATCCGTTGTCTATTGTCCGTTGACCGTTGTCTTTTCCTATCTTTGTCAAAGAAAAAAAATTA
This sequence comes from Bacteroidales bacterium, assembly GCA_045615285.1. GTDB lineage: Bacteria > Bacteroidota > Bacteroidia > Bacteroidales > F082 > Limimorpha. Next base: position 21,583 of record JAZLEO010000020.1, read on the forward strand.
TTCCATTATGAGAAAAACAAATGTATTATTATCAATGTTTTTAATTTTATTAAACATTGATTTACAGGCATGTACAAACTTTTTAGTAACAAAAGGCGCTTCTGTTGACGGTTCGAACTTCATCACTTACGCCGCAGATTCCCACATCAGATACGGAGAACTTTACTTCACTCCTGCCTCCGACTGGACTCCAGGAAGCTTGCGCACAATTTACGACAGAGGCACCAACGAGATAAGAGGCTACGTTCCACAACCGGCTCATACCTATCAAGTCGTGGGCTATATCAATGAAAATCAAGTAGCTTTAGGAGAAACGACTTTCGGAGGTCGCACAGAACTCATCGATCCTAAAGGATTGATCGACTACGGCAGCCTTATGTTTATGGCTCTTGAACGCAGCACTTCAGCTCGAGAAGCAATTAAAATAATGGCCGACTTAGTTGAAGAATACGGCTACGGTAGCGACGGAGAAACATTCTCAATATCAGACGCTAACGAAGTCTGGTACATGGAGATAATAGGAAAAGGCTACACTCCTAAATACGATAAGAAGCTGAACGATACCATCAACTCCGACAAAGGTGCTGTCTGGGTCGCGATCAGAATTCCAGACGGTTACGTCTCAGGTCATGCAAATGCCGCACGCATCACTACCTTTCCTTTGAGAGACGGCAAGAAATCCATCACCGATAAAGAATGGAAAAAGCTTTATAATCAAGATGTTGAAGTAATTTACAAACACGACATCATCGATTTTGCAAGAAGAAAGAATTATTTTGACGGCAAAGATGCAGAATTTGATTTCTCGGCTGCTTTCGCACCTGTCGATTTCTCGGCCGCCCGCATCTGCGACCTCCGTGTATGGATGATGTTCAATGATGTATGCGACGGCATGGAACAATATTGGGATTATGCAACCGGTAACAATCTTGAAAATCCAAGAATGCCTCTTTACGTGAAACCTAACCGAAAAATATCATTGGACGACATGATGTATTTCATGCGTAATCACTTCCAAAACACGGAATTAGACAAATCTAAAGGTGTTGGCGCCGATCCGTTCGGTTCTCCTTACAGATGGACTCCGCTATATTGGGAACACGAAGGTGAAAAATATTTCCACGAAAGATGTACAGTGACACAACAAACAGGTTTTTCATTCATCGCTCAGACAAGAAACTGGCTGCCAGATGAAATCGGCGGAATCATTTGGTTCGGCGTTGACGACACAAACTCAACACTTTACACACCTTTCTATTGCTCAATAACAGAAGTCCCTGAAGAATTCAGACAAGGTAACGGCAATATGATAACTTATTCCGACAATGCAGCCTTCTGGGTTTTCAACAGAGTGGCTCATTTCAAATATCTGTTCTACAACAGAGTCATCGGCGACATTCAAAAAGTTCAGAAAGAATTGGAAACAGAATATCAAGTTCAAGTCAAAAATACTGATAATCAAGCATTAGAACTTTTAAATAATTCAAAAGAAGAAGCCGTAGCATATCTGACAGATTTCTCTTCTAAAGCCGGACAAAATACAGTAAAACGCTGGAAAGAATTAGATAATTTCTTGTTAGTAAAATATTTGGATAGCAATATCAAACAAGAAGAAAACGGAAAATTCATCGATAACGGACATGGTTATCCAGCAAAGCCAAAACAAGCAGGCTATCCTGATTCATGGAAAAAACACGTCGTTGAAGAAGACGGCGAACAACTGAAACTTAAATAAGGAAGTCTCTAAAAAGACTCCTTATTTTCACCATATTGCTCTTTTAATAACATCAGCTTTTCCTTTAAAGTTGATGTTATTTTTTCCGTGCCCTTTTCTCCATAAATATTGTTAATTTCTTTTTGGTCGTAGCGCATGTCGTAAAGTTCCCATACGTCATCTTCATAGAAATGAATAAGTTTGTGAGTCTCAGTGCGTATTCCAAGATGAGGTTTGACGTGGTGCTCAGCCGGGAATTCGTAATAATGATAATAAATTCCGTCACGATTTGGCACATATTTTTCACCTTTTAATAAAGGTAAAAACGAACATCCGTGCATGTCGTCAGGAATCTCGACGCCTGCCAATTCCAAAAATGTAGGTGCATAATCTATGTTCTGAACCATCTCGTTGATCTCGCCTTTCACGCCGCCAGGGAATCTCGCCAACAAAGGCGTTCTGAACGATTCTTCATACATCCAGCGTTTATCGAACCAGCCGTGCTCACCCATATAGAATCCTTGGTCGGAGGTGTAAATCACGAGCGTATTTTCCAAAAGCCCTTCTTCTTCAAGATAATCGAGTACGCGACCGACATTCCTATCGATGGAAGTTATCACACGAAGATAATCTCGCATATATTGCTGATATTTCCATCTGTCTAATTCTTCTCCCGTCGGATTCAGTTCCTTAAACTTCTCAATGACAACATCATAATGAGCATCCCAAGCTTTCTTCTGTTCAGGATTCATATTGTTATACATCCAGCGTCCCCAGCCTTCAAGATCCGGATTACTATGAATAATACTATCTTTATCAGCAAGTTTCAAATCATAGACCAAATCCATGTCTTTGCTAATCGACATCTTATTTTCTTTAGCTGCTAGGCGACCTTCGTAATCGTCGTAAAAAGTCTCAGGCAATGGGAAGTTACTGTCTTTAAATAATTTGAAGTCGCAAGTGTCTGGCATCCAAGTGCGATGCGGAGCTTTGTGATGCAGCAAAAGACAGAATGGCTTTTCCAGATTACGTTCATTCTCCAGCCATTCCAAAGCAATGTCAGTCGTGATATTTGTGGCGTAACCTTCACGTTGAATCTTCTCGCCGTTACGGATGAAAGTCGGGTTGTAATAATCACCCTGACCTATCAATATATCCCAGTGGTCAAAGCCTGTCGGGTCGGAATTGAGATGCCATTTGCCAATAATAGCTGTCTCGTATTTATCACGAATCAGTTTCGGGAATGTCTGCTGACTTCCGTCGAAAGTACAGCTGTTATCGGTGAAACCGTTCGCCATGCTATGCTTTCCGGTGAGCAGGCAAGCACGCGAAGGAGCGCTGATGGAATTGGCGACAAAACTATTATTAAAACGCACGCCTTCGTTAGCGATTCTGTCTAAATTAGGAGTATGAATGAACGAAGTGTCGTAAGCGCTGATAGTCTGATACGAGTGATCGTCAGACATTATGAAAAGGATATTCATCGGTTTTTGTTCCTTTTCGTTACAAGATGTTATGATTGGCAACAAAGCCGAAATTCCTAATATTTTTTTAGTTTTGTCGATAATGTGTTTCATGATAACAGCAGATAAATTAAGGTACGAAGTTAATGAAAATTGTTAATAGGAACAAAGCTACATAATAATTAGGAATTAAATCTTAAAACTTCAGATTTTTTTCAATTTCTTAAAAAAAATTAACCTTTATCTTCTTGTTTTTCTATTTCTTTTATTTTATATTTGCGTGTTCCTTAAATTAAACGAAATTATTATACAATGGCATATATTTCTTTCGATAAGCAGCATTTGGTAAACCTTGAATTTACTATGAACAAGGAAGTTCTTCGTTCTAATCGTTCGGGTGCCTTCTGCAATACGACAATCATCGGTTGCAACACGAGAAAGTATCACGGATTGCTCGTGGTGCCGCAACCGCAACTCGACAGCTACAATCATGTTTTGCTTTCGTCCATCGACGAGACTGTCATCGTGAACAAAGAAGAGTTCCATTTCGGCGTTCATCAGTACGAGGACGGAACTATAATGCCTCACGGTCATAAATATATCAGAGAGTTCTCTGCCGAACCGATACCTAAATTATTATATAGAGTGGGCAGTACGAAAATAACTAAAGAATATATCTTCGCGGAAAACGAAAACAGGATTTATATTCGCTATAATGTCGTTGAAGCTGCTCAGCCTATTACGCTGCGCTTACAGCCTTTCCTCGCTTTTCGTAACGTTCACAGCCTCACTTATGAAAATCACGACGCTAACCGTAAATATGTTCCTTTGAAAAACGGCGCTTTTTGGCGTATGTACGAAAACTACGATCCGCTTTGCCTGCAATTTTCAAAGAACGTGGAATATACTCACGCTCCTCTTTGGTATTACAACAATTTCTATATCAGAGAGTTTGAACGAGGCTACGATGCAGTGGAGGATCTTTACGTTCCAGGTTTCTTCGACCTCGAACTGAAACAAGGCGAGTCGATAATAGTCTCTGCCGGCCTCGAAGAAAAGAGTCCTGCTACTTTCAAACGTCAGTTTGAATCTTTGGTAGAGGCTCGTATTCCTCGCGACAGCTTCGAACATTGTCTGCAAAACTCAGCGCAGCAGTTCATCATCAGAGAGAAAGACGGAACTCGTATGTTCGCTGGTTTCCCTTGGTTCGGCAGCTGCGGTCGCGACACTCTTCTCTCGATTCCTGGACTTATCCTCACTTCGGGTGATAAGAAGACTTTCAAGGAATTGCTTAAATATCTGATCGATACAATGCAAGGTCCTTTCTTCTCAAACAGATATTATCAGAAATCTTTATATTACACAGCCGTAGATTCTCCGCTTTGGTTCTTCCTTATCATGCAGAAATATGAAACTATGCTCGGCGCGACTAAGAAATCAATCTGGAAAGATTATGGCGAAGTGATGTCTAAGATATTGAATGCCTTTATTGAAGGAACTGACTTCAATGTCAAGACTTTAGAAAACGGACTTCTTTACGCTGGTAACGAAGATCTCGCTCTCACTTGGATGAACGTCTTCTGCGACGGCAAACCTTACACTCCAAGAACAGGATTGAATATCGAGATAAACGCTTTATGGTACAATGCATTACGTTATGCCGTCGAGCTTTTGAAAGAAGCTGACAAGAAAAATCCTGACTTGCAAAAATGGCAGAATGTCGCTGATAATGTTAAGAAATCATTTACAAAATGTTTCTATAATGAACAAAATGACGTCTTCTATGATTATATAAACGATAATGAGAAAAATGATATGGTTCGTCCTAATATGTTGATTGCTATATCATTGCCATATTGTCCTCTTAACGATGTCTTGAAGAAGAAGAAGATTTTTGACATAACACGTTCTGAGTTGTTGACAAACAGAGGATTGCGTTCATTATCACCACGTTCTGAGTTTTACAGAGAAGTGACTATCGGTAATCACAGAGAAAGAGAGACGGCATATCATAACGGAACTGTATTTCCATGGTTGATAATGCCTTACGCTGATGCGGCTCTGTCACTTTATGGAAAGACATCGTTACCTTATCTCGAAGATTTGTACGATTCATTTGAAAATGTTATAGCTGAAAATGGAATCGGTACGATATCTGAGATTTACGACGGCAACCCGCCTCATGAGTCGAGAGGTTGTATCTCACAATCGACGAGCGTGGCAGCCTTGTTATATTTGAAATATGTTATTGACGGATTGAAAAACTAATATTATGAAAGTGTTGATGTTTGGCTGGGAATTTCCTCCTCATATCACCGGAGGTCTCGGCACTGCTTGTTTCGGAATGACGAAAGGCCTCGCCAAGAACGGCGTGGACGTGCTTTTCGTGGTTCCCAAGGCTCACGGCGATGAAGATGAAACCAACGTCCGTCTTCTCAATGCGAGCGATGTGACTGTCAATATTGATAATGAAAAAGATAGATCCTATTGGGATAGAGTTCAATATATGGAGATAGGCTCCAATATCATTCCTTATGTCGGTCCTGAACGTTTTGAGCAGATCGTTGAGGAACAACGTGCTACTAATCATTTCCAGAGTCCGGTCTTTTTGCCAAGATATGAATTCTCTGGTAAATACGGAGCTAACTTGATGGAAGAAGTAGCTCGTTATGCACTCATCGGTTCTTCTTTGGCACTCGAACATAAAGACGAATTTGATGTTATTCACGCTCACGACTGGCTTACATATTCTGCAGGTATCGCTGCGAAAGAGACAACAGGAAAACCGCTCGTGGTTCACATGCACGCTACAGAATTCGACCGCTCAGGCGAGAATGTCAACAGTCTTGTTTATTCCATCGAGCGTCGTGGCATGGAAGCCGCCGACATCGTGATAACCGTCAGTGACCTCACAAGAAAAATCGTCGTCGAGAGATACGGCATCAATCCGGATAAAGTCATCACAGTTCATAACGCAGTGGAACCTAACGACAAACGCCGTTCTGAATATGAGACTTGCGGCTTAAAGAATAAAGTCGTCACTTTCCTCGGTCGTATCACTTATCAGAAAGGACCGGAATATTTTGTGGAAGCAGCGCATAAGATCTTACAATACGACCCGACGATACATTTCGTCATGGCTGGCACTGGTGACCTCTTACCTAAGATGATACGTCGTGTGGCGCAACTTAAGATGGGCGCTAACTTCCATTTCACAGGATTCCTCAAAGGCAACGATGTAGATCAGATGTTCGCAATGTCGGATGTATTCGTGATGCCTTCAATTTCAGAGCCTTTCGGTATCGTTCCGCTTGAAGCGATGCGCTTGGATGTTCCTTGTGTCATCTCAAAACAATCAGGCGTTTCTGAAGTCGTTGAGAACGCACTCAAAGTCGATTTCTGGGATATCAACGGACTCGCCGACGCCATCTACGGACTCTGTCATTATCCGACATTGAGCGAGATGTTCAAGCGACAAGGCAAGGAAGAAGTCGATAACCTCAAATGGGAATTCGCGTCCAAGAAAATCAAGGCCGTATATGAAAAAGCAATTGAAATAACACAATAACGTAGGGACTCATCGCATGAGTCCAAAAAAAATAAAACCATTGATAAAAAACAAAAAATATATATTATGAGTAAGTCGGTATGTTTTTATTTTCAAGTACATCAACCATATAACTTGCGTACTTACCGTTTCTTCGATGTAGGAAAGAGACATTTTTATAATGACGAATATAGAAACAGAACAGAGATGCGCCGTCGTGCCGACCGTTCTTATCTTCCTATGAATGAGATCATAATGGAACAGATAAAACGATATGGCGACAAGGTGAAATACGCTTTCTATTTTTCGGGACAGGCCATCGAACAGATGCAGCAATACGCTCCAGACGCTTTGGAAAGCTTCAAGGAACTCGTCAAGACCGGTAACGTTGAAGTGCTGGCAGGCACATGCGGACATTCCTTGGCATCATTGCATAACTTAGATGTCTTTAAGAAACAAGTCGATGAGCATAAGAAACTTATGAAAGATACTTTCGGCGTTACACCAAAGACATTCGTTAATACAGAGTTAATCTATTCAAACGAAATTGGTGCCGATGTCGCAGAGATGGGATTTAACCTCATGCTGACAGAAGGAGCTAAGCACGTTCTCGGATGGAAGAGCCCTAACTACTTATACGCCAATTCTATAAATCCTAAGTTGAGACTTTTGTTGAGAAACTATAATCTCAGTGATGACCTCTCATTACGTTTCGCTAACGACAATATAACGACAGAGACATTCGTTGAGAAAATCAAGGAAACCAATGACGATGAAGTCGTTAATATCTGTGTAAACTATGATACTTTCGGTGATGGATTTGATGCCTCGACAGGAATCTTGGATTTCATGAAACATCTTCCAGAGACATTGTTTAACAACGATATAGAAATGTCGAAGCCATCAGAAACGCTGAAAAAGCTACAGACAATGAGTATCTTCGACGCACCGGTTCCGCTTTCGATGATGGGAGAAGAACGCGACCTTTCTTCATGGATGGGCAACGACCTTCAAGACGACGCTTTGCAGACATTATATTCATTCGCAGGCAAGGTGAAACGCTGCAAAGACGAAGACGTTCTCCGTGACTGGAACGCACTTCAAGACGCGACACATTTCTACGGATTATGCACGAAATACAGCCAAGTCTCGCCTTACGACTATTACATCAACTACATGAATATCCTGACGGATTTTAATGAAAGAATAAAGTGATTGGCTAAAGGCTAAAGACGAAAGGCTAATGGTTTTAGAGACGTCATGGAATGATGGCGTCTCTAATTGTTTAGAAAAATTAGACGTAATGGACAAAAATTAGGATGAAAATTTCATCGGTACTTTTTTAACATAACCTTTACTTCGATTTTTTGTTTGAGGATAAAAAACGAAGTTATGAAAAGAAGTCAACAGTCAACAGTCAACAGTCAACAGCCTTCGTCCACGTCTTTAGCCTTTGGACTTTTATCATTAATCATACTATTCCTTTTTCCGCTGCGTAGTTCAGCTCAGAAAGACATTGATTTGGAAATCGTCATTCCGGAAAAATGGCAAATCGACTCTATCTATCTGACAAACAACATCACTCATTACGATTGGTGGAAAAGATTCGAGGATTCCACTCTTGATTCTCTAATAGCTGTTGCTTTAAATAACAACTATAATTTACAATCCATTGAAGCCACTCTTGAAAAATCAAGAGTTCTTTACCAGCAGTCGAAATCGGCTTTTTATCCGAGTTTAAGTATTGACGCTCAATATGATTTAAGCAGGACAAGCCTAAATTATTACGAAATAGCTACCGAAGAAGAATATCGCGACAACAGCTACTTAAACGCAGGATTTAACGCCACTTGGGAGATTGATGTTTTCGGGAAGAACAGAAACATCGTAAAAGCTAACAAGAATTCTTATTTCGCTACGGAGGCTTCTTATCAGAATGCGATAATGAATCTCTGCTCTCAAGTCGCGACAGTCTATTTCAACCTTCGTTCTTATCAGCAGCAGCTCATCGTTGCTAATCAGAATATTACGTCAGAGAAAAATATCCTCGACATTACCATCGCTCGTTACGAATCTGGACTCGGCACTCAACTCGATGTCTCTCAAGCTAAGTCCGTTTATTATAACACTCTGGCCACAATTCCCAGACTCGACGCTTATATCACACAATGTATCAACGAATTGGCTATATTACTGGGTACCTACCCTTCCACTTTAAAGGATAGTTTCAACAACGTAAGTGAGCTGCCAAGCATCAGACATCTCGTCAATGTTGGCATTCCCGCCGATGTCATCAGGAATCGTCCCGACGTACGACAAGCAGAGTTAAACATTGAGGCTCAAGCCGCTAGCATCGGCGCAACCAAAGCCGACTTCTACCCTAAATTCAAAATAACGGGCAGCTTCGGCTATCTCTCTCACGACTTAGAGAATTTTTTCAATAACGAAAGTCAGATGTTACAACTGACTCCATCCATCTCGTGGAATCTGTTTTCCGGTATGGAAGTACGGAAAAACGTCCAAATGGCGGAAATCACTCTTGAAGAATATATCGATAATTATAATAATGTAATTCTCAATGCGATTCAAGAGGTGGAGACTGAGATGAGCAATTACGCCAACGCATTAAAAACCATCGAGATGGGACAGCAAGTCGTGGAACAAGGCAACAAAACCTTAGAACTTTCCATCGATTTATACAAGCGAGGCCTCGGTACTTTCACCAATGTCCTCGACGCTCAGCGCACCGTCCTCTCCGACCAGAATTATCTTGTAAACGCATGGAACTCAGCACTCTTGGCTTTGGTAAGATTATATACAGCTTTGGGAGGGTATTGGGAGTAATTAAAATCTTAAAATTTCAAAATTTGAAAATCTGAAAACATTAGAATATGAAAACTAATAGATTTACATTATTAACAATCATGGCTTTATGTCTGATATTTATTTTAGGTTGTAAGAACAATCATAGAGACGTCACTTCTGTGGCGTCTAAAACGCCAAAAGTCAGTGTCTCAAAACCTTATGTAATGCCGATTGTCTTGCATAAAGATTATCCAGGATATTTGTTGTCAAACAATATCGTTGATGTGGTCGGGCGTGTAAGTGGTTATGTCACACTGCAAAACTTCAGTTCGGGCCAGACCATAAACGAAGGCGACTTGCTTTATATCATCGAGCCTACGGTTTATGAAAACGAAGTCAAGAAAGCGGAAGCGAATTTAAAGTCAGCCAAAGCTTCGCTGGATTATTACAAAAACAATTACGACAGAATGTTGGAAGCTTCTAAAAGTGACGCTATCAGTCAGATAGATTTGATACAAGCGGAAACTAACGTACGAACAGCTCAAGCCAATGTTCAAAATGCAGAAGCTGATTTGAAAAACGCCCAGACGACATTAAGTTATTGTTACGTAAAAGCACCTATTTCAGGAGTGCTGACGACCAGCGGTGCCGGCGAAGGTGAATATGTGTCAGGCAGCGACGGCAGTCCTTTCAAACTTACGACAATCTACAACAACGATCCTATTTATGCTTATTTCAACATTGAGGATAATCAATATCTTACATTAAAGATGTCGTCCGCAAATTGGGAATCATCGTTACCACAAAAAGTATATGTCAACATGCAAGAAGGCCGCTTCCCTCCTATCGAAGCCACACCTAATTATATATCGCCTTTCGTAAATCTAAAGACCGGAACTCTCACATTAAGAGCGCTTTTCGAGAATTCGCAATACGATTTAAAAAGCGGAATGTATTGCACAGTCTCGCTACCATACGGCGAAGAAAACGAAGCGATTTTAATTCCTGACGCTTCTACCGGAACAGATCAGTTAGGAAGATACATTTACGTTGTCGATGATAATAACATCGTATCTTACAGACATATAGAAGTCGGAGAGATTATCAACGACAGTCTTATCCACGTCATTTCAGGATTGTCGCCAGACGAAAGTTTTGTCACTAAAGCCTTGTTGAAAGTCAGGGCTGGAATGAAAGTAGAACCTATAAACAATTGATGCCATGTTTACGAAATTCTTTATCGACAGACCGATATTTTCCACCGTCATTGCCATCGTAATAGTGATAGCAGGATTGGTGACATTGAGAACATTACCAGTAGCGCAATATCCTGACATCACGCCTCCAACTGTCATGGTATCAGCACATTATCCAGGAGCGAGTGCAGAAACCGTCGCACAAACTGTCGGCGTCCCTATCGAGCAGCAAGTCAATGGCGTGGAAGGAATGATGTATATGAGTTCAAGTTCTTCCAGCGACGGAGCTTATTCATTGACAGTCACTTTCGAGTTAGGCTCCAACATCGACGAAGCAGCCGTCATGGTACAAAACCGTGTCAATCTCGCTGAGGCCAATCTTCCATCTTCTGTAAAACAACAAGGTGTCACCGTGAAGAAAAGAAGTCCCAATCAGCTGATGTTCATCGTCTTGGACAGCGACTCCGAATTATACGATGGCTTATTTCTTTCCAACTACGCTCATATCAACATCGTCAATGAATTGGCAAGGCTTAAAGGTGTCGGTGACGTTCAGGTGTTCGGAGCTTCCAACTATGCCATGCGAGTCTGGCTCGACCCTGAAATAATGAGAATCAGAGATATAACTCCAGACGAAGTACTTTCCATGATAAAAGCTCAGAATATGGAAGTCTCCGCTGGTTCTGTTGGAGCTCCTCCTACCTCAAGCGAAATGGCGTTCCAATACAGCATCAGCACAAAAGGACGGCTCGTCGATGTGGAAGAATTTGGGAACATCATAATTCGAACTTTGGATGGAGGTAAATATTTGAGACTTAAAGACATCGCAAATATTGAATTAGGTTCGCAATCATATTCCGTCATGACGACGATGAAAGGTGAAGAAATCGCAGCGATAGGCATAAACCAGATGCCAGGTTCCAACGCTTTGGAGGTAGCGAAGGAAGTCAAAGCGAAAGTCAAAGAACTGCGACAATTCCTTCCGGAAGACATCAACATGGAAATCGTGATGGACAATACCAAATACGTCACAGCATCCATCGACGAAGTGCTTGTCACAATAGCTGAAACGACATTACTCGTTATCTTGGTGATGTTCTTGTTCTTACAAAACATACGTGCCGTCATAATACCAGCATTGACGATTCCTATTTCGCTTTTAGGCACATTCGCCGTGATGCGACTTTTAGGATTTTCCATAAATCTATTAACATTATTCGGCCTGGTGTTAGCGATTGCCATTGTCGTTGACGATGCCATCGTCGTGGTAGAAAACGCCTCTAGACTAATCGCCTCCCACACCCGTAAGGGCGTATCGCATACGCCCAATCTATCGACATCCGACAAATCCGACATCGCCATCCGTAAAGAAGCCGTCACGGAAGCCATGAAAGAGATACAAGGTCCGGTGATAAGCATCGTCTTGGTATTATTAGCCGTTTTCATCCCGACAGCCTTCATCGGCGGAATCACGGGGCAGCTCTACAAGCAATTCGCTCTCACAATCGCCACTGCCACAGTGCTTTCCGGAATCATCTCATTAGTATTCACCCCAGCGATGTGCGTCTTATTCTTGAAAGAAGAAAAATGGAGCTTCAAATGGTTCAACAATTTCTACGACAAGACATTAGGACTTTACATCAGAATTGTAAAAGCGTTTTTAAGGAAACCAGCGGTAGCCTTGACATCATTCGTAATCATCTCTGTGATAACGATGTATATCTTCATAAAACTACCTAACGAATTTTTACCTGAAGAAGACTTAGGCTATTTCATGGTGACGGTACAACTTCCGAATTCAGCGAGTTTAGAAAGAACTGAGAAAGTCACGGAAGAACTTTCAAGAAGATTAGACAAATATCCAGAGATAGATACATATTTGGTTATCAACGGATTCTCATTCGTCAAAGGCGGCAACAGCTCCAACGAAGCCAGCATGTTCGTGATGCTGAAAGACTGGGACAAACGCAAAGGCAAATCACATTCAGCATCCGCCATCATCGACAGAATCAACGCAGAAAGCAGAGAAATAGAAGAAGCCAACATCTTCGCAATCAACCCGCCGTCCATTCCAGGACTCGGAGCATCAGGAGGATTAGCATTCGTACTCGAAGACCGCAACAACCTAGGAACTACAGAGTTAGCAAATGCCGTTGCAACCTTGATGAACGAATACCACAAAGAACCAGCTTTGGCTTATCTTCAAAATCAGTTTGAAGGCAACAGTCCGCAATACTTCCTCAACATCAACCGCGACAAAATCGGCATGATGGGATTAGAGTTGAACCAAGTCTTTGACGCATTATCTTCATATATGGGATCTACTTTCGCCAACGACTTCGTGAAATTCAACAACATTTATCAAGTCATCATACAAGCCAATCCAGGCAATAGGAATGTCATCGGCGACATCTTGAAACTCAGCGTGGAAAACACTGACGGCAATATGGTTCCGTTCTCCGCCTTTTGCAATATCGAGGAGAAAATGGGACAGACGCAGATTAATCGTTACAACCTCTACCCTGCCGCCAACATCACTGCGATTGCCGCTGAAGGCTATAGCAGCTCCGAGGCGATGGCAGCTCTTGAAAATCTCAGCGACGATATGTTAGGCAGCAACTTCGGTCACGAATGGACATCCGTCGCATATCAAGAAAAGCTTTCAAGTTCCAGCGTCACGATGATATTCGCACTCGCTATAATATTGGTAATCTTAGTCTTAGCAGCAATGTACGAAAGCTGGAGCAATCCGTTTGCTGTCATATTAAGCGTACCTTTGGCATTGTTGGGAGTCATTGTCGGTTGTATCGTCATGGCATTACCAATTAGTATATATTCGCAAATCGGCATTATATTATTAATCGCATTATCAGCTAAGAACGCCATTTTGATTGTTGAGTTCGCTGTTGAATACAGAGCGAAAGGCATGAGTATCAGAGATGCTGCCATCGAAGCAGGGCGTGTCAGGTTAAGACCGATTCTGATGACTTCATTGGCTTTCGTGCTCGGCGTGCTGCCGCTGATGTTTGCGAGCGGTGCCGGCGCCGAAGCACGTATCGCCCTCGGTACCGCCGTCGTCTTCGGCATGTTCTCCAACACCATCTTCGGAACATTATTCGTACCTAATTTCTTTGTAGTGACAGAAAGAGTTCAGGAGACAACTAGACAACAGGACAACGAGTTTTGAGTAAAGTGTTGTAGGGACGCATTATAATGCGTCCTTTTTGAACAAAACAATCCTATGATTGTATTATATATGGTTTTGGTTATACATTTCAATTTTCTCAAATGACGAAAAGCACCTCAGTTCCCAGCTAGGTGCTTTTTTAACATTTACCATTTGGGCGTTTTATAATAATCCATTCTTTCGTGAAGAATTCTTATTATCAACACTTCTTCATTACGAATTTGATAAAATATAATATGCTTTTTAACCTTACACCACAACAGACCAACTTTAACATCATCATATTTCTTTCCTAGCAAAAATGGATTTTTTGCTATTTCTTTACAAAAGGATATAAGAATATTATAATAATTATCAGCTTGCTCCAACGACCATTTTACTGCCGTATCGTTCCAAATATCGCCTAGATCATCAACCGCCCTTTGTGAGAAGTTGATTTTATACATTTTTATAATGCTGTCTTAACGATTTCAAATATTTTTCCGGATCAAAATCTTCAGCAATGCCACTTCGTATTCCATCGCAAATCGCTTCCTTTAATTCCTGAAAAACATCCTGTTCAGAAACACATTCTTTTTCTTTCATAATACAATCTTGCAAGCTGGTCTCACAAACGTGGTCATACAATATTTCATTTGAATTTTCTATAGTTTTCATACACTTTGGATTAAAGATTCAACATTGCAAAGATACATCATTATACACTGAATGTCAAGAAGTTTTTTCTTAAAAATCATTAATAAAAAGATACTATAATTTCTTAATAAACTTTAACTTTTTTCCTTTGCATAATTGGAATTTAGACATTATCTTTGCTTACATTTATTTTCTATGAAAGATTATTTAGACTCCTTATTTATAAAGTATAACACTCCGAGTTTCATCGACAACGACCCGGTGCAGTTTCCTCATCGCTATTCAGAAAAAAACGACATTGAAATCGTGTCGTTTCTTACAGCTACAATAGCTTGGGGAAAGCGTTCTATGATTCTGAATTCCGCCAATAAGATGCTCGACATCATGGGAAAATCGCCTTACGACTTCGTGATGTCTGACGGCTGGAAAAATCTCAATCCTGACAAATGCGTGCATCGAACTTTCTTCAACCGTGATTTCATTTATTATTGCAACGGTCTGAAACATATTTACAACGAATACGAAAACATCGAGAATATATTTGCTTTAGACGGCAACCACGACGCTTGGCAAGGAATCCAGAATTTCAGGGATACGATTCAAGAGGCGAACGACGGCATCACGAGCGTTCACATCTCTAATCCTTGTTGCGAAAACCCGAAGAAAGGCTCTGCTTGCAAGAGACTACATCTCGCTCTAAGATGGCTCGTCAGAAACGACGGCATCGTTGACTTAGGTGTCTGGAATAAACTAAATCCTTCCGACTTAATGATTCCGCTCGATGTCCACGTCGGACGAATCTCCCGCGAACTCGGAATCCTACAAAGAAAAAGCAACGACAGAACAACAGTAGAAGAGATAACTTCAAAACTCAGAGAATTCGATCCAAACGATCCAATAAAATATGATTTCGCGTTGTTTGGATATGGTGTTGATAATAATTAACGTGAAGAAAAAAGAGCGGATAACGGGGCTCGAACCCGCGACCTAAAGCTTGGGAAGCTTTCGCTCTGCCAACTGAGCTACATCCGCTTTTCAGTATGGCAAAAATATAAATATTTTCACTTCCATACTCATTGCAGAATAAAAAAATCATATTTCCAACAAATCCTAATAAAAAAATCTGTTGTCCGTTGTCTGTTGTCCGTTGTCTTTTCTTACCTTTGCAAAAATTGAAATCAACAAAAATTTTCATAATGAAACACCTTATTAATTTATTACTTGTTGCGATGATTTTATTGTCATCCTGCAATTCAAAAACGAACAATAACGTAACCGTCACGACTTCAGAAAAAGCGACCATCGACGAAGTGACACAGAAAGCCCTTGAAGAATGGCGTTCGGAACATTTCGGAATGTTTATCCACTTCGGCATTTATTCAGAACTAGCCGGCTGGTGGAAAGGTGAAAAGATTCCTTTCTACGGCGAACAAATCATGAACCACGCCCGTATCACAACTGAAGATTATGAAGCCGTCGCCAAGACTTTCAACCCTCAGGATTTCAACGCCGATGAAATCGTCGCTCTCGCTAAACAAGCTGGCATGAAATACATCGTTATGACTTCAAAACATCACGACGGTTTCTGCATGTTCCACACCGAAACAACAGACTACAACATCGTAGATTTCACTCCTTTCGGACGCGACGTAGTGAAAGAATTATCGGAAGCCTGTAAACGTCAAGGCATTAAATTCGGTCTTTACTATTCACTTCCAGACTGGCACTACCCTCTCGGCATCCCACGCCTCGCTCCAGATCCGACGACAAAATGCCACGAATACGTAAACCAAGTATATTCTCCTCTTGAAATTGTAACTCCGGAATTGGAAAACTATATCGTAGCTCAAGTCACTGAACTTCTTACCAATTACGGCGACATCAATACACTTTGGTTCGATATGGGCCTCGTGACACCAGAACAAAGCAAGCGTTTCCGTGAGACAGTAAAATCACTTCAACCAGAATGTATCATCAACGGAAGAATCATGAACAACCAAGGCGACTACATGACTTTACCTGACAATGGCGATGTAGCTGGTTATGAAAACATTTTCTGGGACAACCCGGCATCTCTCTATGGAACATGGGGCTACAAATCATGGATCAGCCGTCCTGATGTAGATAAACAAGTCAACGCCCAATTGAACAGATTATTCAGCACCGTAAAACACGGCGGCGTGTTCTTATTAAACATCGGCCCTGACGGCAACGGTAACGTCATCGATTATGAGAAAGAAGTCCTTACAAAAATCGGCGATTATCTCAGACAACATCCAGATACTTTGAACAAGATTGAAGTCAGTTATAAAGAAATCCCTGTCGTAGAATCAGAAAACGGCACTTTTGAATTGACAGAAGCCAATGGCGTAATGCACGCCGAGATTGACGGCACAGGTTATATGAGCACACAGACCGACTCATGGCGTTCTTGGGAAATGAATGTGACAGAAGCTGGAACATACGATGTCTTCGTCGTCTATATCCCTGAAAATCTCGACAAGAAGTATTCATTTGAATGCGGCGACAACGCAATCGCACACACTTTGCCTGGTGTCGATCCTATGATACAGACATCATACGTTGGCAAGATGAACCTCAAAGAAGGCAAGCAGACATTCAGATTAGACCAAGCCGACAGATGCTATCCGCTCGAACCGCTCGGTTTGGAAGTGAAGAAGATCATTGTGAGAAAGAACTAAGGCATTGGCCTTTGAACTTTCAACTTTGAATTTTCAATTAATATAAAAAGCATCGCAGAATTTCTACGATGCTTTTTTTATAATTCTAAAGTTCTAGAATTCCAGAGTTCTTGAGTTCTAAATTTCATTCCGCTGCTGTAGCAAGTGGCGAAGCCTGTGTATATGTTCTTGCTGCTAATTCTTTGTCGAACATATAGATAGCGTATGAATTATCCTTCATCATGCGAAGGCTGTCAATCATCTTTTGAGCGGTTTCTTCTTCTTCAACTTGTTCATCGATGAACCATACAAGACGATTTTGAGTAGCGTAATCTTTCAACTCGACCGCCAAAGCATTGATATTGTTGATTAAAGAAGTTACTTTTTGTTCATGTTGCAATGTATCTTCAAAAGCTTCCAATGGAGATTCCCAATTAATTTTAACAGGCTCTATAGCCTTGAGTTCAACGCGACCGCCACGAGAAACCAAGTAGTTATAGAAAATCATAGCGTGGTCTTGTTCTTCTTTAAACTGAACTTCGAACCAGTTAGCGATGCCGCCCAAACCCATTTCATGGAAGTTTGTTGCCATTGACAAATAAAGATAAGCTGACCATAACTCAGCGTTAATCTGCGCATTGATTGCGTCTTGTAACCTTTTATCTATCATACGATTTAATATTTGATGATTTTTTAAATTCTTTCCGCAAATATATACAAATATTTTCTTTAAAAGTTTAATGACATAAAGATTATTTATATCTTTGTGATGTTCAAATAATAAACCTATGTTAGCATTATCAGCGAAAGACAAAAAACAACTTGAAGATTCAAATATTTCGGTCGAACAAGTCGAGAGACAAGTCAATCAGTTCAAAACAGGATTTCCTTATAGTGATTTGATAGCGCCAGCGACTATCGGCAATGGCATAATCAAATTTAACGACACTGAAATTCAAGAACTTATCAAACAATTCGACGACGACAAAGAATATTACGACATAATAAAATTCGTTCCGGCATCAGGAGCCGCCAGTCGTATGTTCAAAAACATTTATTCTTTTGTTGATGAATACAAAGGCAAAGAAATTCCTCACGATTTTTTTAACAAAGAAAATATCGCTGACGATTCGATCGAGAATTTTTTCCTGAGCATCAGAGAATTCGCATTTTATGATGATCTGAAAGCCAAATTGGCAGAATACGGCAAAGACATAGAGACTCTTATTAGCGAAAACCGTCTTGTAGAAATCGCCGAGTTTCTCCTTGAAAATGAAGGACTAGCCTACGGGAAATTACCGAAAGCGCTGCTGAAATTCCACAAATACAAGGAAGAATCACGCTATGCGTTGGAAGAACATCTGGTTGAAGCTACATATTACAGCACCGTCGAGACAAAAAAAGGCGTCGTCGCTCAGCTGCATTTCACTGTCTCTCAAGAACATCTGGATATATTCAAGAAAACCGTTGAGGAAATAGTTCCGAAATACGAAAAGATTTGGGGATTACGTTACGACATCTCATATTCTGTACAAAAGCCATCTACCGACACAATAGCCGTCGATATGAACAACGAGCCGTTCCGTAACAGCGACGGCAGTCTGCTCTTCCGTCCAGGAGGCCACGGCGCTTTAATACAGAATCTCAACGACTTACATAAAGAAATCATCTTCATAAAAAATATCGACAATGTCGTTCCAGATCGATTAAAACATACGACTTACGATTATAAAAAGGTGTTGGGCGGTTATCTTTTCAAACTGCAACAACAACAATTTGAATACCTCGAACTTCTGAACGAAGGCTTTTTATCTGACGAAGAAATTGAAGAAATCGTAACATTCGCGAAAGACAAACTGATGATCGATATTCCTAATTTCTTCAAGACTTACAACGAGATAGAAAAGATAGACTTCCTTTACGGCAAGTTGAATCGCCCGATGCGAATCTGCGGCATGGTGAAAAACGAAGGCGAGCCAGGCGGCGGCCCATATTGGGTCAGAAATAGCAACGATGAAGTATCTCTACAGATTGTCGAGTCCTCACAAATCGACCATAAAAACGAAAAACAGGAAGCGATATTTCAGTCGGCGACACACTTTAATCCAGTAGATTTGGTCTGCGCCACACAAGATTACAAGGGCAACAGTTTCAACTTAAACGAATTTATAGACTATAACACCGGCTTTATCTCAAAGAAATCCAAAGACGGTAAAGATTTGAAAGCCTTGGAGTTACCAGGATTATGGAACGGAGCCATGGCAGATTGGATCAATATATTTGTCGAAGTACCGATTCTTACCTTCAATCCGGTTAAGACCGTCAATGACTTATTGAGAGACACGCATCAATGATAGATTTTCATTCGAACTTCAGAAATTCAAATTTTACAGTTCTGAATTTCTGAAGTTTTTTATTATTCTTTTTACCATCAATCAGTTTTTCACTCTTCCTCTCGATAATACACCTTATAATATTTGCCTTTTGCATCCTCGCCTTGTTCAATATTATCGCGGTTACCATCAATAATGATTTGAATTTTATTATCAAGTCGAATGACACGTTTATAAGAACGCTGCTGTTTCTTAAAGGCATTATTTGAAATAGCGAAGCTATCATCTATAGATATATCATTATCAGCCTCATAGCTTTTTTTAAAATTATGGAAGCTCTCTATGACGGCAGGCTGCTCTATGACCTCATTAGCGAATTCTTCAATATCAAAATTATCTTTTTCCTTAAAGAATTGTAAAGATTTATTAAGAAGTTCTATCTGATCCGCTTTTGACACCTCGAATTCTTTTGGAAGTTCCTGCGTCACGAAATTTTTAGCCATAGCCATGACATTCTGAGTGTTAGCATATTCATCCTTACGTTGGCGGACATGCAGGAAATCGTCTGTCCAATACAAAGCCTCCGTACCTTTATTAGTATTATCCACGATAGAAACAACATAGCCTTCTTCCCTATCCCTATTGAAAATCAGGCAACCTTTATCAAGTTTCTTGACATTGATACCAAGTTCGCTTTCAAGGCTCACCTTACCTCCCGAATTCTGCACTTTAAGGAAAGTATCTTTATTTTCAGTCTTAAAGACACCGATTGCGTCAACTGTACTGCCGCTCATCATACAGTCAGTGAAGTAAGCAACATAGAACTCACCAGCTTTGATTTTAGGATGTGAACTCTGCTCATAAAGATGACGAGCCAATTTCACAGACTCCTCATAAAGCATCGAAGGATCTTCAAAAATCTTGGAAGCCGCACCATGTAAGACATTGTATTCCAGTCCGCTATCGTGATAAAGATGAAAGAACTCACCTATATTGAAAGCATTTAAAAAAAAGTTTGACAATATATTACGAAGATTTTCGTCGAGCGACACATTAGATTTTGAAAGATGCACACCTTCTTCATTCGCTTTATTACCAACGAGATGCAATGCCAAATGAGTTAATTTTGTTTCCATTATAATTTTATTGGGAATTAGGTTACAAAAATACTGAAAAAACAAGACACAAAGGCTGTTTTTAATGTTAAGAAAAATTTACAAATCAGTTCAAAACACTTTAATTTATAATTGAACAAAAAACACTTTTACTCTGTTTTCTTCCTGAAAATTAATAATTATGAAACCTTTTTACCTTTTTATATTTTTGGCGGGCCAATATGGAAACGAAACGATAAGTCAGCCCGACATATTACAGCAGTCAACTATCGAGAATTCTGAGAACAAATTACAAGGCACATTAGATTTTCGTACCGCTGTAAATCTTATGTTTCTTAACAACGATGCGATAAAAGCCGCTGCAAACAGCACGAATCTAGCCAGACGACAGACGCAGCTCGTTAACAGCAGCTGGCTCCCAACTATCACAATGACTGGAACTTACACTATAATGTCAAATAAAATCGGAGTATCACAAGAATACGCATCGCTACTCGATCCGCTCAAAGAAAAATATGCGAATACAATTCTGGTACCAGACATCCTGAACTATGTTTCCAACGAACTCGGCGATTTGAAATTCGACGTACCAATATCAGACGACGACTTCGGAACTATAGATTTGGAAATTATTTATCCAGTGTTTACAGGAGTTAAAAGAATATATTCCAACAAGTTAGCTAAAGACAACGAAACCTTATCCGAGATAAACAAGGAATCTGTCGGTGCGAGTAAATATTTAGAACTAGCCAACATTTATTTTTCTTTAAGTCTAACAGAATCAATGATTAAAGTTCTACAAGAGACATACGAAATGACGGAAAGCCATTATTCACAAGCTTTGAAGATGGAAGAAATCGGAATGTTCGACAAAGCCGAACGGCTCATTGTAAAAGTTAGCCTTGACGAAAGTGACAGAAATCTTAAAAGTGCAGAAAATCAAGCTGTTGTTTTAAAGAAAGCTCTGTTTACAATCATAGGGCGACAGCCTACGAGCGACAAGCCACAAGCTTTGACAGCATCCAATCCTATAACATCAACGCCACTTTTCTTGAACGAGCAATATCCTCAGTTAGAATGGTTTACGGACATGATGACAAAAAACGCATACATATTCAAGCAATCAGATTTACACGATGATATTTCAAAAACGACATTAAAGTTAAGCCGTTCCAATTACTTCCCTGTGGTATCTGTTTTCGGCAAACAAACAATCGCATCTTATCAAATCCCCAAAAACCTGATTCCCAACACTATAGGAGGTATCAATTTCGCATGGGACATCTTCGACGGACTAGCCAGAGAACGCAACATTCAAAT
Organism: Bacteroidales bacterium; assembly: GCA_045615285.1. Lineage (GTDB taxonomy): Bacteria > Bacteroidota > Bacteroidia > Bacteroidales > F082 > Limimorpha. The sequence goes on from JAZLEO010000020.1 coordinate 43,580, forward strand.
CACAAAAATTGAGTCTGACATCATTTCTGAGACGCAACATAATCTAGAGAAAGAACTATATATAGCTGTAAATGAATGGTATGCAAATTTAAAACAAGCTTGTACAAATGCCAAAGATTTAAAATCGTCATTAGAATTAGCCGAAGAAGTTTACAAAATCAGGAAGAAAGCCTTTACGGAAGGGCTCGCCACATCTCAGCAAGTCCTTGACGCTCTGAACCTTTTGAACAAGACAAAGTTATTACTACTCACGACATATTTTGAATACGACATCGCTTTAGCCAACCTATGCTGTCTATGCGGAATACCGGAATATTTTGAAGCTTTTTTAACCACAAAAAATTAACAATCAAAGACTTACAATGAAAACAAACAATAAAATATTATTTATCATATTCTTAGTTATATTATTGACAATCTTAACGTTATCTATTCTTGGAATTTTCCTGATGAAAGAAAAAGAAATTGTTTTACAAGGACAGATTGAAGCAGAAGAATATAACATTTCCGGATTATTAGCTGGAAGAATCGAGAACATTTACGTCAAAAAAGGTGAGTTTGTGAAAAAAGGCGACACTTTGATTCACATAATTTCCAAAGAAATAATTGCAGAATATGAAGCGCAGAAAGCGTTGGAAGAAGCGGCTTCTCTCCAAAGCGACAAAATCGACGCTGGAACTCGTAAACAACTGATTTCCATTGCGAAAGAGCTATGGGACGGAGCCAAATCAGATTTAAAACTAGCAAAAACGACTTACGAAAGAATAAAAGTTTTATATGAAGATTCCATTGTGAGTTTGCAGCGTCGTGATGAAGTAGAAGCCATTTATAAATCAGCGTTGTCGGCAGAACGAGCGGCTTATTATCAGTATCAGCTAGCCGTTGAAGGCGCACAAGAACAAGACAAAGCCTCTGCCAAAGCGATGGCATCAGCTGCCCAGAACAACAGCGCCGTCGTCAAAGCGTTGCTCAACGATGCAAAACTGACATCGCCAATATCTGGAGAAATAGCCACTATTGCATTGAATGAAGGCGAATTATCTTCAATCGGGACTTCCATAATGACTATTGTCGATATTGAAAATCCATATCTTGTCTTAAATGTAAGAGAAGATTTATTAACGAATTTTAAGATGGGGGCCGACATTTTATGCGACATACCAGCCTTAAAGTTAAAAGACGCTCCTTTCACAATCAACCACATATCACCGCGTGGCAGCTTCGCCACCTGGAAGGCCACCAAAGACACTGGCGGATACGATCTCCGTACTTTTGAGATACAAGCCATACCAACGATGAAAATCAACGGTTTAAGACCTGGAATGTCAGCCTTAATAAAAATTAAGAATTAGCGATAAACGTATCTATAACATTTTAAACAAAAAACAATGGCCGGAAACAACAATCACAGCGGATTTTTTGCGGTGGTGAAGAGAGAATGTCTCATCTTGACATCGAAGCCTCTTTATCTGTTCACTGCTCTGATACTTCCTTTATTCGCATTGTTTTTTATGACTACAATTTTTGGTAACGGTATGATTGACAGCATTCCTGTCGGTATCGTCGATGAAGATAATAGTCAGATGTCACGTAATATCGAGCGGCTATGCTCGGCGGTGCCAGAAATTTCGGTAACACAAAAATTCTCAAACACCGCCGAGGCCCGCGACGCCCTTCTATCGAAGAAAATCTACGGCTATCTCATCATTCCAAATGATTTTCAGGAAGATGTAGAAGCCAACAGAAACACGTCTCTTGTTCTATGTTATCATTATGCTTTTCTAAGTGTCGGCTCCGAAGTGATGCAAGGCTTCCTTAACGCATTAAAAATCATTGCAGTATATCCATTACAACAAACAACGGATTTTCTCGGAATCGACGACAATACATTAGAGTCAATAGCGTCACCTATCAGTATCGCAGCTCATCCTCTTTATAATCCATCGTTAAATTACAGTTCATATCTGACATTCCCATATTTCTGGGTTTTGTTCCAAATATTAATTTTACTTAACATTGCTTATTCTTTCGGCAACGATTTTAAAGATAAAAGAAAAACAAGAGAATGTCTTTCTGTTGGTAACGGCAAATTTGTCAATGTCATTTTAGGAAAGCTATTCCCTTATATAATAACATTCTCTTCTATTGCCATATTCGCTAATACTTTGATGTTCTGCGTCTTAGATTTCAATTTAAGTTCCAATTTATTCTCAATAATAATAATTTGCATTCTTTTCATATCCGCAACCTGCTCTGTATCATTATTTCTATTCTCTATATATCCTAACTTACCGATAATCATAAGTTTCATCTCGATGTTCGGTTCGTTGGGAGCCACTTTTGCAGGCGTGACTTTCCCCGTAAATGCGATGTACTCCATCTTCGAAAAAATCTCATTCTTCTTCCCCATCCGTCACTTTGTTGTAATAACGGACTACCTTCGCTATGAAAGTCACGCCCTTTTATACTATTGGGAATCATTAGTCATGTTAATGTCTTTTAACATTTTGATAATATTTGCGACCTTATTATTGAAAAAAAAATATTCCATAAGACGAAAAATAAAAATTATTGAATAAACATGAACGACATCATAAAAATGATATACAATGAATTTAAGGCCATCGGCACAAACATTCCTATTTTAATCGTATTGATTTTAGGTAATGTTGGCTACGGTTTCCTTTATAACTTATTGTATAACACCAATGTTTATAGAAATGCACCTATTGCCGTCGTCGATATGTCGCAAAGCGATATCAGCAGACATTTCATCGACTACATTGATGCGACGCAACAAGTTGATGTCGTCATAAAGACACAGGATTTCAATGAAGCAAAACATTCTTTACTTAAAAAGGAAATCATTGGTTTTCTTTACATTCCATCTAATCTCAAAGCAGAAATTATGCGTGGCAATCATGTTGAATGTACCATTTACGGTTCCACACTTTCTTTTCTAGATTACCTGAACATCTCTGAAGCTGTCAATTTCGCCTCATTGGAGATAAATTCCGAGTTACTACCAGAAATGATAAAATCGCTTAATATGATTGAAGTTCTTTTTCTAGCTAACGACAAGGCTGTCAATATAATAAGTGAGCCTCTATATAACAGCGGCGAAGGTTACGGAACATATCTAATTCCACCGGTCATGGTGATTATCATCTTCCAGACCATGATGATTACAATGGCTATGAGGATCGGGACTCAGGATTTACGCAATCTTGTTCCGTCTAAAATAATCTTCGCCAAGGCTTTTACTAATGTTATGATTTACATAGTATTCTCTATATTTTTCTTAGGATTATTACCTCTGATTTTTAATCTTCCGCATCTCGGGAATTATCTCGACATCATAATTATGATGATCCCTTATCTCTTCGCTTCTGCATTTTTCTGTCTAATGTTAGCTCCACTATATACCGACGGAGACATGCCGTTGTTTATCATCGTCTTCATGTCGGTACCATTAGTTTTTCTAACAGGAATTTCCTATCCTTTAGAGTTGATGCCGTGGCATTGGAAAATATTACATTATATAATACCCACGGCTCCTGCAACCTTAGCTTTCGTAAAACTCAATTGTACGGGTGGAAATTTGTCTAATATTCATCCAGAAATGATAAACCTATGGATACAATGTATCGCTTATTACATTGTCACAATCATAATATGGGATAAAACCATTATGAAACAGCAAAAAGTAAAATCTTAATTTTCAACTATTTAGAAAAACGACACTATAATATCCTTTATAACGACAAAGCCTATAACCAAAGAATAAACCAGTTTTAGCAAAGTCCCGGCGACAAATCCAACGAAAGAACCTATCGCAGATCTCCATGCAAGATTATCATCTATTCCACTCATTTTTTCTCCAATATAAGCACCGACAAACGGTCCTGCGATAATTCCGACAATGCCCAATGGTCCGATTACGATACCTAACAACGGTAATACCAAAACGCCGACTATCAACCCAATAGTACTTCCTCTAACTCCGGCTTTAGTCCCTCCGAATTTCTTTGTTCCCCATATCGGCACGAAGTAATCTAAAATCGTTATAAAGACACACAAGATACCATATATTATCAGTGCCTCATTTGAATATGTTATTCCTGTAAAAAAGTGTAATAATAACATCGCGGCATAACTGATAGGTACGCCAGGCAGACCAGGCACTACGTCACCGATAATTCCTATTATAACAAAAAGTACTGCTAATAAATAAATTACGTATTCCATAAAATAAGATTTAACTACTACAAAATATTTTTTAACATACTACACATTAATTTTTAACATACTACAAAGATACATTTTTTTCAAATCATCACAATCTTTTTCTATCTTTGCACTGAAACCAATTTACCAAATCCATTATGAAACGGATATTTTTTATAGGATTATTTATCTTTATTTATTCTCACCAAACAAAAGCATTTGGCATATTACAAGCAAGCGGAGGAAGAACAACATCCATAGCCAATTGTTCTGTAGCATTGTCCGACTTTTGGTCTTGCCACAACAATCCAGCAGGTTTTGCGTCTCAAGATAACATAAGTATCGGATTTTCTTATCAGAACAAATTCTTGCTCAAAGAATTAGGATATAAAAACGCCAGTGTTTTAATACCATTTAAAAGCGGAACTTTCTGTATTTCAGCCTCTCAATTCGGTTACGAATTATATAATGAAAACAATTTCGGATTTGGATTTGCGCGATGTTTCGGCACAAATCTAAGAATAGGACTTAAACTGGATTATTTGTTTTTTAAATTCACTGGAAATTACCAAAACAAATCGGTGCCAACTTTTGAAATAGGCACACAATACCAAATAAACAAATCTTTATGTTTTGGAGCATATATTTTCAACCCTATAAATGCTAAATTAAGAACTATTTATAGAGATAAAATACCAATAATCATAAAGTTAGGACTCTCGTATCTTATCAGCAAAGATTTTCTTTTAACCAGCGAAATAGAAGAAAATTTCGAATACAACTTCACTTACAGATTCGGATTAGAATATGAAATATATAAGAAAATATTCATAAGAAGCGGCTTTCAATTCAAGCCTGAATTATTCACTTTCGGCATTGGTTATGAATATAACAAATACACAATTGACGTTTGCGCACAAATGAGCCAGACACTAGGCGCTTCTATAAGTTGCAGCTTCATCTTTAAAATAAAAGAAATAATTAAGACGGAGGAAGGATTATGAAAAAAACATTTCTTTTATTGATTCTCAACATATTGTATATCAACATCGATGCCCAAACAAACAATGACTTAATAATTGAGCATCTCGAAAAAATGTCGGAAAACAGCGGAGAAGAAAACACCGATTATTCAGAATTGTTAGAATCGTATTGGACGATAACAGAAAACCCGATCAACATAAACAGTGAAAATATAGATCAGCTCGCCGAGTTAAAACTCGTTAACATATTTCAGATGGAAAGCATAAAAAACTATAGGAAAAATTACGGCGACATTCAATTTATAGAAGAACTCTACGAAATTGACGGATTAGACAGTCTCAGCATTGAAATCATTAAACCCATAATCAGTTTCAGCGAAGAAAATCATAAGGAGGAAATCAATTTAAAGAATCTGTTTAAGTATGGTAAAAACAAGATACTTCTTGAAGTAAACCAATGTCTTAACAAAAAGAAAGGTTATATCGACATAGAAGATTCCATACTTTACGAAAAACCCAATTCAATTTATTTAGGAAGTCCTCAAAAAATTTATCTTCGTTACAACTATTCCTACCGAGACAAAATCGAGGCCGGTTGCGTTTTGGAAAAAGATCCAGGAGAATATTTATCTCAAAACAAGGTAAACGATTCCATTCTTCGCCTTCTTGACGACAGATGCTATTCCGGTTTTGATTTTTTCTCGGCACACTTACATGTCAAAGATATTCTCTTCATAAAAGATCTGGCCATTGGGGATTACAAACTATCATTCGGCCAAGGACTTACAATGGGTTCAGGAATGGCATTCATCGCAAAAGGCGGCAGTCTGCTAAGAAGAAGCAAAAAGATAACAGCCAGCAAATCTGCCAATGAGGCTTATTATCTCAGAGGTATTGCTAGTACATTTAAATTCAAAGGCATGGAATTAAGTGTTTTCTATTCCAACAAAAAAAGTGACGCTAACATAATCAAATACGACAGTCTCAACGAAAACCCATTAAAAATATCAAGTTTGCAGCAAAGCGGACTACATCGTACATATAATGAGATAATGGACAGGAAAGTGATTCGACAACAATTGTATGGATTAAATTTCAGTTACAGAAGCTCCGGCTTTCAGATTGGATACACATTACACAAAACGACTCTTAACGCTGAATTATCACCTGAGAAAAATATTTATAACATATTCTATTTCAACGGAAAAGAATTAATAAATCAAGGTTTGGACTTTTATTACGTCCTAAAGAAAGCATTATTTTACGGAGAAATAGCGATGAGCGACAACAAAGGTTTCGCTGGACTTATCGGCAGCTCTATCCAACCCACAGGATATATCGAGTTTACAATCTTATATCGCAATTACGCAAAAGATTATCAATGTCTTTACAGTAACGCCTTCGCTTCAGGCAGCAATACAAGAAACGAAAAAGGCTGGTATTTAAGTAGCGTTTTGTCACTCGCAGCAAATTGGAAATTCATTACAAGTTTTGATTTTTATAATTCAGACTGGTTTAAGAACACGGCTTATTCACCGAGTCACGGCTATGAATTTGATTCTCAACTTAATTACCAGCCGGCTAAAAACACTCTTTTATTTGCCGAATACAGAAATAAAAACAAAACTAAAAACACCTCAGACACAGATATTTTCCAAAAATATTTAGTTGATGACAAAAGCAACATGATACGATTTCATATTTCTTATGATTTATCAAAAAATATCACATTAAAAAACAGGGTTGAATATCACTTCAATAAATATGACGATGAGACAAACCACTCTTATTTGATTTATCAGGACATCTTATATAATCCTGAAGATGAGCCTTATAATCTATCCTTTCGTTATGAAATATTCAATGCTGAAAAAGGCAGCGTTTACGCATACGAAAACGACGTTCTATATGCATTCGCCGTCGGAGGTTTATCAGGAAAAGGAATCCGCACTTATTTGGTCGGTAAAATAAGGCTCTATAACGACATTCAAATTTCAGGCAAAATCGGATTTACGATTTATGACGACAAGCATGTAATCGGAAGCGGGCTGGAATCAATAGACAACAATTGGCGTGGCGACGGAAAGCTACAGGTTTTGTGGACTTTTTAGGACATCATATACAAATACATCATGTTAGGAGAAAATAAAATCTTTACACGAAAGCCAATGAATTTCTAAGAAAAAAATCATATCTTTGTACAAATTAAAAAATTAACAATTATGGAATACACACAACAATCTAACAATCACAACAACAATGAATTAAAGAAGTACACACCTATTATCTTGATAGTAGGCATTATTTTCTTAGTGATACTTTTCTGGGGCAGAATCACCAAAACAATTCCTGCCGGTCACGGTGGGGTTTTATTCCGTTTGTTTGGCGGTGGTGTCGATACAGAAAGAACCTACGAAGAAGGTTTCCACTTTATAGCGCCATGGAATACGATGTATGTTTATGAGACTCGTCAGCAGGAAACTTCCGAAGAGATGAGCGCATTGTCATCAAACGGTCTGGAAATCAAGATCGAATTCTCAACATGGTATCAACCTAAGTGGGAAGATTTAGGAGAGCTCCACGCACAAATAGGTTCACAATATCTTTCAAGAGTTGTTATCCCAGCAATGCGTTCAGCGGCGAGAAGCGTTGTAGGACGTTATACTCCTGAACAAATATACTCAACAAAACGCGACGCTATCCAAGAAGAAATTTTCGTTGAGACAAAGAAACTTTTAGATGAAAAATACGTCCAACTCAACCAAGTCCTCATCCGTTCCGTAACCTTGCCTCCTACCATCAAATCAGCTATTGAAAGTAAATTGAAGCAAGAACAAGAAGCTCTCGAATACGAATTCAAACTCGAAAAAGCAGCTCAAGAAGCTGAACGCCAACGTGTTGAAGCAGAAGGTAAAGCAAAGGCAAACAGCATCGTAAGCGCAAGTATCACAGATAAGATTCTCCGTGACAAAGGTATCGAAGCTACCTTGAAATTAGCAGAATCTCCTAACTCAAAAGTCGTCGTCATAGGTGGAAACGACGGTATGCCGATAATTTTAGGTGATGTAAAATAAAAAAATCATCTGGGGACAAAACAAAAATTGTCCCCATCTTTTAAAGTGGAAAAGAATAGATTTATGGCGAAGGAAAAAACACAAAACAAAATCCACATAAAGAACAAAAGAGTGTCTTTTGAATATTTTGTCATCGACACTTATATGGCCGGCATCGTTCTGACCGGAACAGAGATAAAAAGCATCAGAGACGGAAAAGCAAGTCTGGCCGACTCCTATTGCGTCTTCAAAAACGGAGAGTTGTTCGTCGTAGGAATGCACATAGCAGAATATTCGTTCGGAACATACAACAACCATGATCCGAAAAGAGACAGAAAACTTCTCCTGACAAGAAGAGAACTTAACAAATTGAAAGCCAAAGCCAATGAAAAAGGATTTACAATAGTGCCGACAGACATGTTTATCAATGACAAAGGTCTGGCGAAAGTGAATGTCGCTCTTGCTAAAGGTAAACATTTCTACGACAAACGAGAAAACCTTAAAGACAAAGACAATAAAAAAGAAATAGAAAGAGCTAAATATAAATACGACTAATATGAAAAAAATCAATATAATATTACTGATATTTTTAAGCTTCGCTTCTATATGCGACATCAAAGCTCAAACAACTAAAGAAAACAAAATCAATTGGATAAGCTTCGAAGAAGCAGTAAAACTTAACGAGACTTCTCCTAAAAAAATATTTATTGACGTATATACTGACTGGTGCGGATGGTGTACAAAAATGGATCAGACAACTTTTACAGATCCTGAAATAGTTGATTATATGAATGAAAACTTCCACGCAGTAAAGCTTAATGCCGAACAAACCGATTCCATCGTATTTAATGGTCATACATTCGTAAACAAAAACCCTAATGGCACAAGAAAAGGCACTCATGAATTAGCGCAAGCCTTGTTACAAGGTAAAATGTCATACCCTTCATACGTGTTTATGAACGAAAAAAATCAATTGGTGACAATAGTTCCAGGATATGTTGAAGCAAAAACATTCCTACCTATCTTAAAATATTTCGGCACAGACGCATTCCTTACAAAATCCTGGGAAGATTTTTCCAAAACACAAACACAATAACAAATACAATTTCAACGTAATAACTTATCATTACGACATATCATGCATAAGTACATCGGGATTATTATATTGACGATATTTATCGGTTTCTCATCTTGCAGAAAACCGACTCAATTCAGTGATAATGAAGCACTAAAAGTATCTTTTTCAACAGATACGGTGGCCTTTGACACTGTCTTTACAACAATTGGCTCATCTACCCGACAACTTATGATATACAACAACAACGAAGAAAATCTGAAAATAAGTTCCATCAGGCTGGAAAATGGAGAGTTGTCTCAATTCAGAATCAATGTTGACGGACAATCAGGACACCAATTCTCCGATGTCGAGATATATGCAAAAGACAGCATCTACGTCTTTGTGAGAGTCACGATAAATCCAAATGATCTTAACAATCCATTCTTCGTGGAGGACAAACTGATTTTCGAGACGAATAACAACAAGCAGAATATAAGCCTTACGGCGTACGGACAAAATGCGAATTACATTATCGGCACTCCTCAAATCACAGGTTTCCCGAAATTCAAAATCGTAGCCGACAGTCTTCAAGAGACACATTGGACCGCTGAAAAGCCGTATGTAGTATATGGTTACGCCTTAATCGATTCTTATGGAACATTAGTCATAGAACCAGGTACACAGATTCACTTTCATAACGGCAGCGGTTTATGCGCATTCAGCGAGAGTCAGTTACGTGTAGAAGGAACACCTGAAAATCCAGTGGTCTTCCAAGGCGACAGACTCGAAGACTTTTATGCCGACAAACCAGGACAATGGGATAGAATTTGGCTTATGGAAGCTCGTGAGAATCACGGACATTCCATCAATAACGCCATAATAAAAAACGGATTCATCGGAATACAAGCCGAGTCATTTTTGAAAGTCAACAAAGCTTTGTTAAAAATACATAACACCATCATTGACAACCACACCGGAGTCGGAATATACACCAATTTGTATAATCTCAAAGCTTCCAATTTCGTTATCTCAAACTGCGGAAATTACGCTATCGCTCTCACCAGCGGAGGCGAATATATTTTCGACCAAGGCACTGTCGCAAATTATTGGAACCAATCAACAAGAACAACTCCTTCCCTATTTTTCAACAACATCTTCCAAGACACAGAAATTCCCGTTAACTTTTACTTTGAAATGAATAACAGCATAATGTACGGAAATCAAGAAGATGAATTCAACACAAAATTTATTTCAGGCAGCGACACGACATACACTTTCAACAACTGCATATTGAGAACAAAAAGAAACAATGACATAAATTACAACGAATGTCTCTTTAACACCAATCCAAAATTTGTCAATAAAGAATCAGATTACCATCTTGACACATTGTCGCCAGCCATAGGATTAGGCAACCCTAAATACTCTACTGGATTGTTACAATTTGATTTAGACGGAGTTATGAGAGGAAACCAACCAGATGCAGGCGCCTATCAATACGTTCCTATCGAATAAGAGCAGTAGAATAAACTGTCATATTCCCTATCATATCGGTCACAATAACTTTAAAAGTATTACGACCTTTTTTCACGTGATTATCAATCTGATAAATCAATAGTTTATTCTTTGCGTCATAATCAGCCAAAACCCACTCGTCATTAACATACATATCATATTTGGCGATTCCTGTTTCCTTATCTTCAATTTCCACCCTCAAAGACCAATTATCAGAAATAGAACTTTTATTTTTAAAATTCACAGGCTTGACAATAGGCATAACCGTATCTTTTACAATGACATAAGTACCCAAAACATTGGTTTGAGCTTCAATATAACCATCAACAAATTTATTCCCTAAAAAAGAATAACTTCCGTCGGAATTGACAGACGCCACATACAAAGACGTATCTCCAGCAAATCTATCATCCGGCATTATTCGTATTTTTATTCTTTTATGCAATGGTATTTCCTCATTACCAAGCTGATAAGCATAATAAGAAAAAATATTTCCCAAGGTATCAATTTGAGATATTTCAATCGCCACATTTTTATAGAAAGCATATTCAGGTATTTCAGCCTCAAAACCATCCATACTTATCTCGGCGGCCTCCCCATCAAATATACGATGATACAATCGGGATAGAATTTCATTATTTTCAAAAACAGGCTTTTCCTCACCTATCAGAACAAAATCCAAAGTTGAAACATTATCATTATAATCTTTTACGACATACTTAATATTCAATGTATCTCCCTGATTTACATTTATAACGCCATTTGTTTCTTCATATATTTTCAATTCATTGAATTCGTCAATTTCAGTCCTGATAAAACGCTCTTTGTTTCTTTTAAAATACTGATAATCTATCAAGCTATTAACATAACGAGTTTCCGAATATGAATATTTATACGAAATCACACTGAATGTCAGCACATCTTCAACAAACAACTCAATAGAATAAGGTCCGTTTTTATTATTTGAGCCGTCAGCCTGATCAAAAACATTTATTCCGAAAGCAATATCACCGTTTACTTTAAACACATCATTATCAATAAAATAAGTATTATCCTCATTCTTAACATCAAGATATACAGCAGAATTCTGACCATTAACCGAAGAATTTTCCAGAGGATAAATCGCCAGTCCCTTAATGCAAGGTTTCTTGGTATCTTTGATTTTAAGTCCGAAAAACATCGGATTTACAGGCTCTTGCGTTTCCGTATAACGAATTTCATAATGAAGATGAGGGCCACCTGATCCACCGCTATTACCAGTAAATCCAAGAAAATCACCACGTTTTATCGGAAACTGACCTTCTTCCAAAATAATATTCTGAGCGAACGATTTTTCCTCGTATTGTTTATCTTTAACGAACTCACCTATTTTCTTATTAAATTTTGAAAGATGCGCATAAACAGACGTAAAACCATCATTATGAGTTATATACAAAACTTTACCGTATCCAAAAGAAGAAACTCCTATCCTACTCACAAAACCATCAGCAACAGCAAAAACTTCCTTACCTTCAACACCCTGCGTCCGAATATCAACACCAGCATGAAAAGCATTTGTCCTTATCTCACCAAAGGTGGCCGAAAGGAAAACAGGAATCTTGACAGGATTCGGATATTGCGGGAAAGATTCAGTCTGCGACAGCAAACGATTTGATAATAATAAAAAGATTATCAATATTTTAACTCTCATATCAACAAATGATTTATAAACAAATTTATTTTCACAAATTTAATAATAAAATCAGTTTGACTCTTGAAAGATACCACTTTATTTTATTATATTTGCGATTTAAATTTCAGTTAAAAAATCGAATCAAAAATGTTAAAAAGCAAAGAAGTTTTATTATGGAATATGATGCTTAAAAGATTATGTATCATACTATTACTTCTTTCTTTCAGCAGATGGCTTCTCTATCTGTTCAACACAAATAATTTTGACTTAAATACAAATGAATTTTTAAAATTATATTTTGCAGGATTCAGATTTGACATATATACATTAATAATTTTTAACATTCCGTTTCTTATCGCATACGGAATCCCATTAAAAATAAAATACAATCCAATATTCAAAAAAATCATTGACATTCTTTTTGTCACGACCAATTCCATCGCTATCTCTTTAAATCTTATAGACGTAATATACTATCGCTACCTCGACAAAAGAATGAGCTCCGAATTATTTACGTTCTTTAAAGGAACAGACGAAAATCAAGGAAGTCTGCTGATAAGTTTTATAAGCGATTTTTGGTTTATGTTCCTGATATTCCTCGTGTTTCTTGCTTTAATAATCATAACCGTAAGAAAAACCAGACTAAAGGAGACTTTTTACAGAAGAAATAATTTATGGTATGTAAATCAATCAGTTGGATTCTTGACTATAATATGTCTCTCGGTCATAGGCATCAGAGGCGGATTTCAGTTAAAACCGATCAATCTACTTACCGCAGCAGAATACACAAACACTAAAAACATACCTCTTGTCATCAACACACCTTTCAGCATCTGCATGAGTTCATCTTCATCGGAACTGAAAAAAATAAATTTCTATGACGAATCCGAAATAGATTCATTATACATTCCTATCCATAACAATTTAAAAATCAATAGGTTTATCAACAACAAAACAAATAACAGCAATATTGTGTTGATAATACTTGAAAGTTTTGGACAAGAAATGATCGGATTTTACAACAAATCATACGAGCAAAGTCTAACACCATTTTTAGACTCTTTGCTAAATAACAGCTTGGTTTTTAACGGATTGGCAAACGGTCGTCGTTCGATAGAAGCGCTTCCTTCTATTTTATGCGGCTTACCTTCACTGATGTCAACAGATTATCCTTCATCACGTTATGCGATAAACAGGCTTGACGGCTTCGGCGACATCTTAAAAAAGAACGGTTATAAGACAGCTTTTTTCCACGGAGGAAACAACGGCACTATGAGTTTCAATACCACTTCAAAATCAAGCGGTTTCGATGATTATTACGGCAGAAACGAATACAATAACGACAAAGACTTTGACGGTACTTGGGGAATATATGACAATGATTTTCTGCAATTTACAGCAAAAAAACTAAACAGCTACGATAATCCGTTCGCTGCTGTAATCTTCACACTGTCGTCACACCATCCCTATTCACTGCCAGATAATTATGTTCTTACTGTTTCAGACTCAAATACACCTTTTGAAAAAACCGTCCGTTATGTCGATGACGCTCTGAAAAATTTCTTCGAGACAATTTCAGGTTACGAATGGTTCGACAACACCATTTTTGTCATCACCGCCGACCATGTCAATCCCGAACATAAATTTAATGAATACAAAAACAGTTTCGGAACTTACAGAATACCAATCGCTTTCTATGCGCCCAAAATGATTGAAGCACGAAATACAGATGAAATAGCACAACACACTGACATTGGGGTTTCCATAACAAGTGCTCTGAATATCAATGAGAGCGTCTTCAGTTTTGGCAGAAATTTATTCGACAGCATACAAAATCCGACATTTATCAGTTATAATAATGGAGTCTATATGTATTCCGACGGTTCGTATCTGTTACAATCTGACGGAACAAACATAAAGAAAATCTACAATATTGATAAGGATAAGTTATTAAAAAACAACCTTTTACAAAACAATCCAGAAGAATGGGCTGAACTTGACATACAATTCAAGTCAAGATTACAACAATATAATAACAGAATGATAAACAACAAGTTATATTATACCAAATGAAAAAGAAAATAATTTTTATTATCAATCCTATTTCAGGACATCATAACAAGAATAATTTTCCAAATCTTGTTGATAGACATATTGACAAAAACAAATACGAATATAACATTGTTTTCACGGAATATGCCGGTCATGCTACAGAGCTGACAATGAAGGCCATAGAAGACGGCTACGAATATATAGCCGCTGTTGGAGGCGACGGTACAATTAACGAAATAGCTAAATGCCTGATCGATAAGGAGCAGATTTTAATAATAATTCCGTCAGGATCAGGCAACGGATTAGCCAGGCATCTAGAATTACCTTTCAAGCCAGAACGTCTTATCACTGAAGTAGTTAACAACGGAAAAGTCTATAAAATAGATACTGCTATAATGAACGGTATTCCTTTCATCAGTATAGCCGGCATCGGTTTCGACGCTTTAATCGCCGACTATTTCGCCAAAGACGAAAACAGAGGATTCATGACATACGCAAAGTTGGTAACGGAAAAATATCCGAATTACAAGCAAAAAGAATACACTTTGATTTTGGACGATAAAACCACGATAGAATGTAAGCCTTTCTTTGTGACATTCGCAAATTCAAGCCAATTCGGATACAATGCGGAAATATCACCGAAAGCAAGCGTTCAAGACGGACTCCTTGATGTATGTATCTTCAAGAAGCCAAACTTGTTGGAAGTCCCTATCGTAGCGACATATTTTTTAGCGAAACAAATCGACAAAAGCAACTTCATCGACATTTATAAAGCCAGGAAAATAAATGTTTTACGAAAAGAAGACGAAGTCGCCAACATTGACGGCGAGCCTATGACCATGAGCAAAGATATAACAGTAGAAATTAAACCATTAAGTCTTAACATATTATTAAATAGTTAATTATGTTTAACAAATACATTTCAATAATCGAAAAATTATTATCCAAAATAGGATTAGGTGAAAATTTCACCAATTTCATCGCTGAATCTATAAGTCTGTTAACGCTGATATTCGCGACTTTCATCATCTATCACATAGTCGTTTACAGTGTTAAAAAGACCGTCCATATTTTCATAGAAAAAAGTAACAGCAAAAAAGACGACATATTAATTAAGAACAAGGTTTTCAGAAGATTATGTCTCCTCGTGCCAGCATATCTCATCAGATTCAACATCGAGGCAGCCATTCCATCATTCCCGATACTATCGTCAACGATCATATTATTCACGAAAATATACGAAGTTTTCATTTACAGCAGAGTTTTAGACTCCATATTGACTACATTAAACGACATCTACGACACATACGAGATTTCCAAAAGCAAACCGATAAAAGGTTTCATACAAGTGTTGAAAACCGTCATCTACATAATCTGTATATTATTGATAATCGCTATTTTAACAAACAAGCAACTCTCAAATATACTAATCGGATTAGGAACTCTTTCGGCAGTCTTAATGCTTGTCTTCAAAGATCCTATTCTTGGTTTTGTAGGAGGGCTTCAGCTGACAATCAACGACATGCTTCGTATCGGAGACTGGATCGTGATGGAGAAAAGCAAAGCTGACGGCGAAGTCTTAGAAATCGGCCTGACAACAGTAAAAGTTCAGAATTGGGACATGACTATTACTACAATTCCTACTTATTCTTTGATTTCAGACTCTTTCACCAACTGGCGAGGCATGGAAAATTCAGGCGGACGACGCATCGCTCGTTCCTTCGTCATTGACATTGACACTGTTAAATTCTGCACTCCAGAAATGCTTGAACGATTCAAGAAGTTTCAGTTAGTATCTCAATACATCATCGATAAGGAAAAAGAAATAGAAGAATATAACAAACAGAATAATATTGACGATTCAAATCTTGTCAATGGCAGACGCCAAACCAACCTCGGTATTTTCAGAGCTTATCTGAGCTCATACTTAGCAAACTGTCCTTATATAAACAAAGACATGACGTTCATGGTCAGACAGTTATCACCAACCGAGACAGGCGTACCAATTCAAATCTATGCCTTCAGTTCAAACAAAGCTTGGATAAAATACGAAAACATTCAGAGCGACATCTTCGACCATGTTTTCGCCGTAGTTTCAATGTTCGACCTGAAAATATATCAGAAACCTTCGAGCAACAGCTTGGAGAAAATAAATAGTATGGAGGTTATTGAACTCTGAACTCTTTAAAAAAAACACAGGAATTCAGAATCCCAAAAACTCCTAACTTTTGAGTCCCTGAATTCCTAAATTAAGAAAGCCTCTCAATAAGTGCGTCACGGAAACTAGCACCAACAGGTATCTTATTTCCTGCGACCGTAACATTCACTTTATCAATATCTTCAATATTCTTTATCGAAACGATAAATGATTTATGCGTGCGTATAAATTTATCTTTAGGAAGAATTTCCTCTAGATTTCTCAAGGAATACAATGCGGTGATACGTTTCGTCTTGGTATGAAACGTCACATATTCGTGCTGACCTTCAATAAAATACAAATCTTCAAAATTGATTTTATATAATTTATAGTCAGCCTTAACCATTATGTAATCGTTGGATGATTCCGACTGCTGTTCCAAAGACCTATAATTGACAGCTTTGTTTATGGCCTGCACAAATCTAGCGTAATCAAAAGGTTTCAAGAGATAATCAATCACGCCCAAAGAAAACGCGTCAACAGCATATTCTGAATAAGCAGTCGTAAGAATGACAGCAGATTTATTGACGTTAAATAACTTTAACATTTCCATACCAGAAATATCAGGCATCTGAATATCAAGCAGCAAGATGTCAATCTGTTCTTTATTAAGCACTTCCATCGCTTTTGTAGCGTCAGCACAAGTATCGACGAGATTAAGGAAATCTATCTTGGAAACATATTCCGTCAGAAGTTTTCTCGCCAGAAATTCATCGTCAACGATAAGAACATTATACTTTTTCTTCATTATATTTATCTCCTATTTTTATTGTCACGACATAATTGTTATTCTCTTGTTTTGCTTCAAAATGATAGTTATTGGCGTAGTATAAATCCAGTCTTTTCTTAACATTTTCCAGACCGATTCCGGAATGAGTTTTCCTATTTTGATCAACGACTGAAACAGACATACCTTTAATAGAATTGCGTGCGATAAAAATCAAGTTGTTATTTTCCTGAATGATATAGAAATGAACAAAACCTTCTGGATCACTGACCAAGCGACTATGTTTGAAACTATTTTCCACCAAAGGCTGCAAAATCATAGGCGGAATCTTAAAATCCTGATTCTGTATATTTTTCTCAAAAATAACGTTCGACTTATTTTCCATGCTCATCTGCTGGAAATCGATAAACGCGTCAATATACTTAATTTCTTTCTCAAGAGAAATCATATCAACCTGGCAATCGACCATGACATAGCGAAGCATATCAGAAAGTTTCAACACACTTTGAGGAGCCTTTTCATCTTTCGTATAGACAAGAGAATATATGTTATTCAATGCGTTAAACAAGAAATGAGGAGTCATCTGCGATTTCAGGAGACGCAATTCCATATCAAGTTTCTCACTTTTAAGTTCATTTTTAATCTTCTGATTCTCTTTTTCGATACGTTGCAAAAAAGTGATTACGGAAATCGCTATTGTAGCGGTAAAAAGCACTACACGAATCAGAACTGGAATGAAAAAAGCCTTCGCTCCGTCCAGCACAGGTATCGCGATGGAAACATGTTTGCTCATAATAATCAACATGAATGATTCCAGATAAGTTGTCAGCATCGACATGGTGATTATGAAGATAAAATTGACCAGATAAAACAAAAAGAAATTACCTTTTTGCAACAGCCTTATGATATATTTCGACTCTATTTCGCTTGCGATCAAAAGACATATTGTAAGCAGCAGAGCGTGCAGGAACGACACCGCCCAATTTATCCAAAACGACAAGAAAAAGAATAAAAACACTGCTACCCAGGCAGTTATAATTTTAGATTTGTTTTTTAAGAAAGCAATCATTTCGACACCTCTTTTCATCGCTTAAAATGTTTAAGCAAAAATAAGACAACTTATCAAACCACAAAAATAAAATCAACGAAGGAGAGAATAATTTCAATTATCAAACAACATTCCTAATTCCCAATTACTCAATATCGTCTTCCGCGGAACAAGACGAGGATTGTCACAAGCACGGTATATATTTCCAGACGACCGACGAGCATCAGGACAGACATTGTCCATTTTCCCATATCAGACAATCCTGAGAAAGACACTGAAGGTCCGGTACTTCCGATTCCAGGGCCGCTGTTTCCGAGCGCGGAGATACAATTGAACATCGCCTCTTCGAGCGGGCTTCCGCTTATGACGAACAGCAGTACGCCTGTCACATAAAGCAACAGAAATATAATCAAGAAGTTAACCACTCTTCTCGTCTTATCTTCATCGATTACTTCATTCGACACTTTCACGCTAAACATAGCGTTAGGGTGAAGCAGACGTCTGAAAATATTGTTAATAGATTTTATCGTAATGACTTCCCTTATAACCTTGATTCCGCCACTTGTAGAACCGGCACATGCACCGCTTGCCATCATAATGAAAGTAGGTATCAGGAACAATCCGCCCCACAGATCATAGTCGAAGTTCGTTGCCTGGAAACAAGTCGATGTCATTATGGAAGTCACGTGAAACAACGAGGTTCTGAATCTGTTCTCGAAGCCATCTGGATAAGAATCGACGTTGGTCAAGACTGTATCAAGTTTAGGAGCGAAATAGAACAAAGCGACGATGACTGCTGTCATAAGCAACACAGCGCCGATGTACCAACGCAGCTCTTCGTTTTCTCTGAACAGCTTGCCCTGCCCGGTAAAAAGTAAATAATATAAGGAGAAATTGATTCCGGATGCGAACATGAACACCGACGCCACATATTCTATATACGGAGAGTTAAAATAACTTATGCTAGCCTGATGCGTACTGAATCCGCCGCTCGACATTGTTGTAAGTGCATGACATACAGCGTCGAAGACATTCATAGGTCCGAGCCAATACATGTAGCCGCATAATATTGTCAGTATGACATATATTCCGAGTAGTTTTCTGGCCGTCATCATCATTTTTGGATGCAGTTTCTTGATGCCGATTCCCGACATTTCAGCAGAAAACATCATCACCTTGTTGGAGCTGCGGTTCAAAGCCGGCATGACGGCGAGGAACAAAACGATGATTCCGAGACCGCCCAGCCATTGCATTATACTTCTCCAGAACAAGATACCGTGAGGCTGGGCGTCGATATTATTCAAGACCGTAGAACCAGTCGTGGTAAATCCGGACATAGCCTCAAAGAAAGCGTCCGTCACCGAATTCACGGTTCCGTTGAGAAGGAAAGGCAACATTCCGAACAAAGCAAAAAGGAACCAGGTTATAGTGACTATGAAAAACGAGTCTTTTATCTCGAAGTTATCCATATCCTGTCTGTTCTTGTTCCTCGACTTTCTTCCAGCCGAAATCAATATGAAACCGGAAATGGCAGTGATGATAGTAGAGACAGTCAACGCCAGGACATCGCCGTCGCCGCATCTGTAGAAATAGAACAGCGCCACCAGCGAAGTCACCAACATGAACAAAGCCTCAAACAACAAAAACAGACCGATAATCCTTGCCTTCATATATCAAATTACGTAAAAAAAAATCAGTCGGTAAAAATACGATTTTTTTCATTCCTCAGCAGCAAAAACGCCTTATTTTTTAAGACTCAAAATTCATATTTCGTTTCGAACAATTCTTAGCGTCATTTGTTTTTATATAATGTTCATCGTCCATTTTCAGATGTTTGTTGATTTGTTGAAAAAACATATTGAAATTGCTATATTTTTCATCATTTAAAGGGTATATTTTTGCAATAAATTCAATACATTTGCAGATTCAATTTCAGACTTGTTTTTTAGCGTAGAAATAATATCAAAATATTCAATAAAATGTTTAAATTCAATCATTTAGTATTAACTATCATTTTCTGTGTAAGCGGCATAGTTTTACACGCCCAGGAGAAAATAACATTAGATGAGGCGATAGAGATTGCGTTATCGGAGAGTAACACAATAAAGATCGCCGACATGACCATTGAAAAAACCGGTTATGCGCAAAAAGGAGCGTATTCAGCGTTGTATCCAAACGTAAGCGCCAGCGGCAGTTACCAAAGGACTTTGAAGAAGCAGGTCATGGCTATGGAAATGAACGGGATGCCTATGGAAATTGAAGTCGGTATGAGCAACAACGTATCGTCTGGTGTGACAGCAGCTATGCCGATCGTCAATGCGCAATTATGGCAAAGTCTGAAATTATCGGCCTTAGACATCGAACTTGCTGTAGAACAAGCTCGTTCTTCAAAAATCTCGTTGGTATCACAAGTTAAACAATCATTCTATGCGGTATTGCTCGCGAAAGAAGCCTACAACGTTTACAAAGAAGTCTATGACAACGCACAAAAGAATTTCGAGGATGTAGAGAAGAAATACAATGT
This sequence comes from Bacteroidales bacterium, assembly GCA_045615285.1. GTDB lineage: Bacteria > Bacteroidota > Bacteroidia > Bacteroidales > F082 > Limimorpha. Next base: position 64,635 of record JAZLEO010000020.1, read on the forward strand.
AGGCAAAGCTTCAGAATTTGAATATCTAAGAGCAAAAGTAAATGTAAATAATTCTGAACCAGAGGTTTATAGTGCAGAAAACGCTGTTGTTTTGGCGATATGGCAGCTCAAAGCCATCATGGGTATCGACCTTGCCACGGAACTTGACGTTGAAGGAAAACTGGCCGACTACACCGATGAATTGCTTGCATCTTCATTGACAGTAAAAGACACTGTCAGCTTTGAGAATAACACAAGTCTGTTACAGTTGAAATTACAAGACGAGATGTTATCACACACCATAAAGATGACTAAATTCCAATATATCCCTACCCTTTCAGCTTCATTTTCATACAATTATATGGCGATGGGTAATACTTTCGACATGAATTGGAATCCTTATTCAATTGTAGCGTTAAGCCTTAACATACCTATTTTCGACGGATTCTTAAAAAGAAATAACATCCGCCAGTATCAGAAGACACAAGACATTCTAAGACTTAACATAGAAGATACCGAGCGTAATTTGAACATCGCTTTGGAAAATTACCGCGACAAGATGAACACCAGCGTCAAGAGATTCACCGCGGCGGAAGCGACTTTGGAGATGGCACAGAAGAGCTACAACATTTCGGAAAAGATGTACGAACTCGGCAAAGCGACTTTGGTCGAGCTCAACGACGCACAATTGGCGCTCACACAAGCCCAGCTCACCATGAGCCAAGCCATTTACCAATTTATGACCAACAAAGCAGCCATCGATGAACTCATTGGCGTAGAATATGCGAAAGAAGAAAACAAGTGATAATCAATAAAAAACAATAAAATGAGACAATTCAAATCTTTATTAATCATTTCAACAGCTTTGATCATGGCTTCATGCGGACAAAAGTCTGACACACAACAAACTGTTATTGTTGAAGAAGCTCCAAAGGTTACAGTAGCAAAAGTTCATGCCGAAAACGTTCCACAACTCAGTACCTACCCTACCATAGTGGAAGCCGACATTTTAAACAACATCACGCCACAGTCAGCATCACGTATCAACGAAATTCTGGTTGAAGTCGGCGATCATGTCAAGAAAGGACAGAAACTCGCTACTATGGACGGCATCAACCTCGACAAGATCAAGTTGCAAGTAGCCAACGACTCTATAGAATATGGTCGTACAAAAGAATTATATGAAATCGGCGCAGCTTCACAAGCCAACTTCGAAGCCATCACACTCGCATACGAAGTATCAAAGAAAAGCTATGCCAACTTATTGGAAAACACCATCTTGACAAGTCCTATCAGCGGTATCGTCACAGCACGTAATTATGACGAAGGCGATATGTACGCTATGGCACAGCCTCTTTTCGTAGTACAAAACATCACTCCGGTGAAGATGTTAATAAACATTAGCGAAAACAACTATTCAAAAGTCAAGAAAGGCATGGATGTAGAGTTGACAGCCGACGCATTCCCTGGCGAGACATTCAGCGGCAAGGTCAATCTGGTTTATCCTACAATAGATTCACGTTCACATACATTCCCTGTAGAAATCATCGTTGACAACAAAGACGAGAAATTACGTCCAGGCATGTTCGCACGCGTAACCATCAATTACGGCAACAATTTCCGCGTCGTTGTTCCAGACAATGCAGTTCTCAAACAAGTCGGTGCCGACGACAAATTCGTTTATGTCTTAAATAACGACAACACTGTCACATACACTCCTGTTAAAGTTGGCATCAGAATGGGCAACAGATATGAAATCATCAGCGGATTAAACGACGGTGATGTTATCGTAACAAGCGGACAAACAAGACTTAAAAACAACATCAAGGTTGACATCGTAAAATAATTTAAGAAATGAGTTTATACAGAACATCAGTAAACAAACCTGTCACGGTAGCCCTCATTTTCGTAACAGTGGCTATCTTAGGTCTGTTTTCTCTCACCAAGTTGCCTACCAACTTATTCCCGGACATGGGAGAAAACACGATTTTAGTGGTGACATCATATTCTGGCGCTAGTGCCGCCGACATCGAGACAAACGTCTCCAAGCCATTGGAAAACACTCTTAACAGTGTCAGTAACTTAAAGCACCTTTCTTCGACATCGAAGGAAAACATATCAGTCATTTCATTGGAATTTGAATATGGCATCGACATCACCGAAGCCACCAACGACGTTCGTGACAAACTTGACATGGTAGCCCAGGCTCTCCCTGACGCTGTCGGTACACCTACTATTTTCAAGTTCAGCATGGAAGACATGCCGATCATGTTGTTATCAGCTACGGCAGAAGAAAGCCTCAGCGGTCTCGACAAGATATTGGATGACAAGGTAGCCACGCCTTTGGCACGCGTCAATGGCGTAGGTACAATTTCGGTGTCAGGAGCTCCAAAACGTGAAATCCAAGTTTTCGTCGATCCTGATAAATTAGCAGCATACGGACTGACAGTAGAATCCATTTCTTCTACATTGGCTTACGAAAACCGCAACACTCCTGCAGGTACAATCGACATCGGTTCTAACACATATTCCGTCCGTGTTGAAAAAGAATTCAAATCGGCAGAAGAAATGCTCGACGTTGTAGTCGGAACAAATAACGGCGCTCCTATCTATCTGAGAGACGTCGCAAAAGTCAATGACGGTGAACAAGAACGTCTTCAAAAAGTCTTCAGCAACGGTCAACAAGGTGCGATGATTACCATCCAAAAGCAAACCGACGCCAATACCGTTCAAGTTATCAAAGGTATAAAGAAAGAACTCAAGAAAATCGAGAAGACACTTCCTTCCGACATCAAGATCAACGTCATCGTTGACAGTTCGTTAAACATCATCGACACAATCAATTCATTGAAAGACACAATTATGACAACATTCTTGTTGGTTATGGCTGTCGTGTTTATCTTCCTCGGAAGATGGAGAGCTACCGTCATCATCGTATTGTCAATTCCTATTTCATTGGTTGCATCCGTCATCTACCTTTTCGCCACTGGCAACACATTGAATATCATTTCCATGAGTGCTTTAACAATCGCCATCGGTATGGTTGTTGACGATGCTATCGTTGTTTTGGAAAACATCGCGTCGCATATAGACAGAGGTTCGAAACCAAAAGAAGCAGCAGTTCACGCCACACAAGAAGTTTCCATTTCAGTTATCGCCTCAACATTGACGATGCTCGCTGTATTCTTGCCTTTGACAATGGTTGACGGTATTATCGGTATCTTCTTTAAACAATTAGGTTGGATCGTAAGTATCATTATGATTGTTTCCACATCAGCAGCTTTGACTCTCGTTCCTATGATGTGTTCAAGAATGTTGAAACAAAATCCTAGAACACACAGATGGCACACAATCCTCTTTACACCTATTAACAAAGGTCTTGATGCACTCAGCAGAGGCTACAGCCGTCTCATCAATTGGGCTGTCACTCACAGAAAATCTGTCGTTTTCATAGCGTTGGTAATTCTCGTGGCGACAATCGTCCTGACACTCCCTAATATGAAATCAGGTTTCTTGCCTTCTATGGACCAAGGACGTCTCTCTATCAGCATCGAACTTCCTGTTGGTACAGGTGAAGAAATGACTGGACAACTCGCAAGAGAATTACACGACAAATATAAAGCTGAGATACCTGAAATAAAGACTTTCAACTACAGCTATGGCGTTGCTGACGAAGACAATGCTTTCGCTTCAATGCAAAACAACGGAACTCACATCATCTCAATGAATATCGACTTGGGAAGAAAGACTGAACGTAACAGAAGCACTCAGGAAATCTCTGAATATATCAGTAAAGATTTAAGAAACAATAGTATCATCAAGAAATATAATGTCGGACAAGGTATGGGTATGGGTGGAGCCACAACTGTAAAACTCGAGATTTACGGCTACGACTTCAACACTTCTGACAAGATCGCTTTCAACCTTAGAGACAGTCTTATGAATACTCCGCAATTCTCACAAGTCATAGTGAGCCGCGACGAATATACGCCAGAATACTACGTAGATTTTGACCGTGAAAAACTGAGACTCAACGGTATAGATGTCACAACAGCATCTAATATGGTCAGAAACCGCATCAATGGTTCAATTATGACATTCTTCCGTGAAGACGGCGACGAATATAACATCAGAGTGCGTTACGCTCCAGAATTCCGCCAAAGTCTTGAAGATATAGAAAACATCATACTCTATGGTTCTCAAGGACAAAGCATCAGAGTTAAAGACGTAGCTAAAGTCATTGATGGCATGACACCTCCAAAAATCGAACGTAAAGACCGTGAACGTGTAGTGACGATAACAGGTATAGTCGCAAAAGGCTACGCCCTGAGTGAAGCTGTTGAAGTATCACAACATTATATTGAAAAAGCTGAGATACCAGCAGAGTTCATGGTTAAGATCGGTGGTGACTACGAAAACCAACAAGACTCATTCTCAGGATTGTTCTTATTGTTAGGCTTAATCGTCATTTTGGTTTATGTCGTGATGGCATCACAATTCGAGTCATTGCTCGACCCATTCGTCATCATGTTCTCAGTACCGTTCGCTATTGTCGGTGTTCTCATCGGCATCACGGTTCATGGCATGGCTCTGGATGTCATGGCGATGATCGGTATCTTGATTCTCGTAGGTATCGTTGTTAAAAACGGTATCGTTCTCATCGACTACGCAATCTTGTGCCACGACAGAGGCATGGACATCAACACCGCCGTTGTGACAGCTTCGAAACAACGTTTACGTCCTATCTTAATGACAACTTTGACGACAGTTCTCGGTATGGTTCCTATGGCTATCGGCACAGGCGAAGGCGCAGAAATGTGGAATGGATTGGGTATCACAGTAGCATGGGGTCTTACAGTCTCAACATTGATCACTCTTGTCCTCATCCCTACTCTTTACGCTGCATTCGTCTCAAGAAGAGAAAGACGTAAGGCAAGGAAAATTAAGAATGTACAATGAACAATGTACAATTAAGAATGAAGAGACGTCATAATATGGCGTCTCTTATAAACAACATAAATAGAAATTAATATGACAGGAATATTCATCGCTTATAATCAAGCTTATTATCAAGAAGTTATTGAATTATTGGAGCAACATCACAGTAAGGGATACACTCGCTGGAATGAAATCAGCGGTCGCGGAAGCCGTGGCGGCGAACCTCATCTCGGCAGCCATACGTGGCCTACTTTCAACGATGCGCTCCTGACATTCGTCGAAGATGAGTTTGTTGACGACATCATGGACTCGCTCCACAAACTCGACCTTGTATCAGAAGAACTCGGTTTGAGAGCTTTCAGCTGGAAAATCGACAAAACAATATAAGGTACATTCTTGAAAATAAAACAAACATCCCGCAAAACTTCGTTTTGCGGGATGTTTTCTTATCATATAAAAATTCCGTCAGATTTAAAAAATCTGTATCAGCAACAAACCTACACCTATTCCGACAATAGTCGCCACCATTCCTGGCATCATAAAAGAGTGATTGAGAATATACTTACCGATTTTCGTCGTACCAGTTCTGTCAAAGTTTATCGCTGCAACCACTGTAGGATAATTAGGTATGAAGAAATATCCGTTTACAGCTGGGAATAACGCTATCAGCAACATTGGATTAAGTCCCAACGCGATACCAAGCGGCATGATGGCACGCACGGTAGCGGCCTGACTATAAAGAAGAATTGACATCACGAACAAAGCGATTCCGAACAGCCATGGCATTTCTGTAACGATACTTTCTATAGAACCAGTGAGTTGTGCGATGTTGCCGTTAATAAAGGTGTCGCCCATCCACGCCACACCGAAGATTGCGATGACAGCCTGCATACCTGCCGAGAAAACGCTGCCTTGAGCGGCCTTAGTACCAGAAGTCTTGGTAACCAATAAGATGACAGCAGCTGTAGTAAGCATCAAAATCTCGATAAGCGCCGGCATCTCAAGAGATTTACCATCGAAAACAGGACGCATCGATGGAATCGAGCCGAATAAAACGATGAGTATCGTCGCAGCTATAAAAAGAATGACAGACAACTTCGCACTGAAGATATTTTTAATGTCACCCAATTCCACGTGAGAGTTATCAAGTTCGCCGCTTGCGAGACGTTTTTGATATTCTGGATCATCGACAAGTTCCTTACCTACTCTCATTGAAGCGAAGGCACCGACAAGTACGCCGATGAGTGTCGCCGGAATTGTTATTTTAAGTATGTCAAATAATGTAATATCGAAACCAGCGAGGAGACCGAGCAGAGCGACGGTAGCTGCCGATATTGGCGAGGCTGTAATAGCCTGTTGCGATGCGATGACCGCGATGCCAAGCGGACGTTCCGGACGAATCTTAGTCTCACGAGCCACTTCCGCGATGACAGGCAAGACAGAATAAGCCACGTGACCTGTACCAGCCAAGAAAGTGAAAGAATATGTAACCAAAGGCGCCAGTATTGTAACATACTGAGGATGACGTCTCAAGAGTTTTTCCGCTATCTTGACCAAGAAATCGAGGCCACCAGCCGCCTGCATAGCACCAGCCGCCGAGATGACAGCAGCAATCATAAGCATAACGTCAATAGGAGGCGTGGTCGGCTGTAGTCCAAAAACGAAAGTCAGAATAGCGACACCAAGTCCGCCCATAACACCTAAACCGACACCGCCTATACGAGCACCGACAATGATGCAAACCAAAACAAATAAAAGCTGAATTAACATAATTTTAATATTTTCACATATAAAAAACCTGTACAAAGATAACATTATTTCTACTTGAACAGGAACAAATGACATATAGATTTTACATACTTTTATTAAAAATTATTTTATACGGACTTTTTTATGAATTATTTGTTATATTTGTACGAATAAAATTGGAACAAAATGAAAATCATATTATCTACAGATTTCAGCGACGAGAACAAGGTGCTTCTGCCATACGCCATCGACTTTTTAAAAGATACTGGCGGCGAGATAATCATATTCCACGCTTATATGGACAACATCTGCATCGGAAACAACTGCTATCCTGGCAATATGGACACCGACAATTACTTCACGACAGAGATTCTGATTGAATTAGAGAAAAAATCTCAACAGATGATGCAGGAAAAGACACAATATCTCATTGATTTGATTAAGGAAGAAGGTCGCGACAACATCACAGTGCGTCCCGTTCTCGTCAGCGGAGATCCTGAAGAAGAGCTGATAGATTTATCCAAAAAAGAAAACCCTGACCTCATATTAATGGGAACCCGAGGCAAAGGCGGCAAGCGCTTCCTTGAAGGCAGCCTCGTGAAAAACGTGATGACAAAATGCGACGTACCGATGCTCTTCATACCAGAAGGCTACAGCTGGAGAAAAAGCAACGAAGTGGTTTACGCCACCGACTTCAGCGAACACGACATCGCTACCATCGACAGAATATTTAAAATCTTGAAACCTTATAAACCTCATATCCACGTCATTCATTTCGTTGAGGAATCCGACAGGCCGAAAGAAGCCGTACTAATGGACGAACTCGAACGCGCTTTCTTGAAAAAAGATTTCGAAGGCGAGATTCATTTCCAACTCGTCTATACCGACAACGCTCCTCAGGCTCTCAAGATTTTCTGCGAACGTAACGATATAAGCCTCAGCTCGTTCATCGCTTATCAAAAAGGATTCTTCGATTTCTTGTTCAAAGGAAAAATCGACAAAGACGACTTCTTGAACCTTAACATTCCAATGCTGACGTTTAAGGAAGTTAACAGCTAATAGTTGACAATTATATGGTTAACTGCTTACGAAAAATCTCTTTCTTCTAATTCGCTGTATAATTTCTTTTTCTCGAGGAAATGTTTGAAAACAATGTTCTTTTGATATACTTGCGACACTTCTTTATGAGTATATCTTTTTCTCTTCTTTCTTAATATGTTAATATGTCTTAGGAAACTTAGATGCGCTCGTGTCACTGCGAAAAAATCGGCGAAGCTGCCATCGCATAGGAATTTGAAAGCAGCGATCCAGTCTAAGAAAAATCTGTAAAAAATAGTCCCGAACACTTTTCCTTCAGGAAGATTTTTTATCAATAAAGAAAGGTTGTTTCTAAAATTCAGGTAAGTCTTTCTTGCAGAAGACTTTGGTAATGTTCCACCGCCTATGTGGTATATTTTTGAATCTGGGCAGTACATTATTTTATAATTGAAATTCTTGAGTCTCCAGCAAAAATCTATTTCTTCCATGTGAGCGAAGAAATCATCGTCCAAGCCGCCATGTTTGTGATAAAGAGAAGCTCTCACAAACATGCAAGCTCCTGTAGCCCAAAATATTTCTTTAACGTCATCGTATTGACCCTCATCGGTTTCCAGTTCTTGGAATATCCTTCCTCTACAAAAAGGATAGCCGTATTTATCGATATAACCTCCAGCAGCTCCAGCATACTCGAATTTCGTCTTTTCGTAATACGACAAAATCTTAGGCTGACATGCAGCAACAGATTCGTCGTTTTCCATCAGTTCTATAACAGGCTCTATCCAATTTGGCGTGACTTCAATATCAGAATTGAGCAAAATATAGTAATCCGCTTCAACTTGACGAAGCGCCACATTGTAACCAGTGGCGAATCCACCGTTGAAATCGTTAATAATCAATCTGATATTAGGGTAATTTTCTTTCATAAACGCCACCGAATCATCAGTGGATTTATTGTCAGCAACGATAATCTCTGCAACATCAGAACTATTCTCAATGACGTTAGGGAGAAATTTTTCCAAAAACGTCCTTCCGTTATAATTCAATATGACTACCGCTACTTTTTTCATGGGCGCAAAGATAATAAAACTCTACAGATTACGGACTTCTGACCACAGATTTTTTCAACGATTTTAAAAGTATGATAAAATCATGTATTCCTTGGCAATAAAAAAGGCCCTCGTTTTCGAGAGCCTCAATGTATAATATAAAAATGTGGTGTTAAGAAAATCTAAATTATTGATTATCTTGGGTTATCATAATAATCCTTAGCTTCGTCGCCATAATTTATTTCTGGATTTACACTTCCATCTGCATTATAGTAATCATAGTAAGGACTATATGTTCTTGAATATATTTCTGTAGTCCAACGTGAGTTATTGAGTTCGCCAACAGCGTCAGAATGAATCAGTTGGAAATCATTTGTTGCGATGTCTTTGGTCATAAAGACGAACTTCTTGTTTCTTTGGTTAGCCAAAGTATAGTAATGCCATATTTCATAAGGATAAGCGCCAGGTTCATTGTGGTTTTGAACTATTCTGTCAGGAGCGCCGTATTTTAGGAACACAATTCCTCTATCGGTTTGATACCCTTTCATCTTTTGTGCAGAGAATGAAGCGTTTACACGTTTCACTTGAGCGTAATATTTTTCCCATTCAAGTTGTGGTGACAAAGTGTTACGACTAGCCCAGAAACTGTAAAAATACTGCTGCATGGTTTTTATGTCGTCGGTTTTTATCAGGCTGAACGCATATTCGTTTTCTATCTGAGATGAAATCGCTTCCAATGTTCTGATATATTCTCTGATTGTATCGATGTTGCTGATGTCTCCTGAGAACACTTTTTCAGGATCTATTGTGGCCAAAATAGAGTTGTCTATCTGATAGTTGGAATTGCTTCTTTGGAAAAAGAATTGGTTGAATCCGATTATTTCATTGTTTCTGTCACGGACTTCAAGTACCAGATAATAGTTTCCAGAAGGAAGATTACTAATATTCATTGTATTGATAATCACCTCAGTATCCTTAACATTCATTATTTTTGTAAAATGGAAGTTGTTAAGTTTCGTATGACTTTCAAAAGTCATAATGTATGTGTTGAGCAAATATTTTTCATTTTCACCGAGAACTTTCTTCGTATTATATAATTCCGCATAGAAAGATAATTTATTCACAGATTCCGGATAATAAGGCATGACCATCGGAATAAGATCATAACCGTTTTTTGAACTTGCAGATTCGCTTTCGCTTGGTTTATAGTCTTCAAGGCCTATAATACTTGAAAAGCAGATAGTTTCAGGGAAATCAACCGTAATTGTTTCGGATACTTTTAACGGGTTTTCGGTTTTGTTGTTTGCGTCATCAATACTGATTTCCATTTGATATTCGCCATTTGGCAATGAGTAGCGCTGAATGTCCATGAAAAAACCGTTGACGTTGGCTGTATCGTTAATCTGAGGACTCGTCACCGAATATTTGTCGTAATTTTTGATCGATTCACCTTGTTTAAATAGTACTGTCAGATTTATCGTGGCTTCATATTGATCATTGGATTGTTTCACATACGTCAAACTATTACAGTCGAAAGTGATATATGTTTCCAAATAAGGTGAGTTGCTACTTGCTACGTTAAATGTAGCGTATGAAATAAAAGCATTGATATTTTTTTCTTGAGCATAAATCTGTGACGATAAAACACAGACTAAAATAAATGTTAATATTCTTTTCATTTGTTAAATTTTATTTTCGTGCAAAGATAATTATACTTTGGATTTTGTCAATAAATTTTAACATATAAAATTATGGAAATCTATCGACAAAATTTTTGTATAACAATGAAATATAACAAATTACAAAAAATATTTCTTTAGAAATTCGATTTAAAATAAGTCATCAAATAAGAGCTAAAATCGTCTTTTATGTTAAAAATATTTCTGATTTTATTACTTCTCTTATTTGCTGCTCCATAAGTTAGTCCGAGCAGAACCGCAATTTCCGCATCATTCAGGTTCATAAAAATGAGAATAATAAATCTAAGGTCATTTATAGAGATGCCAGGAAAATCTCTTTTTATGGCGTCACTAACATTTGGAAAACAACTATTGAAAGTTTTTACAATCTGAATAAGACTTCTGCTTGACAAAGAAAGTCTGCTATAAACGTGAACATTTTTTGTCAAGATGGTGACACCTTCAAGCGACGACCTGATTTTTGTACAAATGTCACTTTCACAGAAACGTTTATATGCATCTTCAAAACTTTCGTTTGTTTTTAAATCCTTGAGTTCCTTTGAAATATCATCAATTATCCTATCTTTAGACTCTATGATTTCCTTGTTTCCATCTATTGTTTTTTGTGCGGAACGAATCTTTTCCTGATCTTGCTTCTTACCTTTTATAAGCGTGACAAATATCGATATTATCACGACAGAAAACGCTAGTATAATGATTATTATATATTTGGCATTATTGTCGTTTGTTGAGTCGATTTGAGCGTTTATGATATTATCATTAATGTCATAAAGTTTTTCAAGATCAAGTTTTAGAGGAGTTCTCCTGATTTCCAACGAATTATTTTTAGCCTGATGTTGGATATATTGCATCTCATTTTCATGATCATTTGTGTTGAAATATGACTCAGCCAGTTTTTCTGAAAAAACGAGTTTTTCTTGTTGGTTTCCGTTCTCGAAACAATATTTAAGATGCGGTATGGCCTCGTTATAATTCCTTTCGTAAAACAATTTAGTTCCTATCGCCGAATGGAAATCATAGTCCTGAATTTTTATATTGAAATGATTTTTGAACACAGAATCTGCTTTATCGTAATCATTTAATTCATAAAAAGTTACGATCTTATTGTCGATAATTTTTCGATAGATATTATTAGGAATATTCGCCATTTCTTCAGCCATTTCAAAATAAATCATAGCTATATTTGGCATGTGGTTGTATTGATAGAACTTACCTGTTTTCAGCAATATGTTCAGAACTTTCTCATTATTATTTGAAGCTTCGTAATCGGAAAGAGCCTTGTCGTAAAGAGATGTCGCCTGTTTAAGAGAGTTTATATCTTTATATATGTCGCCCAGTCTTTCATAAATTTCGCCTCTGAACTGATAGTCGTAAGGTTTTATCGTCTTTATTTTTGAGAAATACGCATTGATATTACTCAAAGCCGAATACATTTTTTTTGTAGTTTCTATATCGGGAAGATCGCTATTTGTAGCTTCATAGTAGTATATTTGTGATATTTTTTGAAGGAATTCGGGATGTTTGTGATATTTTTCAGAACATTTTCGTGCTACATCAATCCTGTCCTCTGATATTGAATCGTTTTCCGTGTAATAAAAATCAAGAATTTCTTCACAGCACGACTTCGATACATCACCGCATGACACAAAACCGAAAGCAATGATTATCAAAAATAAAGAGACAATATTTCTACTAAAAATCTTCATTTACGATTACAAAAATACTGCTTTTATTTGGTGTGGAATTAAAAAAAATAATTTTTTTTCAAAAAAACTTGTGCGAAACAAAAAAGTTGTATCTTTGCAGCGGAGAAATGGCAGAGCGGTCGAATGCGGCGGTCTTGAAAACCGTTGTACAGCAATGTACCGGGGGTTCGAATCCCTCTTTCTCCGCGGAGATGAAGCGACTGAGGTCGCTTTTGTTCTTTAAAATGAGTCTGCATCAGAATGAACGTTCTGTTCCGTGAATTGGCAGGCAGATTAAATCTGGAGGGATGCCAGAGTGGTCGAATGGGGCGGTCTCGAAAACCGTTGATCGCACTGCGATCCGAGGGTTCGAATCCCTCTCCCTCCGCAAAAGAAAATAAGTGTAAAATAAAACTGCTGATAATCAATATGTCGGCAGTTTTATTTTTTATATCTATACGAAGTCTTGTTTAAAATTGTAACTATTGACAGCTCATCGCTCTTGGCTCATTGCTCAAAGCCTAATTTTAATATGCTTTTTGTTGTAATTTTTCCATCTTATATGCGTTTTTTTCGTATCTTTGTTATGTTAATAACTAATCATACTATTTTATAACTAAACATTTTTAATATGAAAACAGATATTGAAATCGCAAGAGAAACTCCTCTTAAAAGAATCGAAGATATTGCAGGTAATATTGGCGTTCCAGCAGACGAGATAAACAACTATGGCAAATATATCGCTAAACTTCCACTATCTCTTATTGACGAAGATAAAATAAAGAAAAGCAACCTTATCCTTGTCACTGCTATCACTCCTACAAAGGCTGGAATCGGTAAGACTACTGTCTCTATTGGTCTCTCCTTGGGTCTTAACAGAATAGGTAAGAAAGCTATTGTCGCACTGCGCGAGCCTTCACTCGGTCCTTGCTTCGGTATGAAAGGCGGTGCGGCAGGCGGCGGATACTCTCAGGTGCTGCCAATGGAAAATATCAACCTCCACTTCACTGGTGACTTCCATGCAATAACATCTGCGCATAACATGATTACTGCGTTGCTCGACAATTACATCTATCATAATAGAAAAACAGGTCTCGCTCTTAAAGAGATAAAATGGAAACGTGTGCTCGACGTCAACGACAGAAGCCTGCGTAATATTGTCACTGGTCTCGGTGGTTCAGCTAACGGACTTCCTACAGAAAGCGGATTCGACATCACTCCAGCATCAGAGATTATGGCAATTCTTTGTCTCTCTAAAGACCTAGATGACTTGCGTCGCCGTGTGGGTAATATCCTTTTAGGTTACACATTCGATGACCAGCCTCTGACAGTCAACGACCTTGGCATCGCTGGTGCAATCACTGTGCTTCTGAAAGATGCTATTCAACCTAATCTTGTGCAGACGACAGAAAACACTGCTGCTTTCGTTCATGGTGGTCCTTTCGCTAATATCGCTCACGGATGTAACTCTCTTATCGCTACGAAAATGGCTCTCAGTCATGGCGACTATGTAATCACTGAAGCTGGTTTCGGTGCAGACCTCGGCGCAGAAAAATTCTTTGACATCAAATGTCGTAAGGGTGGTCTCTCTCCAAAACTTACAGTAGTGGTGGCTACAGCACAGAGTCTGAAACTGCACGGCGGTGTGCCAGAAGATAAAATCAAGGAACCAAATATTGAAGGATTGAAGAACGGTCTTCCAAATCTCGACAAACATATCGAGAATTTAAAACTTTTTGGTCAGAAGGTTATAGTTACATTCAATATATTTGCCAGCGACACCGATGAAGAAATTGCATTGGTTGAAGAGCACTGCAAAGAATTAGGAGTGGGATTCTGCATGAATAACGTCTTCGCCGATGGAGGTAAAGGTGCTGAAGAACTTGCGAAACTCGTTGTGGAGACAATAGAAAAAACACCATCAGAACCTCTTAAGTTTATCTATGAAAACGAGGATTCTGTACGAACTAAGATTGATAAAGTGGCCAAGCAGATTTATGGTGCAAAAGATATAGCGTATTCAATTATAGCTCTCAAGAAAATCAAGCAGATTGAATCGTTGGGAATCTCGCATTATCCTATATGTATTGCAAAGACACAATATTCATTCTCGGCAGACCCAAAGGCTTACGGCGTTGCAAAGGACTTCGACCTTAACGTGCGCGACATTATCATCAACAATGGCGCGGAGATGATTGTCGTCATCATGGGAGATATTATGCGTATGCCAGGATTGCCTAAAGAACCTCATGCTCAAAATATTGACATCGTCAATGGTAACATCGAAGGATTGAGTTAAGAGAAGAATTTGATGAGACATAAAAATAAGAGGCTGACTAAATTTCTAGTCAGCCTCTTTGTTATTATTAATTAAATTTTATCATTTCTCGATAAATGCTTTTTCCAAATCTTGAGAGATGTTAATCATAAAGTCTCCCATTTGCTCGTAGGCGTTGATGATGTCGATGTAATATATGTTTGACTGATAATTGTTTCTGTTGTTTTCAAGGTCTTCAATCATGGCGTCTCGGAAGTCGTTTCTGAGGTTGTTGAGACGCTCTTCAGCGTTGTAAGCATTTGATATTTCAACCAATTCGCCTTTATGCGCAGCGTTAAGGTTTGTAATCATCGCATCGTATGCGTCGTTGACTGCCTCAGCCATTGTGTTGAGATTCTTTATGCTTTCTGCATCGAACTCTTTTTTATGAATGTTCTTTCTTGATAAAATCCTGCTGATGCTTTCTCCTGAGTCGCCGAGTGATTCTAACTCGCCGATGATTTTATACATCGCCTTGATTTTCATAGATGTGCTTTCGCTTATCTCTTCTGCAGATACGGCATTAAGGAATGTCGCGATTTCAAATTCTATCCTATCGGAAATCTCTTCGTATTTGACAAGCTTTTCTTTTAACGTATTTAACTTGTTGTTATCAGTCTCGTTGATGGCTTCTTTTGCATATTCTGCTCCGTTCTTTGAAATCTGAGCGAAATGTATCACTTCGTTAAAAGCTTGTTCTACTGACAATTCTGGTGTTGCCAAAGGACCTGCTGATATGTATTTGAGTTTGAAAACTTCTTTCTCTTGATTTTCTGGTGTGCGGATAATCCAGCATACAGCCTTGCTTATGAGTTTTGTGAACCATACCAAAATCAAGGTGTTGATAGTGTTGAATAATGTGTGAAGCATCGACAATCCGTATAAGGCTGATGTGGCTTCTGGCGATGCGGCGTCGCTGACTGTGAATCCTTCAGCTGCTGGGTTTGGAATGCCGAATACGTTTTCTGTGATAAAGCCTACTAATCTCAAGAATGGCTTGAATAATATCAGTGCCCAGACGACTCCGAATAGGTTGAAGATAGTGTGTGACATCGCGGCGCGTTTCGCCTGTGTGTTTCCGACAGACGCTGCAATGTTAGCAGTGATTGTCGTACCGATGTTTTCACCAAGAACCATAGCGCATGCCATGCTGAATGGAATCCATCCCATACTTAACATAATGAGAGTGATAGCCATAGTGGCTGATGAAGATTGAAGGATGAGTGTCAATATCGTTCCGAAAGCGAGGAATAACAGCACTGAACCGAAGCCGTGTGATGACCATGTCGTTACGAAGTCTAATACTGCAGGTGTCTCTCTGAGGTCTGGCACCGATTCTTTCATGAAGGAAAGTCCGAGGAAGAGGAGTGAGAAGCCGACGATGAGTTCGCCGATGTTTTTGCGTTTGTCTTGTTTTGAGTTAGAAAAAAGGAATCCTAAAATCATCAATGGTATCGCGAGTATTGAGATGTCGGCTTTGAAACCTAACCATGCGACTAACCAGGCTGTGACTGTCGTGCCTATGTTCGCGCCCATGATGACCCCGATGGCTTGTACTAATGTCAGAAGTCCTGCGTTGACGAAGCTGACGACCATGACAGTCGTCGCTGATGACGACTGTATCAGTGCGGTGATTCCCAAGCCTGTCATCACGCCTTTGAAAGGATTCGATGTCATTGCTGATAAGAAACCTCTAAGTTTATCGCCGGCAGCTTTCTGTAAGCCGGAACTCATTAAATTCATGCCATAAAGGAACATTCCCAATGCTCCGAGTAATGTAAATACTTGTAATATGCTCATAAAAATTATATTATTTTACGACTGCAAAACAATACAAATTATGTTACAAAAATGTTTCAAAAAAATTAGAGTTTGGTTAAATGATGGGAGTGTTATCCCATCTTGCCAGTAAGATAAGCTTTGGTTCGTTCGTCTTTTGGATTTGTGAACATATTCTCAGCATAGTCATATTCAACGAGTTCGCCTAAATACATAAACATTGACTTGGATGAAATTCGTCTGGCTTGTCCCATATTGTGTGTCACAATTAATATTGTTACTTCTTTTTGCAGTTCTAACAATAATTCTTCAATATGTTTTGTCGCGATAGGGTCGAGGGCGGAAGTCGGTTCGTCCATTAGAAGTACGTCTGGCTTCATGGCTAAGGCGCGTGCAATACATAAACGCTGCTGTTGTCCGCCAGAGAGGAAAGTACCTTTCTTATTTAAAACGTCTTTTACTTCGTCCCAAAGAGCTACATTTTTCAGACAACGTTCCACTGTTGCGTCTTTTTCTGATTTGGATAAATTGATGCCGTTTAAGGTAAATCCAGATAAAACATTGTCATATATGCTCATCGTTGGAAATGGGGCAGGGCGTTGGAATACCATCCCGACTCTACGACGTACGTCGATAGGTTCCATTGCAAGTATGTTTTCTCCATTCAGCAATATTTCTCCGTTGACTTGTATGTTCTGATAGAGGTTGTGCATAAGATTTGCTGCACGCAATAATGTTGATTTTCCGCAGCCTGAAGGTCCCATAATTGCAGTGATGGTGTTTTTTTCAATGGCGGCAGATACATATTTCACGGCCATAGTCTGTTTGGTGTAAGAGACACAAGTGTTCTTGAATTCTAATATCGGTGTTTTTACTGATTCCATTTCTTTGCAAAATATTTAGCTAATATGTTTAATGATAATACGAATAATAAAAGGAATAATGAGGCTCCCCAGATGAGGTCTTGGAGGTTAGGGTCGTTGAAGAACTCCCATATCAATAGTGGTACTGCTGATATTGGCTTGTCGATGGAGAAGCGTATGAGTGAGCATCCTAATGCTGTGAACATCAGCGGCGCTGTCTCGCCTATGACGCGTGAGATGGCGAGCAGAACGCCAGTGAAGATGCCTCCGAAAGCAGCAGGAAGTTGTACTCTCAGCATCACTCTTGCTTTGTTGCCGCCTAATGCCAGACCTGCTTCTTTTAATGATGCAGGGAGTATTTTTAATGTTTCTTCAGTGGAACGGATTATAAGCGGTAACATCATGATAAATAGTGCTACGCTGCCAGCTATTGCTGAGTAGCCTTTCATAGGAACGACAACCCATATATATGTTATGATGCCGATGATGACCGATGGCGTGCCTTGTAATAAGTCGGTGAGGAAACTGACTGTTTTTGCAAAACGGTTCTTGTCGTTTTCTGCGAGGAATGCTCCGCATAATATCCCGATAGGCACGGCGAATACCACTGCCATTCCTAACATTATCATAGTTCCGATGATGCCGTTGGCGATGCCTCCTGGTATGGGTTCTCCTGCTTCAATGGCTTTCATCGCCTTGTATGCCGTCGGCGTTGGCTCTGTGAAAAATGACCATGTTAATTGGTCGTAGCCTCGGAAGAACACTTCGCCTAAGATGGCAATCAAAGGCACGGCGGTAAGTGTCGCGAGTAGACATACCGTCCATAGCATGAACTTGTCTTGCGCTAATCTTTTCTTTATTTTTAAATGTGTCATAATTACGATATTCTTGCACGTTTGATAATCATTTTTCCAATCATATTTATCACTGCTGTTATTAAGAAGAGTATGAGCCCTATTGCGATGAGTGATGATAGTCGTAGCCCGTCGGCTTCACCGAATTGGTTTGCGATGATAGACGCCATGGAATTGCCTGTAGATGTTATTGATTCGGGAATGTTGTTGGTGTTGCCAATGAGCATCGTTACTGTCATCGTTTCTCCTAATGCTCGTCCTATGGCTAAAATATACGAAGAGAATATTCCTGAGCCTGCTACGGGAAATATGATTTTTCTTATGACCTCGGCGCGTGTTGCTCCTAGGCTGTATGCTCCTTCTTTTAAATCGTTTGGGACCATCTTGATGAATTCTGTGCTGAGCGATGCTGCATAAGGAACAATCATAATTGCCAAGACTAATGATGCTGTTAAAATTCCTGAACCTTGTGGAGATATGTTGAGCGCCATGATGAGAGGACGTAAGGTGTAGAATCCCCAAAGTCCGTATATGATTGAGGGTATGCCTGCTAACAAGTCTGTTACGGTGCTTAATACAGCGGCGATTTTTGTTCCTTTGAAATATTCTCCAACGAATAATGCGACAGGCAATGAGAATGGGATACAGAAGATAAGTGCTAACAATGTCGTCATCAATGTTCCAGTGATGAATGGCAGCGCACCGTATTGTTCTGCACCTTCGGTATAACTCCATTCTGATGAAGTGAGAAATTTGAAGAAGCCGAAATGCTCGAATGCTTCGTATGCGTCGGTGACGAGGGCGTAAACGATGCCCCCGCACACTATCGGCATAATCAATGCTGTCACAAACAATATCGCTTTATATATTTTATCGTTCATGATGATTATTGTAATATTGCTTCACCGTTGTAAGTTACAGTCTTTAAGTTGGCAAGGCTTATCTCTTTTGCTTTTGTTGGAATTGGAGCGTAGTGAACGAAGGCTGTGATTTTCTGTGCTTCGTCGGAGAGGATGTATTGTATCATGTCGAGGGTTGCCATGGCTTGTTCCTTGCTGCGGTCTGAGTAGTTTTGTTCTTTGTAGATAATCATCCAAGAGAATGTTGAGATTGGATATGCACCTTTGGCAGCAGAGTTGGTTATTGAAGTGCGAGTGTCGGCTGGAATGTTGCCTGATGCTGCGGCAGAAATGCTTGCTGATGATGGTGCTACGAATTCTCCGTCTTGGTTTTGAATTTTAGCATAAGCAATCTTTTGTGCGAAAGCATATTCAGAACCTACATAGCCGATTGAGTTCTTGGTTTGTTTTATCACGCTCGCCACTCCAGGATTGCCTTTAGCAGCTTGACCAACAGGGAAGTTGACTGACTTTCCAGCTCCGAATTTTGAA
>JAZLEO010000021.1:0-13579 GCA_045615285.1 Bacteroidales bacterium
TCAGATATAGTATATCAAGGCACATTTAACTTCGGTAAAGCTGAAGATTGGGTTACAATCAATTTCCAAAACGAATTTGAATATACAGGCAGCAACATAGCACTTACAGTCTATGACAAAACAGGAACAAACTATGGTTATACCTATGATATTTGTGACAAATTCTATAGTTCACAAACAAATGAATTGAGAGGATTGTATTATATCAAATCATCTGCAATGGATTTGACACAAGTTTCATCATACTATGGTTCAAAGATGAATACTGGTAATTGGGGAAAACCTGCAAATGTTAACTATATCAACAATATCAAACTTTTTATAAATACATCTGGAGCCAAATCAGCAGCTACTGTCAACCTCAACGCTGGCTTCGTCCCGGCCGCTGCAAACAACAGCTCTTCAGCAGAACTTTCTTTTGAAGAAACAACATTCCAACAAGGCGTAGGTTATATGGCTTCTTATCAAAGCGAAACAACAGCTGTCTTCAAAGGTATTCTCAACCACGAGAAATCTTATAGCTTCGATGTCTCCTACAACGCCGATAAGAATTACGCCAACTTCCACTTGCTCGGAAACCCATTCTCTTTCAATATGAATTGGAACGATGTGACCGCAAATAACATGGCTACCGGCTATGTTACAGTGACCACAGACGGCGGCTATGAATATCACGCAGACGGAGAAATCAAAGTCGGCGACGGATTCTTCGTAAAAGCTACCGGCAAAAATCCTTCGGTGTCTTATGGAAGCGCTCAAAGAAGCAACTCTGTAAAACAAACCAACTATATCAACGTGATAGCTTCTGGTAACGCCGGCGACGACAACGTGATAATCATGCAAAACGACAACGCTGAAGGCTTCCCTAAATTGAAGAACTTCAACGAAAATATCGCCAATATCTTCGTAGCCAAAGAAGAACAAAGCTACGGTGTCTATAACTGTGATGCTGACGTTCAAGAAGTTGAACTCGCTTTTGAAGCTAAACAAATGGGCAACTACAGCATCATCATCAACGCCAACGGTAATTACGACAAGATCACATTGATCGACCGCCTCGAAAACGTAGAATCTGATATGTTAACAAACAACGAATATAGATTCTTCTCAAAGATCGGAGTCAACAATCGTTTCTTGGTGAAGTTCTCTTTAGGCAACGGCACTGACAATCAAGAACATTTCGCTTATCAATCGGGCGATGAACTTATCATCAACGCTGAAGGCGACATTCAGATTTTCGATGTCATGGGAAGATTGGTCTATAGCAACGACGTCGATAGCGACAACCGCAGAATCAATGTAAGCAACTTTAACAGAGCGACTTATATTGTGCGTTGCATCAGCGACAACAACGTCAGAACTCAGAAAATCGTAATTTTATAAAAGTTATAAAAATTGCTTTTTCAAGCCGACTCCACGCATCGAATGATGCGTGGAGTTTTTTTTTGTCCTAACATTAGCAATTAAAAAAATGGTCTTATTTTTGTTTTTACAACAAGTAAAATTTTATAAAAATGAAGACTAAACTATTGTTAATATTAATAACATTCTCTCTTTTTCAGAATCTTAACGCTCAGTCATATAATGATTTATGGAAAGATGTTAATAAAAATTTAAATGACAATCTGCCTCAAACAGCAGAAATTTCCCTCAATAAGATTGAACAAAAAGCCATAAAAGAAAACCAGCAAAAAGAACTTCTTAAAACATTTCTGTACCGTTTCAGGATTTTTTCATTACAAGATGAAAATCCGATCGAGACTTCAATTGTTTTTGCTGAAGAAAATATTTCGAGACTGCAAGAACCAGAAAGATCCATTTTCAACATCGCAACAGCTTCTCTTTATGAAAGCTACATGAATGAGAACAATTACAGGATTAACAATAATATTCCTATCGACGACAAGGAGCAACTGCCGGAAATAAACATAAAGTTCTGGGACAGAGCGAGTTTCAATAAAGTCATAAGCCAATGTTACGAAAAGGCGCTTTCGGATATCGAAGTTTTGCAAAAAAGCGCCACAGCTGCTTATAATGACATTTTAAACGACAATATAGGGAGAAGAAAAACAGACAATGACATTGAGCCTACGCTCTATGATTATGTCGTTCATAAGATTGTAAATCATCTGGTTACGGGAGAGCAGAATTTTGGTGATATTAGCGTTTCGGAGCTCTATCAAAATCTCATCGACTTCGACAAGAAGAACAATTATGAAGATGCAGCGATTTATAATGAAATCCAGAAATTAAAACACGAGAACAGCGACGATTACGAATTGTATTTCAAGAACTTAGAAAAAATAAAAAACGAAATCATAGATAATCAGCTGGCCGCTTCCGTTATGGCGATGCAAGCTTCAATAATAGAAAATCACCAAATATATCCAAGACAAAAAGCATTGGAAATCTGCGATGAAGCAATAAAGTCATTTCCTAATAGCATCGGCGCTAAGCAATGTGAATCAATACGTTCAGAGATTTTAGAGAAAGAACTTACATTTTCGATGCAAAACGTCGTTCTCCCGAACCAAGATATTCCGGCGCATATTTCTTACCGAAATTTAACAAATCCTCATTACAGAATCTATAAATTAAGCCAGAAAGAACTGGAAAATCTTGAAGGAAAATCTAAATCAGACATCGTAAAAATATTGTTAAAAAAAGATTACATTGTCGAAAATCATCTTGAAATAACAGAAGAAACAGATTATCAAGAACATTCCATTGACATATCACTACCAAATTTAGAATACGGAACATATTCAATAATGTTTTCAAAAGACGATAAATTCTCGAAAACAGAAGAAGAACTTCCGGCAATACATTCTTTCCAGGTCAGCAATTTAAGTCTCGTAACGACAAAGGAAAACAATGATTTTGTAATATATGTACTTGACAGAGAGAGCGGTATGCCTATCAAAGATGTAAATGTTAATCTTTATAAACAAGATTACAATTATCATCAAAAGAACTATATCAAAACAACAATCGCCGATTTAAAGACAGACAAAAACGGAATCGCAAGAGTTTCTAATACGGAATATAAATTCTTCTATATCAATCTTTTCAAAGATGATGACAAGCTTCTATCTAACAGATATTTCTATAATCATCAAGATAAAAGTGAAGAAAAATTAACAGAAACGACGACATTTTTCACAGACAGAAGAATTTATCGTCCGGGGCAGACCGTATATTACAAAGGTATAATTTTAAATCAAAATTCAACGACAAAAGAATTGGTTGTCGGAAAAAACACTAAGGTAACACTAAGAGATTCCAATTGGCAAGAAGTTGCTACACAATACTTTACCACTGACGAATCAGGAGCTTTCGACGGAAGTTTCGTCATTCCAGACAATTTGGCCAACGGATATTTCAGTATCGAAAACGAAAGTGGAAGTACAAGTTTCAAAGTTGAAGAATATAAACGTCCGACATTTGAAATCACTTTCAATAATCCAGATAAATCATTCAGAATCAACGAAGAAATAGATTTAAGCGGTTTTGTAAAAGCTTATGCTGGCTTCGCTCTCGACAATGTTAATTATAATTATACAATCGTAAGACGTTTTTATTTTCCATATCGTAATTCTTGGTTCGCCGATTATAACAGCAGCGAAAAACAAATAGCTTTCGGTGAAGGAAAAACCAATGAAAAAGGCGAATTCAACATCAATTTCAAGCTCATTCCTGATGCGAATTATAAGAACAAACTTCCTGTCTATGAATATATTGTAACAATAAACGCTACTAATTCACAGGGCGAAACACAAACCAAAAGCTACTCCTTAAAAGCTTCGGAAATAGATCTTATTATTGATATAGAAAACAATTTTAAAAATATATCTAACGACAGCTTGAACCTAATCACTTTTAATGTTAAAAATCTTAAAGATATTCCTGTCGAAGCGAAAATCATAAGAAAAATCTACGAAGAAAATGACAACGAATCCCTCACAAATAATTCTCTGATTTACGAAGACACAATTAATGTTAAAGGAAATTATGGTTTATTCCAAAATGTTAACATAAATTTAGAAAAAGGCAAATACGTCGTAGAATTAATTTCCGCCGACAATGAACTCGCAAAAACCAGAATAGAATTGAGTATCATTGATTTTAGCAGCAATAAAATGCCTTATAATACAATGTGTATTTCATACTATGACAAAGCGTCAGCCCAACCTGGAGAAAGTGTTAATTTTTATTTAGGAAGTTCTGCCAAAAATGTCAGAGTTTATGTCATGGTAAAATACGGCGACGAAATCAGACATTACGAACATAAAACTATAAGCGACAAAATCTTAAAAGTTTCTTACAAAATCAAAGAAAAAGACAGAGGCGATATTTCTTTCCAAGCATTTTTCGTGAAAGACAACACCTTAAATATAGTGCAGCACAACGTCTCCGTTCCTTACGACAACTTGAAATTAGACATCAAACTTGACGTTGAAAGAGACGATTTGCTTCCTGGAGCGGAAGAAAACTGGGACATCACCGTCAAAGACTTTGAAAATAAAGGTGTTATCGCAAATATCTTGGCAGGAATGTATGACGCTTCTCTTGACATTTTCGCAAAAAACCAATGGTATTTCAACGCTTTGCCAAATACAAAAACAACAACGATTCCAAAAAGCGACGCCAGTTTTAATAAATTCTCATGTTCCACTGACAATCAATATTATAGACAATATAATTTATTCGATTATTATCTCTTGTCTGAAATTTCATTAACACCATCAGCAAAATTTCATAACTACAAGACAATCAACGCTGAAGAGCATATAAAGATACCAAAAAGCGACAGAAATTCAACAGCGACATCTGTCGGTGGCGTAAATTACGATTTTACCATGTCGGACACAGATGCTTCGACAGAAGAAATAGCTGAAATCACAAAACAAGATTTAGATGAACAAACTGTTGAAAATCAAGTCATTTCCATAAGAGAAAATTTCGATGAGACGGCGTTTTTCTATCCCAACCTAAAAACCAACGAAGACGGAAGCCTCACATTCTCTTTCAAGACGCCAGACGCTCTGACACGCTGGAATCTGATGATGTTAGCTTACACTAAAGACCTGAAAACCGGGACTTTAAGCAAAACTTTCACCACATCTAAACCTATGATGATTATGAGCGACATGCCTCGTTTCTGCTATGAAAACGACACTCTTTGGATTGTAGCGAATGTGATAAAAACAACGGACAAAGCAGATGATTGTCAAAAAGCATTCGCAAAATTGGAGATTTTCGACGCTTTGACAATGCAGCCTTTAGACTTGATTATCTCTGAACAAAACATTGATTTAAAAGAAGTTACGTCTGGAGAAAGTCGTAGCGTTAGATGGAAAGTAGCATTTGGAAAAGATGTGAATCTACTAGCATTTCGTTTCAGTGTTAATTCTGACAATTTCTCTGACGCTGAGCAAAAACTGCTTCCAATTCTCAGCGACGAAGTCTTTATGACAGAGACATATCCATTGACAATAAATTCAAATTCGGAGGAGACATTCAGTTTCGATTTTAATAACAAAAATGAAGAAAACCAAGGACTTACATTAAACTTCTGTTACAATCCGATTTGGTATGCGATACAGGCGCTACCTTATCTTTCGCAGGAAAGCGGCGAATATGCCGATGTAGCGTTTAATATTTTCTACGCCAACAGCCTTGCGTCTTATATCGCCAATAATATCCCAAATCTGTTAAATTATATTAAGGAATGGAAAATAGAAACACCGGACGCCTTGATGTCGCAGCTGCAAAAAGACGAAAGTCTAAAAGCGATTATGTTAAAAGAAACGCCTTGGGTTTTGGAAGCCAAAAACGAAAACGAGCAAAAGTCACGAATAGCTAACTTATTCGACCTTAACGCGATAAGAAGCAAAACCGACGAAACTCTAAATCTCATCTCTAAGAATCAAAGCGTTAACGGAGGCTGGTCATGGCTCCCGAATATGCCAGAAAGTCCGTTCATAACACAATATTTACTGAGTGGATTCGGCAGACTTTATAAAATGAATGTTATTGATTCTCTGACGTTAAACCAGCAAAATATCGCAGAAATAATTTCGACAAAAGCAATAAAATATTTGCAAGATAATATTATCGAATTTTATGACACAAATAAAAGCGCCAATAATCTTAATCAGAATTATCTTATTATCAACGAGTTATACGCTTTAAGTTTCTTTAATTTTGAAGAAAACAGCCAATATAAAAACGCCAAGAATTTCTTTGTAAAAAAACTTGAAGATAACTGGCACACTTTCGATTTCGCCACACAAGCAAAAGCAGCCTTGATTTTGCATCGCGAAGAAAACAAAAACGCTGCCCAATTGATAATGAAGTCATTGAAAGAAAGAATGGCACAACTTCAAAATACTACAAATGTCGAGACACAAACTTTGACAATGGAAGCGTTTAATGAGATTACATCTGACAATCAACTCATTAACAACATAATGATAGGTCTGCTCAATAACAAACGTACAAATATGTGGGAAAATGCGAGGTCGAGTGTAGATGCTATCTATGCGATTTTAGAGACAACAAAGCAACTCGATAATAGTACAAACAAATCAGTCTCGATCATCGCCAACGGCCAGAGTTTGAGTCAAGATCAAGTTTTCTTGCAGAAATATTGGAACGCTGAAGAAACATCTGATTTTCAAGATATAAAGATTAAAAACGATTCTGACAATCCAGTTTGGGGCGGATTATTCCGTCAGTATTTCGTCACCATCGACGATGTAAAAAAACACGAAAGTCCGTTGAATATAGAGAGAAATTTATATGTTGAACGGAACAATGACGAAGGTTCATATCTGATTCCTATAGAAAATACCGAGATAAAAATCGGGGATAAGATCGTCGTAAAGCTCACATTTGACAGTCCACAAGATATGGAATTCGTCTTTTTGAAGGATTTAAGAGCCGCTTGTTTCGAGCCTACAGAACAGATGTCGAGCTACAAATATTCTGATGAAATGTTTTATTATCAAAGCGTTAGCGATACTTTCATGGGATTTTATTTCGACAAAGTGAAGAAAGGCAAACATCAGGTAAGTTATTCGATGTATGTTACAAAAGAAGGGAATTTCAGTAACGGCTACGCATTGATACAATGCATGTACGCTCCTGAGTTTTCGGCGTATTCGGAGGGACTAAGAATTACAATAACAGAGAGAGACTAAGGCTAAGAGATGAGTTTTTTATTCAAGGTTTTTCTGACTGGCTCGTCATATAATTTCAGGCATAAATAAGCTAATATGATGTTTACAGTCATCACGAGCATCACGACATGCCACGTCTCACCAAGTGTATAATATTGATTATCAATAAGCCAAGCATAAAAAAGATACATAACCGGATAATGAACGATATACAAAGGATAAGAGATGTCGCCGAGAAAAACGCATAATTTCGAGGAGAAAGAATTTGACGTTGTACCAGAAGCGCCGAACCAAACGATGAAAGGAAAGACGATTATAATACAGAACAATTCATAAATTCCGTTAATACTTAGGGTTCCAGTTTTAGGGAAATACGGCATTGAGAACAATACGAACATCACAATTATTGCGATCCAGAAGATATTACGAGCAATAAATGACATGATTCCGGATTTTTGTCCTTGGTTTTCCTGCATTCTGAATCGGCGCGACATCAGCATTCCGAGTGAGAATGGGAACAACATTCGCAGTAATCCGCCGAAGAAGTTGACGGTGTCAAGAGTCCAGCCGATGCCGATCATATCGTAGCCAGAGATGTCGAAAACCACGAACCAGATCCAAGTGACGCCGAGTATTCCAGTGAATAACGTCAGCGTTTTATTTGAGAAGCGTCGTATTAACAGTGCATAAAGCATGTTTCCGATATATTCGAAGAATAGCGACCAGTTAGGGCCGTTGAGAGGGAACATCTCGCCGTTGCCTCTGATGTCGTAGGCAGCGCCTGGATAAGCCGGGATGAAAAGCAATGTCAGGAAAAACGCCGCCAGAGTCCATGAGAGCGGTGTTGAGGTGCCGTCCCATCTCACGCCGCCTTGGATAAGAAACGTTATCAATCCTATAAACGCACCCATGACCAACATAGGATGTAAACGAATCAGACGACGCTTAATAAAATCACTGATGGTCATTGATTTATCTAAAACAGTTCCATTTTTCTTCCATCTGTCATCGTAAGCATAACTGATAACAAAACCCGAAAGCATGAAGAAAAAATCCACTCCAAGATGTCCGTGATTAAAAGTCTCTATCACAGAACCTTTGGCGAAAGCGAAACCCTCAAAAACATGATACCATAACACCATAAGAGCCGCCGCTCCACGTAATCCATCGAGAAGGAGGTAATGAGGTTTGATGTTCATTTGATTTTGACATTTAACAATTTCAATGCAAAATTAAGGTAAGAGCAGAGATAATCTTTTGCTTTAAAGCAAAAAATCATTTTTCTGAACGAATTCTACTTAAAGTGTATATAGAAATCCCTAAAAATTCAGCGACATATTTAAGCTTTACTCTATTAAGAAGTCCTGGAAAATGTTTAAGAAAACACTCGTAACGCTCCTTAGGAGAAAGCTGAAGTCTTTCAACAAAGATATGGCTCAACAAGCGATTTACGTCTTGATGAACTATGCGTCCCCAATTGGCTATATCTATATACCTTTCATACAAATCATTAAGTGCGTCAATAGAGATAACATAAATATCACAATCTGTTAGAGTCTGAACACTCTCCACCGAAGGCATATTGTGATATAAAGAATACATTCCGAATGTTATGTCACCTTCCATGCTAAACCAGGTCGTTGTATCTATGCCATCTTTATGAAAGATAGAACGAGTAAGACCATTTTCAACGAAATAAACATTTTTATCAGTTGAACCAGAAGATACTAGAATTGTATTTTTAGGATAACGTACAAGATGCATCTCATTTTTCAGAGCACATAAAGCCTCATCAGAAATAGGATAATATGATTTTATTTTACTAATAATATTATTCATATATAATACAATGCTTCAATGTACATTATCTATCATCACTCCAACAATCTCAGCGGCCCAAAAAAGTTCTTAGCTCAAAAGCCTTAGTTCTTCGTTCAAAGTTCAAACCTCTTTATCTCTTTATAGAAAGCGCCTTCTGGTCTTAGGATACTTTGAAACAATATTATCTCGTTAACTTCTTGTTTTATATACGATTTCTGTTCTATTCCAGCTACTATTTTCTGGAAATATTGTTTCTCGCACAAATCCTTTATACGGCCCAATGTGATATGAGGTACAAAATTCTGTCGGTCGCGCATATATCCAAGACTATCGAAAACTGACAGAGTATCTTCTTCTAAATCATACAGTTCCTGAGGAGTATTCTGCATTCCGAGCCAAAGTACGCGCGGAGCGTAACGGCTGCCGAAGATACCGGTTCTGTTAAAATCCATCGTAAAACTCTTATGATTTTTCAACATCTCTCCCACTCCATTTATTATTTTAGGAATATCTTCATCGGGAGTGTTGCCGATAAATTTCAACGTAAGATGAATATTATTAGGCTTCACCCAATTGATGCGTTTCTCATGTGCGAGCTGACGTTTCAGCGCATCTAGAAGCGGAACAAATTCATTATCAACAGTTTTTATTGGTATAGCTAAAAAAAGTCTTTTCATAATTCAATTATGAGTTCGGAATTGCATGAAATACATTCATTTCTAATTATCAATAATCCATTTGTTCGTATCCGTGAGCCAGTCCACCTGCTGATGTTTCTCTATAAATCAAAGGCATGTCGTGGCCGGTACGTTTCATTGTCTCAACGACCTTATCGTATGACACTCTGTGAGTTCCGTCGGTAAATGTTGCGAATATATTAGCGTCCATAGCGCGAGCTGCAGCGAAGGCGTTACGTTCTATACAAGGAATCTGCACCAGTCCGCACACCGGGTCGCAGGTCATTCCGAGGTGATGTTCGAGAGCCATTTCCGCGGCGTATTCTATCTGAGCGCAGCTGCCACCAAAGAGCTGGCACACAGCCGCAGCGGCCATAGCACAAGCAACGCCGACCTCACCCTGACAACCGACTTCAGCTCCTGATATGGATGCATTGGTCTTGGCGATGTTACCAACAAGAGCTGCTGTCGCCAAGGCCCTCAATATCCGAGCCTTACTGAAATCGTAGGCCTTGGCTCCGTGGTAGATGACCGCCGGAAGAACGCCGCACGAACCACAGGTAGGAGCCGTGACTATCAAACCGCCAGAAGCATTCTCCTCACTGACGGCAAGAGCGTACGAAAACACCAGCCCTCTGCTTTTCAAAGTATGCTGATAACCCATCGCCTTGATGTAATAATTGGCGGCCTTACGAGGCAAGTTGAGAGGCCCAGGCAAACGGCCCTCGGTCTGAAGTCCTCGCTCCACCGCTTCCTGCATGGTCTGCCAAACTTGTTCCAGATAATCCAAAAGATAAGGGTCGTCCTCCACCTCTTTAACGTATTCCCAATATGCCTTTCCGGAATCTTCACACCAGTTCAAAATATCCGTCATTTTTGTGATAGGATAAATGTCGGGAAGCACTGCTGGCTTGCCCTCTTCTTCAAGAGCGCCGCCACCTACGCTATACACCGTCCATTCTTCCGTCAGAACATTCTCCGAATTAAAAGCCTTGAACGTCATTCCATTAGGATGATACGGAAGAAAAACATCTGATTGCCATTCTATCGTGACAGGTGCTTTTGGCTCCAAAACTTCCAAAATCGCCACGTCTGTCAAGTGGCCTTTCCCTGTAAGCGCCAGACTGCCATATAAAACGACTTCAAAACGCGTGGCTTCAGGATGACGAGCAAGAAACTGTTCCGACGCATAACGAGGCGCCATGGTGTGACTGCTCGAAGGACCGTGACCGATACGATATATCTCTTTTATGGTTTTCATTTTGTTGAGTTATAAAGTTATAAAGTTTGGAAGTCATAGAACTTAAAAGTCAGAAAGATTTAAAGTCCACTTCCGAAAAAAATCAGACAACAAATTTACAAAAAACATAAAAATATTTTTACCTTTGCGGAAAATTAATTCTTATGAACAAGGTCTCGGAAAACCCTTTAAAAAACCGAATGAATGGCGATATGCCATTTATGGTTGTGACTGCACTCTTCGTCACTTTATATTTGGTGTCGAACATCATGGCGGTCAAAGTAATCAGCTTTTTAGACATTATTTATTTCGATGCTGGAACCATCACGTTTCCTTTTGCGTACATGCTCGGCGATGTACTGACGGAAATATGGGGTTACAGAAACGCCAAGAAAGTCATTTGGATGGCGTTTTTATGCAACATCATCATGGTTGTTTTCACGCAGATTGGCGTGTGGCTGCCATCTCCGGATTATCTGGAAGGCAACGCTGTGGCTTACGACAATGTATTCACTTACGTTCCACGCATCGTGATTGCGTCTTTAACAGGATTCCTCCTCGGAGAGTTGTCGAACGCTTGGCTCATGGACAAAATCAAAGAAAAGACCAACGGCAAATTCCTATGGATCAGAACGATAGGAAGTTCTATCGCTGCTCATCTTTTAGACACAGTGCCTTTTGTCTTGATAGCGTTCTTGGGAACCATGACGACACGCGACATCATTATGATGATAGCGACGCAATATTTCATGAAACTCGGCATCGAGGTCTTCTTCGGAACACCTATGGCATACGCGGGAGTAAATTATCTGAAAAAAAAGATTGGATAAAAAATTTAAAAAGCAGAAACTCAGTAAACAAAAAAATCTCAGAACCTGGTATATCGCCAAATTCTGAGATTTTTAGTTTCAAGAAAAAGTATTTTTATTTCTTCTTCGAAAACATAGTAATCAATACGCTTCCTAAAATTCCTGCCGACAACGAAGCCGCCAAGATAGCGATCTTACCTAAATTGCGGAGATGCAATGTCATTTCAGGAACGAGTTCTCCGAATGAAAGTGTATCAACGAATATTGACATTGTGAAGCCGATACCGCCGAGACAAGCCACAGCGAATAACATTTTCCATGAAGCTTTGTTTGGCATTTCACCGACTTTCAACTTGATGGCGATCCAGCTTGCAAGAGTGATACCAACAGGTTTTCCCAATAGCAATCCGAAATAGATACCCAATCCTACCGAGCCGATTTCTGGTGAATATTGGAAGAAGTTAAGATAGCTCAATCCTGGGATCTCGACGCCAGCGTTAGCGATGGCGAAAATCGGCATAATCACGAAATTAACCCAAGGAGTCAAAGCGTGTTCCAAACGATAACTCATTCCTACAGTGCCACTAGCGACATTGCTTATATTTCTGAGATATGAATGTTCTTCATGTTCATCACCTTCTTCATCCTTATTGTCAGCCAATCTGTTTTGATAGTAGGCAGTCTTTCTGTCGAAGTAAGAGCGTGAATAGCGAGCTTCCATAGGAATCATCATAGCCATCACAACGCCCGACATCGTTGCGTGAATTCCGGCGTAATAGAACAGAATCCATACGGCGACAGCAGGAATGAGATAATATATCATCTTCTTAACGCCAGCTTTGTTGAGCAGGAAGACCAGCAACAAGACAGCCATAGCTATACCTAAAAGAACGAAATTGATCTCGCCTCCGTAGAAAAACGCTACAACCAAAATAGCGCCTAAGTCGTCGGCAATGGCAAGCGCTGTCAAGAAAATCTTCAAAGAAACAGGAACTCTGTCGCCAAGTATCGACATGATACCGACCGCAAAAGCAATATCAGTAGCTGTCGGGATTCCCCAGCCGCTGCTAGCGTCGGTACCACCGTTAAAAACAATGTATATCAATGCTGGCATCAACATACCGCCCATCGCAGCGATGACAGGCAACATGGCCTTCTTGACGGTTGACAACTCACCGCAGACAATCTCTCTCTTGATTTCAAGACCGACAGTAAAGAAAAACACAACCATCAAAATGTCGTTGATGAATTTTTCCACCGTCATATCTTTAGGGAAAATCAGTTCAAAATTATGGTTTTTGATAGAAACAGACAGACTTGTCTCTAAAAACGCATGATAGGCTTCTTTTGTAAATGGCAGATTTGCCAGCAACATCGCAACGACAACACTGAACATCAAAAGAACACCCGAAATCCACGGCTTTGACATCAGACGAGCTGTTCCCATGCCAAATGTATGTTGGCATTTTACTCGCGTGTAAGGTTTAAAAAATCTCATGTTCTTACTTATTTTAATTGTTAAAAAAAATTGATTGTATCCTTTTAAATCAAGTCACAAAAGTATAAAAATATTTCATGTGATTTTAAAAAATATCCTCATTATTTTCACTTAACGATAATATTTTCCTGATAAAGAACAGACATGTGACAGACATTGTTGCAGGCATAATATTCCGTTTATTTTTATTGTAAAAAAAAATCGCACAAACATCATCACATATAAAAAAATATCATATATTTGCAGTCGCAAAATGATGGGGCATTAGCTCAGTTGGCTAGAGCGTTTGACTGGCAGTCAAGAGGTCATGAGTTCGATTCTCATATGCTCCACAAAATTGGCTGAAAGCT
>JAZLEO010000022.1:0-31797 GCA_045615285.1 Bacteroidales bacterium
TTTCTCAACAGCTGAAGAATCAAATGCTTTCTATCGTCGTAACATCGCTGCTGGACAAAAAGGTTTGTCAGTTGCTTTCGACCTTGCTACACACCGTGGCTATGACGCCGACCACGAACGCGTTATGGGCGACGTCGGTAAGGCAGGCGTAAGTATCTGTTCAGTAGAAGACATGAAAGTCTTATTTGACCAGATTCCTTTAAATAAGATGTCAGTTTCTATGACAATGAACGGCGCTGTTTTGCCAGTGTTGGCATTCTACATTGTCGCTGCTTTGGAACAAGGCGCTACCTACGAAGAACTTCAAGGTACAATCCAAAACGACATCTTGAAAGAATTCATGGTTCGTAACACATATATCTATCCACCTGAGTTCTCAATGCGTATCATCGCCGACATCTTCGAATTTACATCTAAGAAGATGCCTAAGTTCAACTCAATCTCAATCTCTGGCTACCACATGCAAGAAGCTGGTGCTACATGCGACATCGAGTTGGCTTACACATTGGCTGACGGTTGGGATTATCTCCGCACAGGTGTCAAATCAGGTCTCGACATCGACGCTTTCGCACCACGTCTTTCATTCTTCTGGTGTTCAGGTATGAACCATTTCATGGAGATCGCTAAGATGAGAGCAGCTCGTATGTTATGGGCTAAGATCGTTAAGACTTTCAATCCTAAGAGCGAGAAGTCAT
This sequence comes from Bacteroidales bacterium, assembly GCA_045615285.1. Taxonomy (GTDB): domain Bacteria; phylum Bacteroidota; class Bacteroidia; order Bacteroidales; family F082; genus Limimorpha. Next base: position 696 of record JAZLEO010000022.1, read on the forward strand.
TGGCACTCCGTACACACACTCAAACATCAGGTTGGTCATTGACAGAACAAGACCCATTCAACAACGTAGCACGTACATGTATCGAAGCTATGGGTGCAGCTTTAGGTCACACACAATCATTGCACACCAATGCTTTGGACGAAGCTATTGCTCTTCCTACAGACTTCTCAGCACGTATTGCTCGTAATACACAAATTTACATCCAAGAAGAAACAAATGTATGTAAAGTTGTTGACCCATGGGCAGGTTCATATTACATTGAATCATTGACAAAAGAAATAGCAGACAGAGCTTGGGAACACATCATGGAAATCGAAGCTATGGGCGGTATGGCAAAGGCTATCGAGACAGGTCTTCCAAAGATGCGTATCGAAGAAGCAGCAGCTCGCAAACAAGCTCGTATCGACGCTGGCAGCGAAATCATCGTTGGTATCAACAAATTCCGTCTCGAACATGAAGACGCTATCGAAACTCTCGAAGTTGATAACACAGCAGTTCGCGAATCACAAATCAAACGTCTCAACGACTTACGTGCTAAACGTAACCAAGCTGATGTCGATCGTTGTTTAGCAGCTATCACTAAAGCAGCTGAGACAGGCGAAGGCAACTTGTTAGAATTAGCAGTTGAAGCAGCGAAATGCCGCGCTACATTAGGCGAAATCTCTATGGCTTGTGAAAAAGTTGCAGGTCGTTATAAAGCAGTTATTCGTACAATCTCAGGAGTTTATTCTATGGAAACAAAAGGTGATGCTAAGTTTGCAGAAGCAGTCGCTAAAGCTGACGAATTCGCTAAAGTTGAAGGACGTCGTCCTCGTATCATGATCGCTAAGATGGGTCAAGACGGTCACGACCGTGGCGCTAAAGTCGTTGCTACAGGTTACGCTGACATAGGATTCGACGTTGACATGGGACCATTGTTCCAGACACCGGCAGAATCAGCACGTCAAGCAGTTGAAAACGACGTTCACATCCTTGGCGTTTCAAGTTTGGCAGCAGGTCATAAGACACTCGTTCCTCAAGTTATTGAAGAACTTGAGAAGTTAGGCCGCCCTGACATCATGGTCGTTGTCGGTGGTGTTATCCCTCCACAAGATTATCAATTCTTGTATGATGCGGGTGCAGCAGCTATCTTCGGACCAGGTTCAGTCATCAGCGACTCTGCTATCAAGATGTTAGATTTGCTTTTGGCAGCAAGAGGATAAATAAATTTTTGCTATTAAACTAAAAACCTCCGCAAGAATTCTTGCGGAGGTTTTTTATGTTTTCAATAGGTTTATTTATGGGATTTTATCTTACTGCTTCAACATTAGATCTCGCTATATTAATAGGTAAAGATTGTCCTACAGCATCAATGTCGATAATGATTCGATGTTTGCCGTTTATTTTAATGAATCTTCCTATCAGGTCTTTCATCTGTCCAGATTTAACTCTTACGAGTTCCCCTTCTTTGAGATCTTCGTAGTTTATATCGTGGAGATCGGTGTCGTCTATATATTTTTTTATTGCGGTTATTTGATTGTCAGGAACTGGTACAGGTTTCTTTTCAAATGTGATGAATTTCACGACACCTGGAATTTGCAGTACTCTATAATAATCTGTTAAAGGAATATTAACAAACAAATAAGAGTGAAACAGAGGTTCTTCGACTTTTTTCTTTCGGTCGCTCCACTGTTTCACTCTTGTTATTAAAGGAAGAAATGATTCGATACCTATGTCGTCAAGTAGTTTGAAGACTTTCTTTTCACTTCTTGATTTGACATAGATTGCGAACCATTTCTTATTATCCTTTTTATCGGTCATGAATTAACCACTTATTTTTTACGTTTGGATTTTTTATCGTTATGCTCTTCGTCATAGTAGCCGTAACCATAACCTCCGTAACCATATCTTCCTCCGTAACCGTAACCATAACCATAACCATAACCACCATAACCGTAGCTGTAACGATAACCGTAAACACCTTGGAAATTGATTCCATTAACGACGAGACTGATGTTGTGTTTGCGTTCTTCCAAATCTTTAATGACTGTTTCAAAAGCTTTTTTATTAGAAACATTTTGGCGTACGACATACACAGCTGTATCGACATGTTTCATTAATAACAAGGCATCTGTTACCCATAATAATGGAGGAGTGTCTATGATGATGTAATCATATATTTTTTTGAGTTCATTGAAAAACTCTGTACATTTTTCAGATGCTATTAACTCAGCTGGATTTGGAGGTACAGGTCCAGCTGTTATGATGTCTAATGTTGGTAATTTCCCTGAAGGCTGAATAATCTCATTTAAAGAAGCCTTATTCGACAAATAAGAACTTGCACCTAATCTGTTTGAAAGACCGAATTCCTGATAGATACGAGGTTTACGGAGGTCCATACCGATTAGCACTGTCTTTTTACCATACATGGCATAAATTGAAGCCATATTGATGGAGATGTAAGTCTTACCGATACCGACAGAATCGGAAATAACTGAGAATATACATTTATCTTTTCCTTGAACCATATATTCTATATTAGTTCTGATAGATCTGAATGCTTCTGAAACAGGAGATTTTGGCGAATCTATCACGAATGTAGGGCTGGAGTCAGCAGCTTTAGGACTAATATATGGAATTTGTCCGATGATAGGTAATTTCGTAATTTTCTCGATATCTTTCTTTTCAAGGATTTTAGTGTTAAGTATTTCTTTCAAGAAGATGAAAGCTGCAGGAATGGCGCATCCTAAGATGATGCAAATAAAATAAATAGACATGCTCTTTGGAGCTATGATTCTTACAGCAGAGATACGTGCAGGATCGATTATATTGTTGTCAGGACTATTACTTGCCATAACAATCTGAGCTTCGGCGCGTTTTTGCATTAAGAATTTGTAAAGGTCATCGTTTAAAGCAAATTTACGTTCGTAACCTAAATACTGACGTTGTGTAACAGGAAGTTGTTTGATTTGTTTTTCGTAATCTTCAATTCTATGGTCTATTTCGTTGATGGTGACATACGTATTGTTAATCATATTGTCAATATTTTCCATCAATTGTTTCTTGGTTTTTGTAATCTGTTCGTCGATTGAAATTATAGTAGGGTTCTTATCCATTGATACGACTGATATCTTGGATTTCTCAGATGATAATTCTACTAATTCAATAACGAGTCTGTTAAGCGTTGGGTCTTGAATGCCCATAGCGCTAGGAACGACTAATTTGTTAATGTCATCAATATTCCTCTTTATGTAGTTTTGAAGATTTTGATAATATTTTATGCTCAACTCCAATTCGGCTTTACGGCTTTCGATATTTTTGAGATTAGCGAATATTGCCTGTGACTGTGCGCTGAGATCCATGAAGACATTATTTTCTTGGAACGATTGAAGATCCAATTCAGCTTTGCTTAAAGAATCTTGAATACCAATCAATTGTTCGTCAATAAACAAGACTGTATTTTCTGATACAATATTTTTTTGTTCCAAGTTTCTTTCAAGATATTCTTCCAATAATTTATTCAGGTAATCAGTTATTTTCTGAGGATTACGTCCGCTCAATGTCAATCTGATGATAGAAGATTCTTTTGAAATCTGACTGATAGAGAGACCAGACATTTCACTTGCAAGAGAAAGTTTGCTGTTGATTACAAAGCTGAGTTTAGATTCTTTGTTAGTGTCTGGATCATAGTTGTTGTTCAGTATCACACGGAATCTGTTATAACCGTTATCAATCCATTCTCCTAAATTGTAAACCCCTTCGTATTCTGGTATATCAATATAACCCACATTCTCATTTTTCAAGTAGTTATAAGTAGGACATCTTTTCTCGTAAGTTTTCAACATATATTTGTTATTATCAAGAAAAGTTATCATATATTTGATACCGACGGTTTGCAATGTGTCGTAATCTAATTCCACGTAGAAAGGGGTTCTCGTATAGAGTTCTGAGGTTGATACTCTTCCTGTGTTGAAATAAGATACATTGAAAAATTCTAACTCATTCAATGTTCTTTCTTTTATTGAGAAAGATTGTAAAATGCCTATTTCGTTGGAAATGTTGTTGTTACTTTTAAATGTCAAACCAGTCATCATAGATGTCGGGTCTATTGTCATTTTATCTTCTTTGATGTACAAAGAAGCAGAAACTTGATAAACTTTAGGCGTGTATCTGTTGTACAAAAAACCAGCAGTTAAGGCGATAACAACACCTATCAAGAAAAGATACCAATAACTTAGAACTTTAATAACGATTCCTTTTATGTCAAGGTTGCTATCTTCGTCCAAATAATTCGGATTATTATTCAAATCAATGTTATTCATGTTAATTCGTTTTTAGTTTTTATTTCAGATAAAGTGCTCCAAATGTTAGACATGTTATTAAAAGTGACATGGCGGAAAGGATTGTTCCGTATGGCACAGTTGTGAAACCGTATTGCTTGATTTTTAAAGGTTCTATATATACAATATCATTAGGCTTCAAATAGTAATCAGGTGATGACAACACATTGGCATCGTTGAGATTTATTCTGACTATCTGCGAGCCGTTAGGTGTTTGGTGTATAATCTTGACGTTTGCTTTGTTGGCGTAATCTGTCGTGTTACCAGCCAACGCTATCGCTTGGAAAATATTGATGTCGTATTGATATACTTGATATTGTCCTGGACGAAGTACTTCTCCTAATATTGTCAAATTAAACATGCCAAGTTTGACATATACAGAAGCTTCTTTCAGATAAACATTTATCAAAGATTGGATGTTATTTTGTATCTCCAATACTGTTTGGTCTTTCACATGTACTTGACCAATAATAGGCAGTTCTATAAATCCTTCGGCATTTACATTGTAGCCATTAAGGTAAATGGTCGGGTTACCACTGCTATTTCCGGTTGATGTTAACGATGCACTGTTGCTCGCTGAATTGAAGTACATTGTGAATTTCTCGTCAAGGCTGGCAATTTTTATATAGAGAATATCGCCAGGTTGAACCTTGTAATCAAAATGACGCTCGTTCTCATATACGATAGAGGCCATAGTGCTATCGTTTGAAAATTCTTCGTTCTGCAAATACAAAATTTTCTTTTGTGAAACACAAGAACTTAACATCGAAAGTACCATCAGCAATATGGTACATAAAGTAGTGATTCTTTTCATATAGTTTAATTTTATCTTACTTATTTGGAAATACACTTCAAAGTCAGGCTTTTGATGCCTTGCATCGGATCTTTAGGATATTTGTTTTCTATCTTGATACGATATGTTCCCTTCTCTCCAAAAGTCATTTCGCTAATCACAGGTAGATGATAAACATAATATCCATCGACTTTATCTGCCTTCCAATTTCCGTCTTGGTCTTTTAACTTATATTTGAAATCTTTTGAGCGGGAACCGCTGTCACCAGGATTTTTGATTGTCATGTTGAATGGAAATGTGGAATCGTCACGGCTAATCTCATAGGTGTTTGGGAACTCATCGCCTACAATTATCTCCATAACAACATCGTATTCTCCTGGAGATGTTATTTCAAATTCTCCGTTCAAGTAATCAAAACGTGGCCATTCGTTGTTTGGGAATTCTTTGTAAATCACAATGTTATCATGCTTGTTTGAACATGAACCAAACACAAATAACGACAATATAAGAAGGCTAGAAAATAAACGCATGATACAATATTTATAATCTGCGAATATAAAACTTTTTTCTTTTCAAAGCGCAAATAAGTGCGGTATTTTTTATAATTTTGTTATCGTTTTAAAGTGTTAATTTATGATAATAAAAAGAGTTAATTATTCTTCACGAAAATATGTCGTAATGGCGATATTTTTTGTCGTTGTGTTAATTCTTTTGATCAAATTGTTCTTGATTCAAGTAGTGGATAAGTCGTATAAACGTTCGTCCGAAAATAATACTTTACGATACATAACGCAATATCCTGCACGTGGAAAAATTTATGATAGAAATGGTAATTTATTGGTTTACAACGAAGCCATTTATGATCTTATGGTCATTCCTCGCCAGGTTAAAAATCTTGATACTTTAAGTTTTTGTTCCGTTATAAATATTTCCCGTGAATCTTTTAACGAAAGAATGTCGAAAGCGAGGCGTTATTCTTCTTTTAGTCCTTCCGTTTTTCTGGCGCAAATTACCAAGGAGGAATATGGCAGAATCGCTGAGTGTCTTCATCAGTTTCCGGGATATTATTTCCAGACGCGTTCGGTGAGAAATTATCCTTATCCTATTGCTGCGCACACTTTGGGAAATATTGGCGAGGTCAACAAGAGGGATCTGGAAAGGGATTCCTACTATAAAGTAGGTGATTATATAGGTAAATCCGGGATAGAGTCTTTTTATGAGAAAGATCTTCGTGGTGAGAAAGGCATGAAAATAATCGTCGTTGATGTCCATAATCGTGAGAAAGAGAGTTTTATGAACGGAGAATTCGACACTCTTCCTGTCGCTGGAAAGGATATTTATCTCGGTATTGACGCTGAACTTCAGGCTTACGGCGAGGCCCTTCTTAAAAATAAAACAGGATCTATCGTGGCGATAGAACCTTCTACAGGTCAGATACTTGCGATGGTTACAAGTCCTTCTTACGATCCTAATCAACTGGTGGGTAGGGTGCGAGGCGAGAACTATTCAAGATTGCTGAATGATTCTTTGAAGCCTCTCATAAATCGTGCTACTAGTGGAATCTATCCTCCTGGATCAACTTTTAAAATGGTCAATGGCTTGATAGTCCTGCAGAGCGGTGTGGTGAAAACGAATACTGCATATCTATGTAATGGCCCTGAGTCTCAGCCTATAAGATGTACTCATCGTCATAATAGTCCGGTCTCTTTGTATGAGGCTATCGAGAATTCTTGTAACCCTTATTTCTGGGAGACATTCCGTGATATGTTCGCATCTTCTCGCTTCAATTCTTCAAAAGACGCTTATCAATATTGGTATGAATTGGTGACTAGCTTTGGTCTGGGTTCTACTTTCAAAACTGATATTCCGTCTGAAGCTTCGGGTAATATTCCGAAAAGTTCTTTATACGATAAAATGTATCGTGGCGTTTGGAATGCTCTGACAATCAGGTCTCTTAGTATCGGACAAGGCGAGATTTTGGTTACACCTTTGCAGCTCGCTAATATGGCGGCTGCCATCGGAAACAAAGGGTTCTATTATCCTCCGCATCTCATCAGGTCTTTTAGCGACGATACTCCGATAGATTCTAACATGACGACAAAAAGAGTCATCGACATAAAAGCTGAACATTTTGAGGATGTGAAAATTGGAATGTGCCGTGTTTTTGAAGGAGAGAGCGGAACGGCTCGTTTTTCTAAAATCGATAGTATTCAGGTGGCCGGCAAGACTGGAACAGCAGAAAATCCTCATGGCGATGACCATTCTTTGTTCATGGGTTTCGCTCCGGCCGACAATCCTAAGATCGCTATTGCGGTGGTGGTGGAAAATGCAGGATTCGGCTCTCAATGGGCCGCTCCGATGGCAAGCCTTATGATCGAGAAATATCTGAGAGGTTATATTAAAGATGCTAAAAAAGAGAAAAGATTTATTAAAAAATGAAAGTTGAAAACTGAAAACTAAGGTAGAGATGTATCAATTACATAAAAAATAATATGTAATTGCTGTGTCTCGATAATTGAAAAATTAATATGGATAAAAACTGTTGACAGTTGTCCTCTAAAGGAAAAATGATGACAAGAAATAATATAATAGGAAAAATAGATTGGTGGCTGTTACTGCTATATATCGTATTGGTAATCATTGGAGTACTGACGATTTACGCGGCTGCTTATAATGAAAATCATCCTTCGCTTTTTGATATGTCGCAGCATTATGGCAAACAGGCTCTTTTCCTTGGTGTGAGCCTTTCTCTTGGTCTCGTCATAATGCTTATCGACGCTAAGTTCTTTAATACTTTTGCGTATGTAATCTACGGATTATCAATATTATCGCTGCTCTATGTACTTGTGGCTGGCTCCACTATTGCAGGCTCACGCTCCTGGATTCAAATCGGCGGATTTTCATTCCAACCTTCCGAATTCGCTAAGTTCGGGACGGCTTTGGCTGTGGCTCATTATCTCGGAAATATCAATACCGATTTCTCAAAATTGAAAACGCAGATGATAGCTTACGGATTGGTTTTGTTTCCGATGATGCTTGTTTTATGTCAGGGTGACGCTGGCTCGGCTTTGGTGTTTTTGGTTTTCATACTCGTGTTTTATCGTGAAGGTATGTCGGGAAATATTTTGTTGATAGGCTTGGCAGCTGTAGTGTTATTCTTGCTAACACTTTATTTTTCAAAATGGTATGTGTTAATAGGTTTGACGGTTATAGTCGTTGTTTTCTTCTTTTTGATAGAAAGATCCAAGAAAAATATATGGAAATTAATCGCGGTTTTTGCGGTCTCGGCGATGTTTATTTTCTCTGTCGATTTCTTTTTCTATGAGGTTTTGAAACAGCATCAGCGTACACGTATTAATATTATATTAGGTGTCGAAAAAGATATTTACGGTGTCGGTTATAATCTTCATCAATCGAAAATCGCTATTGGCTCAGGTGGCTTTTCGGGTAAAGGTTATATGCAAGGCACGATGACGAAATATAATTTTGTTCCGGAGCAGCATACCGACTTCATTTTCTGTACGATAGGAGAGGAGTTCGGTTTTATGGGCTCGTTGGTTTTATTGTCGCTTTATTTGACGCTTTTGATTAGGATTATTCTGCTTGCTGAACGTCAGCGTTCGCCGTTTAGTCGGATCTATGGTTACGCTATAGCATCGATAATATTTTTCCATTTGATGGTAAATATAGGAATGACAATCGGGTTGATGCCTGTGATTGGAATTCCGTTGCCATTCCTAAGTTATGGAGGATCAAGTCTTTTGATGTTCAGCCTGATGTTTTTCGTCTTCCTGAAGCAAGATGCGAATAGAATGAATATTCTTTAAAGACAACAACTTAATTATATGCCATAATGCTCTATTAGTTCAAAAAGGCTTAGTTGTTTTGTTTTGAGAGTCGTTGGGTAAGGCTTCACCTTGTTTAGTTCAATTTTTATTTTAGATAGTATATTATTGTAATAATTTAAATCGTAGGAGTGTGTTGTGTATCTATCTCTAAAATAAATGTCCAAAAGTTGAACATATAAATCATTGTAATGACATTTGAGTCTGTTATATATTTGTTGAATAAATGTTTCCTCAGAACTGTTCAGAAGTCTTAAATCCATCATATATCCTTTATTCAAGTCATTAGGCTCAAATTTTGTTAATCCATTAGCATATTGTCTGGAGTTGTCTGACAATATTTCTTTTGCTACGTCGGTTATAAGGTATGCAAATAAAATACTTGTATCGATATTATCATTATTATATACGCAATGAAAAGTCGTTAAATTATATACACCGGCATCGTTCATAATAAATTTTAGCTTATGTCTGTTGAATACTGAAACCCATATAGGAGAAGGTTTCCTATTTTCAATTGCATACCAAGGTTTTCTGCTTGATGTGAGATATTTCTTGTTGATACCATTATCTTCTCCTAATTTGATATATTCTTTGACTTTATCATTGTTGTTATCAATGTTTCCGTTAAAAAGAAATACTGTTTTGTCATGATTGGCAAGTTCTCTAAATTCGTCATTAGAAAATATCGGACTGGATACATCCGCAGAGTGACAGATGCATGGCATAAAACAATTATCATCGATATTATATCTATCAATTTTTGATTTGTTAAAAGTAAAATAATTGTTTGCTCCAGTAGCAATACCTCTTGTCACTTTTGCGAATGTTGAAAATGGGACAAGATGATTATATTTATTAGTATTATTATCAGAATAGTATTTTTTCCATTTTTCTTCAGGATTTAATAAGTCTGGATTTACAAAAATACTATTATCAATGAAATTTTCTAAATTTGTAATGTCATCAATAACAGAAAAACTAATTTTTTTTGTTTGGTTATCTTTAGCGCATAATAGTATGCAAGCTGTTGTTAAAGCTTCATTGAAAGCGCATTTTGAAAAATCTATTATGATAACGTGACGCAAAGTTCCGCTTTTTAACAATGCTCTTTTTACTTCTACTCCATAATCTGAATTTAAAAATTCTGATGGTATTATATAAGCTAATCTTCCTCCTTGATTTAATTGTGAGATTGATTTTAATAGAAATAGAGTGTATATATTGGTAAAACCACTTAATTTTACATTCAGATGATTGTTTATTTTTGAAATATATTTAGAATTGTCATAATCGTGAAATTTTAGATATGGAGGGTTGCATATTATACCATCGTATGTCTGTTCCCAATTGGATTCTAAATAATCTGAATCATGAATATGAACGTTCTTTGGTAAATTGTCATTTGCATACGATAAAATAATATCATCTATTTCGTATGCATTAATTTTAGCGTTACATTTGGTTGAGATTGTTCTTGAGAAAATACCTAATCCGTATGCTGGCTCAAGGATTGATTTTATTTCATTTTTCTCTAATATCCACTTACACATAAAATGTGCAATGTTAGCAGGAGTAAAAAACTGTGCATACTTCTTTCTATGATTTAAAGAAACGTTAGATATGTACTTCTCTTCTAAGGTCATATTATATTTTATTACCAAATAATAATTCAAAATTTTTAGTATCTAGGAAAGCATTCCCTCCATTGAAGTGAACATAAAATAGTAATCTTCCCCTACTCATTTCTTTACGAACACTATTATGTGTTGGTTCATCTACACGAGAAGCGATACATATTCCAGCTTTGGTGTTTATTTTTATTGTTGTTTTGTTCTGATTTTTTTCATCGGCTTCAACGGAAAAGTATTTGTCTTCATTGTTAGTGTCTGAAAAAAGACTTAAAATATTTTCGAATGAAATGCCATATATTTTATCAAAGAAAACTTGAACGTAATAATGTGGTACTCCTGTTGTTTCAATCCATTTATTGACAACTTTTAGGTCCTCCACTTTGGGGGTAATCGACAAATAGTCTCGTTTTTGTATTTCTTTTAGTGAATTTTTAATTTTCTTAAAATTACTGCTCAATTCAACTAGCCTGTCTGAAGATCTCCAAGAAGGAGATTTAAAATCGATGATGTCGATATTGTTTTCTGTAATTGATTCTAATACATTTATGTATTGTTTGCGTTTGGGGGATTCTTCTAAAAGATCCATATAATTGTTAAGTATTATATTTCGCGTTTCCATTATATTTTTGATGTTGTCTTCGGTGTGTAAACGCATGATTTCATCATATTTATCTATAAGAAACGCACTAGATCTTACTTCTATTCCAGCAATCGCCTTTTTTACATATTCTAAAATTTCAGCATGAGGTATTTGGCTTATGTCTTTTCCTAAAGAATCATTATAATCTTTTTTCCTGAAAAGAAGAATGTCTGGTCTTTTCCCTATTTCATCAAGTTCTTGTTGGTAAGATTCATAAAATTCATTGAATCCATCATCTCCAGCAATAATGTCGTCAGATTTTCCGTACCTTACGGCCACAATATTATTGGAATATTCATTGATTGCTCTAAAAAGAACATCTTCTGCCCAATCTCCTTGTTCCTTGTTTGTGATAAAATTGGAAGATGCTTGCGTTGGTATTCTGCCTTTATCACGTGGGGAGTTAAAGTCAACCAAAGATGAAGGTGTTTTATATATAAGTTCTTGGATTATTTTATTATAGTTATTCATGCTTTATTTAGTTATATGATATTTATTTTTACAAAGGTATTATTAATTTCTTTGTAAAATTTCCTTTCTTTAAAATAAATTATGGAACAATCCATAGAAAACTTTCTGCGGATTGTTCCATAATTTTTCATCTTATTTTTCTCTGCGTCTTTACGACTTTATATTCCCAAAGATATTCCAAGTCCCATTGCGGTCTTGACTAAGTCGTTATCCATTGTCACGAAATTCATTTTTGCGACAGCGTCTTCTAATGGTACGGATATGATGTTTGGATGACGATATGCTACCATCTTGCCGTATTCCTGATTTAAGGCCATCTCGAATGCCTTGACACCGAATTCCGCTGCTAACACCCTGTCGTAAGCTATTGGCACTCCGCCTCTTTGCAAATGACCTAATGTCGTCTCGCGCATGTCGTGCTTGAAACCTGCAGCTTTCATCTGTTCGATGAACTTCTGTCCGATACCGCCAAGTCTCACGTTCTCGTACCCGACTTCTTTGCTGACTTCAAACACCTGCTGTCCGTCTTTAGGTTTAGCGCCTTCTGAGATGACGACGACGGCGAATCCTCTGTCGTTGACGAATCTGCTTTCTAATTTTTCTTTAACTTTTTCGATGTCGTAAGGGAATTCTGGAAGAAGGCAGACTTCCGCTCCGCCAGCAACAGCTGCGTTCAACGCAATCCAACCGGCGTCGCGCCCCATCACTTCTAATACAAAGACGCGGTTGTGGCTAGCCGCTGTCGTGACGAGTTTGTCAACCGACTCAGTGGCAATCTCGACAGCGGTCTGGAAACCGAATGTACTGTCGGTCATCGATAAGTCGTTGTCGATGGTCTTAGGTACGCCGATGATATTTAATCCTTTGTCGTATAATTTCTTGGAAATTCTCTGCGATCCGTCACCGCCGATGTTTATCACACAGTCGATGCCCATATATTGCAGCTTCTTGATCATCTCGTCAGAGCGATCTACTGTCGTCCAAGTGCCGTCGTTGTTCCTGACTGGCCATGAGAACGGGCCGCCTTTGTTGGTTGTCTCTAAAATGGTTCCGCCTCTGAAATGTATGCCTCTGACACTTTCTGGCGTGAGTCTCACAATCTCACTTGGTTCCCATAACACGCCGTTGAAGGCTTGTATGCTGCCGAGGACTTCCCAGTCTTTTTCCTGCGAGGCTCTCTTCACGATGGCTCTTATCACGGCGTTCAGACCTGGACAGTCGCCGCCGCCTGTTAATACTAATACTCGTTTCATAATTGTTGTTTTGTTTTATAAACATAGAGACGCAATATTTTGCGTCTCTACATGGATGTTTGTTGTTATTTCAAATCTAATTTAATCTGTAACTCTTCTAATTGTGCGTCAGCGATTGTTGAAGGTGACTCTGTCATCACGTCGCGACCCATGTTGTTCTTAGGGAATGCGATGAAGTCGCGGATGCTTTCTTGTCCGCCGAACAATGAGCACAATCTGTCGAAGCCGAATGCCAATCCTGCGTGAGGTGGTGCTCCGTATTCAAAGGCGTTCATCAAGAAACCGAATTGTGATTGTGCGCTTTCGTCGGTGAATCCTAATGTGCGGAACATCTTGTTTTGTAAGTCACGGTTGAAGATACGAACTGAACCGCCGCCGATTTCAACGCCGTTCAATACGATGTCGTAGGCGTTAGCTCTTATTTCTGCCCATCTGCTAGGATCTTCGTCTAAAAGATATTCGTCTTCTGGCTTAGGTGCTGTGAATGGGTGGTGTTTTGCGTAATATCTTTGTGTCTCTTCGTCCCATTCCAAAAGTGGGAAGTCGATGACCCATAATGGCTTGTAATCGTCTGGGTTACGAAGTCCGAGCTGATTACCCATTTCAAGACGCAGACAGTTCATTTGTTCTCTCGTCTCCATTGTCTTGCCGCTTAAAATGAGCAACATGTCGCCGGCTTCTGCGCCGCAACGGTCTAACCATGTCTTCAAATCTTCTGCTGAGTAAAATTTATCGACTGATGACTTGATGCTGCCGTCTTCGTTGTATTTAACATAAACCAAGCCTTTGGCTCCGACTTGTGGTCTTTTGACGAAGTCTGTCAAAGCGTCGATTTGTTTACGTGTGTATGAAGCACAGCTTTTGGCGTTGATGGCTACGACTATTTCTGAATCGTCGAATACTGGGAATCCTTTGCCTTGTGCTAAGTCGGTGAGCTCGACGAATTTCATGTCGAAGCGGATGTCTGGCTTATCGCTGCCGTAATATTTCATGGCGTCGTGCCATGTCATACGTGGGAACTTGTCGAATTCCAAGCCTTTGACTTTCTTGAAGAGATGTTTTGCCAAACCTTCAAATGTGTTCAAAACGTCTTCTTGTTCAACGAACGACATCTCGCAGTCGATCTGTGTGAACTCTGGCTGACGGTCGGCACGAAGGTCTTCGTCGCGGAAACAACGTACGATTTGGAAATATTTGTCGAAACCTGCGACCATCAATAATTGCTTGAATTGTTGAGGCGACTGTGGAAGTGCGTAAAATTCGCCTGGATTCATACGTGATGGAACGACGAAGTCGCGTGCTCCTTCAGGTGTCGATTTGATCAAACATGGAGTCTCGATTTCGATGAATCCTTGTTCTGACAAATAACTTCTTGTCTCAATAGCTACATTGTGACGTAAGATGAGGTTGTTCTTCAAAGGATTACGACGTAAGTCAAGGTAACGGTATTTCATACGAAGGTCGTCGCCGCCATCTGATTTGTCTTCAATTGTGAAAGGAGGAGTCTTACTTGCATTCAAGATGTTCAGCTCGTTGAGCTGTATCTCTATTTCTCCTGTAGGGATATTTGGATTCTTTGATTCTCTTTCGATTACCGTTCCTTTAGCTTGGATGACGAACTCACGTCCTAAAGTGCGTGCTTTCTCTATCACTTCTGCTGAACTGACACCTTCTTGTAAGAATAATTGTGTCAATCCGTATCTGTCACGAATGTCAATCCATAAGAGAGTGCCTTTGTCGCGAACGCGTTGCACCCAACCGCTTAAAACGACTTCTTTTCCTGCATCAGCAAGACGAAGTTCACCGCAAGTATGTGTTCTGTACATAATTATATCTGTTTTTATTTTTAATCAAAAATGACCTACAAAGATAACGATTTTTATTTTTCTTTTATCACTTTCATGCAACAATTTCTGCAATCGAAATCGAGACGGAATCGGCCTTTGTCGTTGATCAAATATAATGATGTGGCGGGCTTGCCAATCTCTTTGCTACATATATTATTAGCGTAACGAACGCAATGTTTCGTCGTCATCACAACCAACTCTTCATTAGAACGTAATTTCTCCAAACCGTCTTCAATCTCAGTAACACCATGAAGCTCGTAAAACTCTTTCGCTTTGTTGTTTATGACATTACCTAAATATGTTAAATTTTCTTTAGGATAAATGGCATTTGTTTCAGGTTTTACAAATGTCTCTCTTTCATTACGATGTTTCTCAATAAGATAAGATTTCAATTTCTCTACCAAATCTTTTTTCATCTCACCCAAAACCGATGCCCTGATGAAATAAGCTATTGGCAGTACGGACGTGGCTTGCCGCGTCCCTACATTAAAATCAACATCAATCTCTTCCACCGAAAACTCTGTATCGCCCCATTGTGATAACTTACTTTTTATATTTTCCAACGCCTTTTCTGGATTGTTAGCGATCTCTTTTTCTATTGAAATATTTGTCGTAACGTATTCTGAATCTGCGTTATGTAATTTCGCTGATAAAGCAAATCCGTTTTCAGTATCGGTGAATTTCAGACTTATCTTTTGTTTTCTGTTGCCCGATGATTTCTCGACTTCTTTCTGCCAGACTAAATCTGAATTCCTGAAAATCTTACTTCCTTCTATCTTGAACCTCGTCATCATAGAAACATCGCTGTTACTGCTAATAGTCTGTGTCAGTGTCTTCGTCTGTGTCGTTTGAACAGCATTAATATTAAATCCCAAAAGATTGTTTTCTCTGTCGAGGAAGCAAAGACCGTCGCCGTTGTGGAGTTCTTTGTTTGTCCTGATGGTGATGGATTTATTCTTGACTTTTTCTATCGTGCCGAGATATTCTCCCATTGATTTTGGGGAATAAGGAGCGTCGATGTATTTCTGACGACCGTGGATGAAATAATCTGTAAATCCTCTTGAGAATGATTTTTCTGGTGCCGGATAAAAAGACGGATTACTTTCTCCGCGAGAGCTTCTGCATAAATCATCACGTCTTTCAATGATTTCGTCAATAGTCTTTCTGTAAAAAGCAGTGACGTTTTTGACGTAGTCGATGTCCTTCAGACGACCTTCAATCTTGAAAGATGAGATGCCGGCATCGATGAGTTCTTCTATGTTTTTAGAATTATTTAAGTCTCTTAAAGAGAGAAGATGTCTGTTGCTGATCAGACGTTTGCCTTCAGCATTTTCAAGGTTCCAGCTGAGGCGGCAAGGCTGAGCGCAGGCGCCTCTGTTGGCGGAACGGCCGCCTATGACGTGACTCAGATAACATTGTCCGCTATACGAAACACATAAAGCTCCGTGGACGAAATATTCCAAAGGAACTGTCGTCTTTGAACGTATTTCTTTTATCTGCTCGATGCTTGCTTCTCTTGCCAGCACTACTTGCGAGAAACCTACGTCTTCCAAGAATTTGACTTTCTCGGCTTCTATGTTATGACATTGCGTTGAAGCGTGCAAAGCGATTGGAGGCATATCCATATTTAATAACGCCATATCTTGTACGATGAGCGCATCGACGCCTGCGTTCCAACAATCGTATGCTATTTTTCTAGCTTCCTCTAACTCGCTGTCGAACAAGAGAGTATTCATCGTGACATAGACTTTAGCATCGAATATAGCTGCGTGTTTGCACAATTTCTCTATGTCTTCTATGCTGTTGCCAACCTTCTCTCTCGCTCCAAAACTAGGCCCTCCGATATATACAGCATCAGCCCCGTGATTTATGGCAGCGATGCCTACTTCCAAATTCTTCGCCGGTGATAAAAGTTCTATTTTTTTCATGTTTTTTTATGTCAACGGACAACAGACTGCAATCAACAGTCTTTGTCCAAAGGTTTGTTATTTACTATTTTTTGCTGCGAGCATAGAGCCTTGAGCTGTGAGTTTTTTTCTGCTCATTACTCACTGCTCATCGCTCATTGCTTATATTCAAAAATTCCTAATTCCTAATCCCACATTCCTAATTGAAAAACACGCTTCCCACATCAATCAGTTCTCCGTCGTATAACTCGATGAGATTGAAATTATTTTCTTTCAAAAATTTATCTAGTTCTTCTTTTTCTTTCAAATGTTTTGTACTGCCGCAAACGACGAGATTGTTCTTCCAAACGCCGCAGCATCCTGGGAAAAATCCATGATCGTGACCTTCTAATTTTATCTG
Organism: Bacteroidales bacterium; assembly: GCA_045615285.1. GTDB lineage: Bacteria > Bacteroidota > Bacteroidia > Bacteroidales > F082 > Limimorpha. The sequence goes on from JAZLEO010000022.1 coordinate 17,805, forward strand.
CTTTGGGTCGATGTAAAGAACGAACTTTTGTACAGACGTGTCAACGATGTCCTCTGTAAAAGGGTTTTCGTTTTGCTTTATAAATGACATCGTTGACGCGTCTCTACAAATAGCTACATCCGACGTTATAAAACAATTCTCGTTCAAAGCCAAGAGGTTACATCTCGTATATCCTTGATTTACATTTATATGATTTTCGTAAGATGATAAAATTTTAGGATCTGTATGTTTCAGATTATGAATCAAAGTGTTGCCGATACCGACAGCGTTATAAGGAACTGTTCCCGGATATTTCTTGCCGACTTCTTTCTTGCCTTCGATGAGTTTTATCTTTCTCTTTTTCAATTCCTTGACGATTCTCTTAGGAGCGTTAGGCGCATAAATCAAAGTGTCGTCTTTTTGGAAGAAGAAAATGTCGGGATGAGCGGATATTGATTTATATGTTGTTTCCGTAGGATTTAAGAATAAGACGTTGCCTAATTTTTTGAGATTTTTCTTCGCCTCTTCCGGCATCCTCGAATCTGCTATTATCGTCGGAATCTCTTCTTTTGTAGTTATTGTAAAATCAAACTCTGCAACTCTGCGGCACTGCGACTCTGTGGCCTTAAAAATCACTTCATCAAATTTCTCCTCCAACATTTTCTTATTTTCGCCCTTCCATCCAATCGCATGATTTATCTGCGAAGCCGGAACATTGATGATAATGTTTTTCAGCGTCTCAGTCTTAGTCAGTGTCTGTGTTAGTTTCTCTTTCCAGATATTACTGAAAACCATTTCCGCGAAATTCTTATGATAAGGACCAGCTACGTAGGCTTCATTATCTAATTCATCGGAAGCGTGAAGCCCGATTCTTAAAACTTTAACTTGATTATCAGTGAAATATGTATATAATTTTGAAGAACGTTTCACGGCTTCTTCGATAGAAAGAGCTTTATATTCTCCTGAATTATACATTGATTCTAACTCCGTGTCTTTCACTACGATACAAGGATAAATGCGCGTTTCTTTCGCACCTAAGTTTACAATGTCCTCAGCTGTGTGAAAATCTTTTTCCTCAGAGTCGAAAGGCAGGCCTATCATCATTTGCAGTCCTAATGTAATTCCTTCAGAAAGAATGATTTGAGATGCTTCGGCAATGTCGTTGTAGGTATGTCCGCGTTTACAGTGTTTCAAGACCTCGTCATTTGTGCTTTGAGCGCCGAGTTCGATGTTGCGCATACCGAGATGTTTAATTTCTTTAACACGTTGCAGCGAAATGTAATCCGGACGTGTACTGCAACGGATTCCGTGAACCAGATTTTTGTCAAGATATGGTTGCACGACTGCGAGATAATCGTTCTGCATACCGACTGGAAGCCCTGTGAAATTGCCTCCGAAAAACGCTACTTCAACAAAGCGGTTCTTTTCTTTAAATGATGCTAAGTGACTGTCAATTATATTTTTAACATCTTCAGGCTTGACGAAGTTGTTTAGTCCCGTGATGCTAAACTGATTGCAATAAACGCAACGATAAGGACAAGCTAGCTCTGGCAAGAAAATCGGTATGTTATAATATTTTATCATTTTGCAAAAATCATAAAAAAATCATTTCAATGATATTCTTTTTTAAAGTTTATACGATAAATGTTGGACTTGCGTTTTTAGATTGCTGTCGGATGGATTTGTTAATAATTTTTATGTAAATAAATTATCAGTTTAATGCCAAAATCATTATATTTGCAGATTATGAATTCTAATAATTAAGGACTATGAAATTACAAATTAAAAACATTATTCTTGTAGCTATGTTGGCGCTCGTAACATTCGGAGGAACAACGAGTTGTGGAAGTAAAAAGAAATTGGCTAAGAAAGAGTACGAGGCTAAGGTCGCACAGGCTAAAGCTGATTTGAACGCTATTATTGAAGGTACTACGGAATGGACTTTGGAAGAACAAAAAGCTAGAGTCGAAGAGATAGAAAAAGCTGACTTTCAAAATCAGGAAATTGACGAGTTGATTGTAAAGGCAAAAGAGGTATTGCAACGTGAAACCGCTGAGGCTGAACGTCTTGCAGAAGAAGAACGCCTGCGTAAACTTGAGGAGCAAAATAAGAATAAGGTGAAACCATCTACTTCATTATCAGACTATTTCGCAATTATCGCTGCCGCTCCTAACGCAGATGTCGCTAATGAAAAAATAGCTGAAGCGCTGAAAATGTTCGCGTCTCCTGACGTTCCGGTTCTCATAATCGTGTATCACATGGGTGATATCGTTGATTATGACGCACCTACAACGGCTGAAAAATATCTTAATTACATAAAGGATCACAAGAAAGTTTCCGTTAACATTAAAGATATTAAATACGATAACAACAATAAAATCACGGAGTTAGAATTAATTAAAAAGTAAGTGGTATGAAAAAGATATTATTGACATTATTATTGGGAATATTTTTTACAAATATACAGGTTTCTGCGCAAGAACTTTCACACGAACGTAAGCAAGCTGTTGATAGTCTTGCGCTTGAGAAGGTCCGTGATTTGAGTAAATATGTTAAAATCATTGGGTCGAAAGAAACTCCTTGGAGTGAGGCGAACAGAGTCATCGACAGAGCAGAGGAACTTTTTGCGCCAGATGCAGAAATCGGTGTCTCTTCATTGACAACCAATGAGGTCATGTATTATAAAGTTCGTCAATATCTTGAAAGATTGATGCGTCTTAATTATGACCGTGTAGAAATTGACTGGTATAAAATAGAATATGTAAGTGATTTGCAACGTCAGCCTGATGGTACATACGTGGGTGTAATCACTGTGTTCCAGACATTTAAAGGCTTTGACAAAGAAGGTCGTCTCATCTATCAAGACACAACCAAGAAGGATATTACGGTTTATGTGAAACGTAAGGAAACTCAAATCGGAGGTCGTCTCATTGGCTTCTGGGATGTTTTGCTTGGAGATATGAGAGTTAAAGAAACTACACTTTAATTTGTTGATTTAGAGCAGCTCCCAATAATAAGAGCTGCTCGTTTTTAGAATATTACAATGAGAAAATACTTTTTTATTGTGACCTTGTTTTTAATGGTCAGCAATGTTCAAACTTCGGAGGCTCAGGTATATACAAATTTAGGGGACGTGCAAACTGACGAGAGAGCTTTATATACGATGACAAAACAAATGAGTCAGTTTATAAGCCGTTTCAATTATGAGGAAGACCAATATGGTAAGAAGATAAACCCTGATTCTCAGGATTATAGGGATAGAATGAAACGTAAATCCGTCTTGCCTCTGTTGTTCGATATGGAAAATGCTCGCACTAATGGTTCGCTACGCGATTTCTTTATCGCCGACCTCACCGAAACTAACTCTAACTATTTTGAATTTCTGGGCGGAAAATGGTACTCCGAAGTCTCGGCTACGTTCAAAATGAACGGTGAAAGTGTTGACATCAGCATGATTTTCGCAATAGAAAAGGAAAATCTCGGTTCTAAATGGGTGCTCACAAATGTGTATTTCTCAGATTTTAGCAAACTGTTTCCTAAAGGCGATATGGCCGAACAGCAAAAGCATTTCTTGCATCCGATGAGCCATGAACTCGATTTTATGAATATATATAAGGTCTTTAAAACACCAGAATGTGTCGAATATTACGCATCTGAATCGTATTCACCTGATTATCTGTCGATTTTTTTCTATGAGATAAAAAAAGGAAACCTGGTGTTTGAAAAGGTTAATAATGAGAAATTTCATGTCTTCCAAATAGATAACTGGTACTTTGAGGTGTCGTGGTTCAATCGAGAAGGCTTTAATACAGGTTGGCTAATATCTAATCTCGTCTTCTTGAAAGATAATGAAAAGGAGGAACTTCTGAAATTTTATCAACCAAATATCAATAAATGAAAATGAAAAAAATATCGTTATTTTTAATATTATTACTTTCTGTTTCTGTGCTGAAAGCTCAGTCTTCTTTGTCTGATAAAGATATAAAAGAGTATGAGAATCAAGTACATCAAATGGTTAGGTATTTGCAAGAGACGCTTAATTTTATCGGTGACTCGAAAAATTATACTCAAGAAAAAGACATTATTTTTAAGGAGAGTTACAATAAAATATTCAGAGATGAAAACGTCCAGGTTGAAGATGATCTCGATGAAAATAGAGGCGCTTCAATAAACAAAGACGTTCAGGCTTATCTCAAAGATATTGATTTCTTTTTCCATGATGTAAAATTTACATTTGATATTCAGAATGTTACACCGCAGATAAATGAGTCGGGAGAGACGTTCTTTAAAGTGGATATGGTGAGATCTATCGCTGGCCGTACAATAACAGGCGATTCGATAAATAATTCTCGCAACCGATTCCTCGAAATAAATCTCGATAATTATAAAAAAGAACTCAAAATAGTAAGTTTTTATACCACCAAGCCGAATGCAAAAGAGGAATTGTATAATTGGTGGAACTCGATGAGTGATACATGGAAAAATTATCTTGGAAAAGATAGATTTGTTGATGAGAAAATAGAGATGAATAACATCAATAAAATATTATCCGATGGCTATACAATGTTGGTGAAACGTGATGTTATTCTGCAAGATACGTTTATGATTGTCGATAATGACACTATGTCGATGGATCGCATCGATGAGTTATTCGGACATCAGCCTGATACTGTGGTCTATATAGACGCAGTCGTGTCTCGATGGGTTGAAGATACTGTAAAATCTTCATTGTCATCTGTTTATGAGACATTGCAACAAATTACAAAGATTACAGAAGTGAATGTGTCGGGCGACGAAAATATTACAAATCTTGAGCCTTTGGCGGAATTGTCAGAATTGAGAACTCTAGATTGTTCCGGAACAAAAGTATCTGATATAAATCCGATTCGTAACCTTAATAAAATCAAAGAGTTAAATATTAGTAATACAAATATTACAGATATTTCTAATCTTAAATATGCCAATGTCGTTCAAAATTTTAAGGCTGACAATACAAAAATTGACGATATTTCAGTTGTTAATTTCTTTAAAGATTTAAATAATCTGTCAATTTCTAATACTGATGTTGAAAATATAACACCTTTGTTAAGATGTATTAACTTAACAAATCTTGATATTTCAGGTTCTAAAGTATCTGATTTGTCGCCATTAAGTAACTTGCTGAAATTGTATGATTTAGATGTAAGTAATACTCCTGTTAGCGATTTGTCTCCATTACAAAATCTTGTCAATCTTCATTTTTTGAATATAGAAGGAACTGAGGTGACAGACTTGTCTCCACTTGATGGTTTGACGAAACTTAATGAAATTAACTTTTCTAATACAAAAATCGCTGATCTGAAACCATTGGCTGAATTGTCGCATCTGACAAAAATATATTGCGATAATTCATTGATTGATAAGAAAATGGCAGATGGATTTATTAATGCAAATCCAAATATTTTGATTATTTATGAAACACAAGCTCTTGAGTCATGGTGGAAAACATTGCCGACATTCTGGAAAAATATTTTGATAGAACAGGCTATGACAAGCAAAAATCCATCGAAAGAAGAGTTACATTCGATAATTAACATAAGAAATCTTAAACTGAATCATTTTATTCAAGATGTTGAGCCGGTAAGTCGCTTGACAAACATAGAGTTCCTTGATATTTCTAACTCTAAAATCGATGATTTGTCGCCGCTTTACGGATTGCATAATCTTAAATCTTTGGATGTTAAAAATACTAAAGTTTCGGATTTATCTCCTTTATCGAATCTCAAAAACTTAAAAGAGCTTAACATTGAAAATACCAATGTCGCTTCCTTGAAACCTCTTCATGAACTTTCAAATATATCTAGAATTTATGCTGATGGTAGCAAAGTCAATAGGGAAGAAGTTGTTGGATTGAAGAAGAAACAAAGACAGGTTTCTGTTGTGTATCAGACTGATGGACTAAGATTATGGTGGGGAAATCTCGATTTGTCATGGCGTGAAATTTTTAACAATCATCTTTTGTGCAACTCTAATCCGACAGCTGAACAATTACAAGCAATCGTTGATATTGAAGAAATTGTTGTGGATCCAGCGAATATTGTTTATAGTCTGGAACCATTGAGAGAGATGGCGTTCTTGAAAAAGTTAATTATTAATAACAACCAAATTCAAGATTTGTCGCCATTGAGTGATAAAGAGTTCTTGGAAGTTTTATCGGTTAGCGGAAATCCTGTCGATGATATTGCTCCTTTGGCTAATTCGTTGTTATTGAAGAATTTGAATATAGAAAATACTCCTGTTTCTGACTTGACACCAATAGCTTCGTTGAAAAACATAAAAGTTCTTAACATTGGCGGAACTTCTGTTAGAAATCTGAAACCTGTCGCGGAGTTTGAAGCATTGGAAGATTTGTCAATTGTTAATACTTTTGTGAAAAGTGTCGTGCCTTTGGAAAATCTGCCTTCACTTAAACATCTAAAAGCGTATAAAACGAAAGTAAAAAGTAAAAATATAGACTTGTTGAAACAGAAACATCCTGATCTGAATGTGATTTATTATTGATCAATAATCCAATCTCCAATAATTTGATTTGCAAGTTGTTGGAGATTTTTTGTTGAGAAAGTGCTGTCGTAATAAATTATTGAATGACGCTTTTCAAGTTTCTTGTTATAATCAGACAATTTATATGTTTTGTGCATACTTGTGCCTCTAATCCATTCATAATGAGTGATTGTTGGCACTATTCCTGCGTTCTCTATATAAACGGAATCGTTTTGCTGAGAGATGGTTATTTTCGCCATTCCTCCGAGTATTCTCGGATGCGCTAGTTGTCCTGACATGTAATTGCCTAAAGAATAATAACATAGCGATTTGTTGCCATTTTCACATTCGATCCATTCGATGTTTTGCAAGACGTGAGAGTGTGTTCCGATAATCAAATCAGCGCCGTTTTCTGTCATCAGTCTTGCTAGATTTCGTTGGTTTTTATTTGGTTTATATACATATTCATCGCCCCAGTGAGGAAAAACGATGGTAAAGTCCGCAAGTGATTCTGCTTTGCGTAAGTCGTTAATAATTAACGCTGTATCAATTAAATTAACCAAATAGGATTTGTCTTTTGGAACGACATGGCCGTTCAGTCCATAAGTGTAATTCAGAAGAGCGAATCTGATTCCGTTTTTCTCTATGATCTTTATCGTTTCTCTTTCTTCTTGGTTTTCGTTGATACCAAGATATGTGATGTCTTTATGTTTTTTCCAGTATTCAATGCAATTGTTAACACCTTGAACACCAATGTCTAAAGTATGATTTGAAGCATGGAGGACGACATCGAAACCAGCTTCTATTATGGCATCGCCAAGTTCAAAAGGCGAATTGAAGTTTGGGTAGCCGTCATAAGGACGAAAAGTGCCGCCCAATATTGTTTCCTGATTTATTATGGCAATATCGGCTTCTTGAAAATCATTCTTCATAATCTCAAAAAGCCGATCGAAATTGTATGTAGTGTCATTTATTTTGCCCGATTTTAATACTGAATTGTGAATCAAATTGTCGCCGACAGCAATTATGTTGACGACTTTTTTGTTATTCTTATTGTCCTTAACATGTTTGTTATCAGTGTTTTCTACCTTGCTGTGCGTAAAAAACATGGAACCAAGACATAGAAATAATAATAACGATTTCAGCATATTATCCGGCGTTTTGTTTAATCATCGTATGACATGAGTTTTCCTTTGCTGTTAAATTCAATCTCTAAACTGTCGTTGAGTTCTATTGTGATGCGGTTGAATTCTTTTTCTATGTCAGTGATACACATTCCGTTATGATTCATTTCCACATAATTAGTAATTTCTTTTAAGATGAATCCTGTAGGAATGCATTTTTGTTTGCTGCTGACATCAGTCCATTCGCCTTTAGCGTTAAATTCGATTTCTGTTCCGTCTTCAAAACGAATCTTATAATCTACATCCGTAAATTCTCTGTCGCAGAAGATGTATTGAATTGTGTAATCATTGAAATAGGTTTTGACAAATTCTTGTGCCGTTGCAGGAAGTAGTTCGAATTTTGTCATGTTGTTTTGAGCTAAAGCGTTTAAGCTGAATAAGATAGCGATTGCTAATGTTAAGATGTTTTTTCTCATTGTGATTTGTTTGTGTTAGTTAGTAATAGTTTTATATATAACGTATGACATTTTAAAAATGTTGCAAAAGTTCAAATTATATTGCAAAAATAGATGAAAAAACAAATCGCGTCAAATGGATAATTTAGATTAACATATTGATTTTGTTGATATTTATTTAATCCAAATAAGTTTTTGTTTTTTCTTTTTCCAATAAAGATTTGTCTTGTCGATGTCGCTGCTAAATCCAAGCAGATAGCCTCCACCTCCAGCGCCGCATAACTTCACTTGGAAACTATCTTTGTTAATATCTGTTAAGAAATATTCTTTCGTTTCTTCCGGAATAGTGTGACCCAATAGCTCGATTTGCAATTTCGAAAGTCGTGACAAATGATTATAGAAATCGTTGCTATTCTTGTCAATCAGAGACTTAATACAATCACTTACTAGTGGAACGTATTCATTATCAAATTTATCGAGATAAGTGTCGTCTTTTCTTAAATCCTTGAAATGTTCTACGAGAGGAGCGGTGGGGCTTTTTATTTCAGTGTCAATCAAGAAGATATGAATGTCGTCTGACATAAAATCATCATCCAATATCGTGAAAGAAGTCTGTTGTCCGTTGTCCTTTGAATATTGTTTTAAAATAAAAGGTTTTCCTAAATAGCATTGAAGCGGGTCGATTCCGGAGCTGCTGCCATGAAAAAAACTTTCCATTTTGGCAAGAAACTCTTTCAATTTAGAAATATCGTTAATTTCTATTAACTTATATCTGTCGTAGATGGCAGCTACCAATGCTCCAGAGCTGCCAACACCGTAGCCGAGCGGAATATTGGAATCGAAGAATAATCCAGCGTCAAGCTCCATGCCGAATCTTCTTAAATCAAGAATTCTAAATCCTTCATTATCACATAGATAATTGTAGAATTTGCGGATGTTGGCGTTCGACTCAAAAGCGTTTCCTGACGGACGATGTATAACAGAACTCCATTCGCCAAACGCTGAATAATAAGGCATTACCAAAGCATCCGAACCGAATATCATAGAATATTCGCCGAATAAGATAAGCTTGCCGTGATATTTATTTTCCATGATTTTGAGATTCTAGAATGAGACTCTGTCGTTTATATATTTATGTTCGTGACAATAGTACTTCAATACGTCCTCGATGAAATTCTGTACTTTTTCGGAACAGAAGTCTGGGTAGAGCAGATGTACGTTAGGGCCTGCGTCTAATGTGTAACATATTGGGAGACAAGTGTCTTTCCTGAATTCTAAAATTTTATTAATAATATTTATCGTATTAGGTTCTTTAAGAGTATATGATGGAGTGGAAGTTGCCATCAAGTCGTGGAGCTGATTCGCTTCGGCTTCTGCGATTTTTATAAATCCCTCTAAATCACCTTGTTTTAGTATTGTTAATAAATCTTCAGTATTTTTTCTGGCTGTTGCATAACGCATCTCCGCCATCGGATGATTGTTCATCAAAGAATGTCCGGCTCGACTTGAAACACTTTTTTCTTTTGAACTGACAATTAAAATTGTGTCGTGATAAGTCTTGAAAACAGGATTTATCATTTCGCCTATTGGGATGGCGTATTCATTGGAACTATTTGATAATGATGATGTTTCTCCCCATAACGCCATCGTTGGATAAACGGAACGAGCTGCGCTTCCTGACGCTAATCTTGAAAGAAATGACGCTTCTTGTAAATCAATGTCATTATCTTTGTATTTTATTGCTAACAAACACATTATCAATGCGCTCATGGAAGAAGCGCTCGATGCTATTCCAGACGAATGTGGAAATGAATTGCTACTTTCTATCTTCAGATGAAGTCCTTTTAAGAAGGTGAAATGTTGTTCATTTTCAAGAAGAAACTTCTCGATTTTATTTTTAAAAGCCTGATTTTCTTTGCCTTCAAAATAAAACTCCATTGAAAAAGAATCTACACCTTTATCACTCTGTCCTTCTGTTTCTTTATATGTTACTTTTGTCTCTGTAAAACAATTGCTTAGCGTGAAACTTATTGAAGGATTGTTGGGAAGTTGATTTCCGTGTTTACCCCAATATTTCACGATTGCAATATTGGACGGGCTGCGTTTTATTATTTGATTATTCATTTTGGTTTAGAGTAGAGACGCACGGCCGTGCTTCTTTACGTTATTAATTATTTATAAAACAATATCGTTATATCTAAAAACTGTATTTAATCCTTTTTCGTTAAAATAATTTTTAACTTTTTCTTCGTCCCATTCTGTTGCTACTAAGAAAAAGTCGCCGCCCCAAGCTCCGAGTGACTTTATCTCGCCTTCGAAATCGTTAAAATATTTTTTGAGTCGTTTGCGGCCCAGACAGTCGGAGATAATATCTTCGTGAATTCTGATGAAATAGCAGAAATCCCTTAAAGTCTTGATGCCGGTTAACGCCTTACTTATCTCTGAAATGGATTTTATTTCGTCATCATATTTTCTTTTCTGATCCAAAAACGCTTTTACTTCGTTGGAAGAATTTTGCTTATGACCTTGATATATGAAAAACAGATTCTCCTTGAACGGTGGGTTGAAAGGTGCTGCTTCTGTCTCAGCTTGTGGTTTGTGTTCCGTGTTTTGTAGTCTGTAAAAAATCGGCCCTTCAGCTTTTGCGCAGGCGATGTCGTAGCCAGAGCCGTTGAATGTCAAGTCTAACAGTTTATACGGATCGATGTCGGCCCATTCGGATACATTATTAATTAATGTTGAGCTGCTGCCAAGTCCCCATTGCGGGTCGAAATCTAGGAGCGTGCTGAATCTATAGTCGTGAGAATCAGTGAAAAGATTCTCGTTTAAAGACTTGGCTTTCGATAAAATATCGGATAATCGTTTTGCTTTGTCTTGATCGTCGCTGCTTTTTATGCTGAAATCGGTTTTGCTCAATACAGCTGAAAACCAATGTTCACACTGACCATTGACTGTTGATTCTGAACGGTCAATGAACTTGTCGAAGTGCCGAACGATGCCTTCAACAGACCTAGGCTTCGTGGTCCGTAGTCCGTAGTCCGTGGTCTTAAAAGCGTCCCAATAAATAAGGTTTTCGTCGCGGTATAAAGACTCTACTTCTAGACTTTGTCCCAATTTGAGTGGTAATGCTAAAGCGGTCGCTCCTTTCAAAACGAGATATTCTCCTGTCAACAAAAACTTTCCGTTAGATTTAAAGAATGAATTCATAATTCATAATGCATAATTCATAATCTATAATTTTCTCAGCTTCTCAGTTTCTTAACAAACTTCTCAGCTTCGGAATATGACACTGTTTTGTCGTTAAAATATTCTGTCGCCAAAGTTTTTTCTTCTTCGGTAGCGCCGAGTTGGTTGAGGATATTGGCGAGGTGCATCTTCATGTGACCTTGTTGTATCCCTTTGGTCGTCAGTGACTTGACAGCTGCGTAATTATTAGCGAGTCCCATTGTAGCGGCAATCATCATCAGTTGTTTCGCTGAAGGATTGCCCATCAATTCAAGCGATTTCTTTGCCAAAGGATGCAAGGATGTCAAGCCGCCGACTGTACCCAGAGCCAGCGGAACTTCCAAGGTGAATCTGAATATATCATCTTGAATGTCAACGTATGACAGACTTGCATAGCTGCCGTTACGAGCTGCGTAGGAATGACCTGCCGCCTCAACTGCGCGGAAGTCGTTGCCTGTTGCGATCACCACTGCGTCGATACCGTTATAAATGCCTTTGTTGTGTGTCGTGGCGCGATAAACGTCAATATGCGCTATATCGACGGCTTTCTTGAATTTCTCTGCGAAAGCCTTGCCGTCCAGATGTTCATAAACGCCATCGAGTTCGTTGACGTGGCATTCGACCCATACTTTCACCCTACATTCTGGAGTGTAGTTTGATAAGATACACATCACGATTTCTACTTTTCTTTCGTCTTCTTTCAGGGAATTTTGGCGTAAGAAAAATGCTTGCAGCGATCGTCCGAATGACTCTAATATTGAGTTTATGAAGTTAGCGCCCATCGAATCGCAGGTGTTGAATGTGATGCGAAGTTGATAATAATCAGCGATTTTATTTGTGAAATCTATGAGTTCGATGTCAAGTATTCCGCCGCCGCGTTTCTCCATTTTTTCTGTTATGGCAGCTGTGTCGCGCAGCAGTTCGGCCTTGATTTCAGGCATGAGATTCATTAACGTTTCTTTCTTTCCTTTCCAGCAGAAATGAACCTGACCGACTTTCTTCACATCAACGATTTCTGCGTGAAAACCGCCTCGTTCGCCCCAGAATTTTGCCGCCGCTGATGCTGCCGCAACAACAGAGCTCTCTTCGATAACCATCGGTACTATGTAAGATTCGCCATTGATAATCACATTAGGAGAAACTCCGTAAGGGATATGAAAGTTGGAAATGGTGTTCTCGCTGAACTCGTCAAATTGTTTTTGCTTATCTTCATCCTGATGCCAAAAACTTTTTAACAAAGCGATAAATTCACCCGGATTCTCAACGAATTCCGCAACGGCTTTTAACTTATCTTCTTTGATAAGCTTGGAAAATCCTTTTTTTATAATGTCTTTTTTCATAATATCTTTTTTGTAGTGAGTAGTGAGCTTTTTATAATTCATAATCTACAATCATAGCTCATAGCCCATTAAATTCTCTTTCGCAAAAGTAATAAATTATTGCCTAAAAAATGTTATCTTTGCCACATAACAAAATTTAATTTTATGAAGAAATTTTTATCATTGATCCTTTTGCTAATATTGACTTTTAATGTCAAGGCACAAACTTCGTTGACAGAAGCTGTGGATTTCACAGGAACTGATTGTTATGGCGAAGAAACGATAAACTTATTCGAAATCTTGGATAGAGGTCAGCATGTGTTGATAGATTTTTATTACTATCAGTGTACACCTTGTCAAAGAGTTGTTCCTTATGTTGTTGAGGCATACGAAGCTTTTGGATGCAACCAACATGATGTATTTTTCATGGAAGTTACACATTATGACAGTGATGAGATTTGTCAGTGGTGGGCCGAGAAATATGGAGTCCAATATCCGACTATCAGTAAAGATGGTGGAGGCGTGGATATAAGAGCTGCTTATAATATCCCCTCATTTCCATCATTAGTTTTGATAGCGCCAAATCGTGAAATATTATTGCAAGATATGAGTTATGACTCGATAAAAGCAAGAGAGACTCAATATATTATCGAGCAACTTGAACAATTCGGCATCGAGCAACATAGCTGCGAATCACCTGCTGTTGAAGTCGCGATAGATGAAGCTTCTCCAATGTCGATAACAGCCACATTCACCCCGTCTGAAGACTGTGCGTCATATATCTTTGTCCTCAGCACGGAGGCGGATATGGATATGTGGTCGGGCATGATGGGAATGCAGGTTGAAGACCTCGTTGTTTCATGGGGCATTGAGGAGACAGGCGAGTACACTCATACATGGAACGAACTCATCCCTAATACGGAATATACAATCTACGTTCTTCCGCAAGACGCAGAAGGCAACGCTAAGGAACTCATCACCAAGAAAGTCACGACCCCGACACTTGGCGGCGAAGGCGTCTCAATCATCGATCTTGAAGTCGAGATCTTGTCAGACACGTCAGTTTTCGTGAAGGCAACCCCGAATGAGGAGACAGCCGTATATCATTACATCCTTATAGAAAAAGCGTACGCCGATTCCATAGGCGTTGACACCACGATGAATCTTCTCCATGAAGATCCGTATGCGCTTTATGGCGTTGACGAATGGATCTGGGCGCCGTTGACATCCGAGACCGAGTTCTACGCCATAGCGCAAGGTCAGAACGCCAAAGGCGAATGGGGCGAAGTTACAAAAGTAGAATTCAAGACCACGACGGAAGGCTGCATCGAATTGATGGAGAATAACTTCAATATTTATCCTAATCCAGCGA
>JAZLEO010000023.1:0-1507 GCA_045615285.1 Bacteroidales bacterium
TTTTTTTGTGTATACAATTAGCTTTTCTTGTCACTCAGAGAGGTTTAACGTTATGATTGAATTTCTCTCAACAAGAAATCTTGTAACATCTGTTTGTCAGGCAATGAAAGCATGTAAGTAGAGACAAACAAGTTATTATCCATACCTGCCAATGCATATTCCACCATCTTTTCTCCTTTACGTGTACATAGCAATATACCCACCGGAGGATTGTCGCCCTCGTTCATCTCATTCTCTTTGAAATAAGAAACATACGCATTCAGTTGGCTAAGGTCGGCATGACGGAACTCATCGTCTTTCAGTTCTATAATCACATTGCAATGCAAGATACGGTTATAAAATACCAAGTCTGCAAAATAATATTCATCGTCTATCAGCATACGCTTCTGTCTTGCCTCAAAACAAAATCCTTTTCCCATCTCAAGTAAGAAGTCTTGCAAATGGTCGATAAGGGCATTTTCCAAGTCTGTTTCCGTAAAAGCTTCAGGACGCAAGTCCAAGAACTCAAATGAGAATGGATCTTTGATGCTTAATGCAGGAGTACTATTGATATGTGTACCAGCCAACAACAACTCCGGCTTTTGGCTTATCCCTGCACGGAAATAGAGATTCGACGATATTTGTCTTCGCAGTTCCTTCACGCTCCAACAGCACCGGATACACTCCGTTTCATAAAAGAAACGGGCAAGCGAATCATTGACAGTCATTATCTCTCGGATATGCGAGAAAGAAAGCTGTGAAATGATTTGTTCGGCAGGTGTGATAAATTGGTGCGACGCCGTCGCACTCTTTCCTTCCAAATATGATTTAATGTGTGGATAGTTGAGATAAAATGCACGAGATACCTTTAACAAGGTCTCGTTAATGCCTCGTTTATTAATGCTTTCCGTCAAACGCTTCAGGAGTTTGTCACCATATTTGGCACGGTCACTACCATGTTGTTCGTATTCTATAATATAAAATCCGATGACATAGTTTCTGACAGTAGCAAAACGATTGACGGCTTTGACGCTTGCCGTATATGCTGAGTTATGTAGTTGTGTAACCAAATTGGAGAGATGGTCAAAAGAAAACAGCGTTTCATTTTCCCAATTCTCCGGCAGACTGTACTGTACGGCTATATCTGCATATTGTTTTTTAGCATCTTCCATAGGACTTTTCATAAGGCTCAGAATGTGAAAGCCTTGGATTTATTTAGTTGTTTTATGCTGCAAAACTAATAAATCCATCGAAAACAGCCAAAGAAAGATTCACTTTTTCATTCTAATAAAAAATACAGTACACCTGAAGAACTCGTAGAACTGATTTCTCAGAAACCATATTTTTGTATGTATACAATTACCTTCCTCCTTTGTCACTCAGAGCGAAGCGAAAAGTCTCGTGTGCATCCACGTGTGTGTATTCATTGAATTTAAGGGAAAGAACTAAATATTCATAGAGAAAACTTTTGCCATTCCCAAAACTTTCACTACATTTGTAGTGAAGTATGATGAATCCGATTTCTTCC
>JAZLEO010000024.1:0-71675 GCA_045615285.1 Bacteroidales bacterium
TATCTGCATTTCAACAAGATCCAAAGTCTTTTTTGATGAAACATGATGATGGGATGATTATTGATGAGGCGCAGCGTTTCCCTGAGATATTTTCTTACTTGCAAGTGTTAGTTGATGAGCAAAATTTTAATGAAGGAAAAAGAAGAAGATACATCGTTACAGGAAGTGCGAATTTTTCTTTGATGCAAAAGGCTACTCAATCTATGGCAGGAAGAACGGCGGTGATGACACTATTGCCGTTATCAACGCAAGAGATAAATTCTGAATTTTCTGATGTTGATACTGACACTCGAATTCTGCGAGGAGGTTATCCTGCAATATGGAATACGGATGAAAAAGGACGTGATTTGATGTTTAGCAACTATTATACTACTTATGTTGAACGTGACTTGCGTAGCCTGATCAATATTAAAGATCTTACGCAGTTTAATACATTCATAAGATTATGTGCAGGACGCATTGGCTCTGAATGTAATGCGTCTGCATTGTCGGTGGAAGTTGGTGTCAGTGTTCCTACTATACAGTCGTGGCTTAGTATTTTGGAAGCTTCGTATATTATTTATCGTCTGCATCCTTATCATGCTAATATAGGTAAACGATTGACCAAAACTCCAAAGCTTTATTTTTATGATACAGGTTTGGCAGCATGGCTGATGGGTATTCGTTCGGAAGAACAGTTGTCGCTACATCCT
Organism: Bacteroidales bacterium; assembly: GCA_045615285.1. Classification (GTDB taxonomy): domain Bacteria; phylum Bacteroidota; class Bacteroidia; order Bacteroidales; family F082; genus Limimorpha. Next base: position 693 of record JAZLEO010000024.1, read on the forward strand.
CAACGAGGTAATTTGTTTGAAAATATGATTATTAACGATTTTCAAAAATATTTTTACAATAAATCTGAGCGAGCTGACCTGTTTTTCTATAGAGATAAAGGACAACGAGAAGTTGATTTGTTGCAAGTAAATCCAGACGGAAGAATAAATACGTACGAGATAAAATCATCAAAGACATATAGACCTGATTTTTTTGAAGGTATGCATTATTTGCAAAACGTATTAAAAGAACGCATTGCTTCAACAACACTATTATACGATGGAGATCAAGATTTCATTCAACAATATGATTCCTTCTGTAATTATAGAAATTTACAAAACGTAATAAAGAGTTATAGTGTAAAGTAACTCTACCCTCTAATTATGCATTATGAATTATGCATTATGAATTAAAAAAAACTTTATCCTTTAGCCCTTAGCCTTTAGTCTTTTTATTATCTTTGCAAGTTCTAAAGATTTTATTCATAAAAAACAAGATATAAATGGAAATCAGCAGTAAATACAGCCCACAAGATACCGAAGGCAAATGGTATCAGCATTGGTTAGATAAGAATTATTTTCATTCTACACCAGACGAACGCGAACCTTATACTATCGTCATCCCTCCACCAAATGTGACTGGCGTGCTTCACATGGGTCACATGTTGAACAACACAATACAAGACGTTCTCGTACGCCGCGCTCGTATGCAAGGCAAAAACGCTTGCTGGGTTCCTGGCACCGACCACGCTTCTATCGCTACTGAAGCTAAAGTGGTTAATAAACTCGCTCAACAAGGCATCAAGAAAACTGACCTCACTCGCGAGGAATTCCTCAAACACGCTTGGGACTGGACTCACGAACACGGCGGCATCATCCTCAAACAGCTCCGTCGCCTCGGCGCTTCATGCGACTGGGAACGCACATCTTTCACAATGGACGAAACACGCAGCAAGAGCGTTATCCACGTCTTCTGCGACTTATATAATAAAGGTCTCATCTACCGCGGCGTCCGCATGGTCAACTGGGACCCTGCAGCTCTCACAGCTCTCAGCGATGAAGAAGTCGTCTACAAAGAAGAACATAGCAAACTATTCTATCTCCGTTATAAAGTAGAAGGCGAAGATACTTATGCTATAGTAGCAACAACACGTCCTGAGACTATCATGGGCGACACTGCTATGTGTATCAACCCTAACGACCCTAAGAACGCTCATCTTAAAGGCAAGAAAGTCATCGTTCCTCTCGTAGGTCGTGCTATCCCTGTCATCGAGGACGAATACGTCGACATAGAATTTGGTACTGGCTGTCTTAAAGTGACACCTGCTCACGACGTGAACGACTATATGCTCGGCGAGAAATATAATCTCCAAAGCATCAATATCTTCAATGACGACGCTACTATCAGCGAAGCAGCTGGCATGTACGTCGGCATGGACCGCGACGCTGTCCGTAAACAAATCGTGAAAGACCTCGACGCTGCAGGTCTCCTCGAAAAAGTTGAAGACTATAATAATAAGGTGGGTTACTCAGAACGTACTCACGTCGCTATAGAACCAAAACTTTCAATGCAATGGTTCCTCAAGATGGAACATCTTGCAGAAATAGCACTCAAACCTGTTCTCGAAGGCGACATCCAGTTCTATCCTTCAAAATATGTGAACCTCTACCGTCACTGGTTGGAAAACATTAAAGACTGGTGTATCAGCCGTCAGCTCTGGTGGGGCCATCAGATTCCTGCTTACTATCTCCCAGAAGGTGGTTATGTCGTTGCTGAAACTCCAGAAGAAGCTCTTAAACTCGCTAAAGAAAAAGCTGGCGATAACATCACAATGGAAGACCTCCGTCAGGAAAGCGACTGCCTCGATACATGGTTCTCATCATGGTTGTGGCCTCTCTCATTATTCGACGGTATTTTGAATCCTGACAACGAAGAATTCAAATATTATTATCCAACCAACGACCTTATCACTGGTCCGGATATCATCTTCTTCTGGGTCGCTCGTATGATAATGGCAGGCGAGGAGTATCAAAAAGAAGTTCCTTTCAAGAAAGTATATTTCACAGGTATCGTCCGCGACAAACTCGGTCGTAAGATGTCTAAGTCGTTGGGCAACTCTCCAGATCCAATCGAACTCATCGACAAATACGGTGCCGACGGCGTGAGAGTAGGTATGATGCTCACAGCTCCTGCTGGTAACGACCTTCCTTTCGATGAGGCATTGTGCGAACAAGGACGTAACTTCTGTAACAAGATGTGGAACGCCCTCCGTCTCGTGAAAGGCTGGAATGTGGATGAAAACATCGCTCAACCAGAGACTGCCAAGATGGCGATGAGATGGTTCGAAGAACGTTTCCAACAAGTGCTTCAAGAAACAAACGACAACCTCGACAAATATCGTCTCTCTGACGCTTTGATGGGAATCTACAAACTCGTTTGGGACGACTTCTGCTCATGGTATCTTGAAATGGTGAAGGCTCCGATGAATCAGCCAATCGACGCTGTGACTTACAACGCTACAGTCACATTCTTCGAAAACTTGATGAAGATCTTACATCCATTCATGCCTTTCATCACAGAAGACATCTGGCATCTCTTGAGAGATCGTCAAGATGGCGACGACCTCATCATCGCTCAACAGCCAGCACAAAAAGTCGTTGATAATGATATTTTAAATCAGTTCATTTTCACTCAAGACGTCATCAACAACATCCGTAAGATTCGTGCTGAGAAAAATATCTCGATGAAAGAAGCAATCGAATTGATCGTCGTTGACAAAGACGGCAGCGTCAACAAAGACTTCGATTCTGTAATTGCTAAGTTATGTAATTTGAGCAATATTAATTATGTGACAGAAAATCCACAAGACGCATTCGGTTTCTTGGTGAGAGCTACAGAATATTTCATCCCTGTGACAGACAACATCGACACAGAAGCAGAAATCAAGAAGTTGGAAGAAGAATTGGCTTACGCACAAGGATTCTTGAAATCTGTTGAAGCAAAATTGTCGAACGAAAAATTCGTCAATGGCGCACCTGCAGCAGTCGTCGATAAAGAAAGAAAGAAAAAGTCAGACGCTGAAGCCAAGATTAAAGTTCTTGAACAACAAATTGCGACATTGAAGAAATAAGTCACCAGGACACTAAGTCGCCAAGACACCAAGTAGAGACGTGTCAATTACACCGATGAAATGAACGAGGTGTAATTGATGCGTCTTTCTTTTTGGTCAACGGTCAAAAAAAGTTCAATAGCCATAGTCCTTAGTTCAAAGTTTTTTCTTATCTTTGCCCAATTTATATAGTTTATAATTTTTCAAAAAATAATCATTATGTCAGATACAGTAAAATTTATCGAAGGCGGTCTCACATACGATGACGTGTTGTTAGTTCCAGCTTACAGCAATATCATTCCAAGAGATACCAATTTAAGTACCAATTTCTCACGTAATATCCAGATTAACATACCTATCGTTACAGCAGGTATGGATACTGTTACAGAAGCTGCTATGGCAATAGCGATCGCTCAAGAAGGCGGTATCGGTGTTCTTCATAAAAACATGACTATCGAACGTCAGGCTGCTGAAGTCCGTAAGGTAAAACGTGCTGAAAATGGCATGATCATCGACCCTGTCACAATCAGAGAGACAGCTATGGTAGGCGAAGCCCTTCGCATGATGAACGAAAACCATATCGGCGGTATCCCTGTAGTTGACGCAAATAACGTCTTGGTCGGTATAGTAACAAACCGTGACCTCCGTTTCATCCAAGACATGAAACGTCCTATCTATGAGGTTATGACAAAAGAAAATCTCGTCACAACAACAGAGTTCACCGACTTTGCGACAGCAGCTGAGATACTTCAAAAACATCGTATCGAGAAATTGCCAGTTGTTGACAAAGACAATCATCTCATCGGACTTATCACATATAAAGACATAATTAAAATCAAGGCTCGTCCTAATGCAAGCAAAGACTCTCTCGGTCGTTTGCGCGTAGCTGCTTCTGTCGGTATCGCTGCTAACACAATCGAAAGAGCTGAGGCTTTGGTGGCTGCTGGCGTTGACGCTATCAACATCGACACTGCTCACGGTCACTCACAAAACGTTATCAACGTAGCTAAGGAATTACGTAGCAGATTCAAAAACATCGACATCGTCGTCGGTAACATCGCTACAGCTGACGCAGCTCGCGAACTTGCAAAGACTGGCATCGACGCCATTAAAGTAGGTATCGGACCTGGTTCAATCTGTACAACACGTATCATCGCTGGTATCGGCGTTCCACAGCTCACAGCTGTTTACAACGTTTCACAAGCTCTTCAAGGCACAGGCATCCCTGTCATCGCTGACGGCGGTATCCGTTACACAGGCGACATCGTGAAAGCTATCGCTGCTGGTGCTTCTTCAATCATGGCCGGTTCATTATTCGCTGGCGTTGACGAATCTCCAGGCGACACTATCATATTCGAAGGAAGAAAATTCAAGACATATCGCGGCATGGGCTCTCTCGAAGCTATGCAGAACGGATCTAAAGACCGTTACTTCCAAGATATGGAAGACGACATCAAGAAACTCGTTCCAGAAGGCATCGTAGGTCGCGTTCCTTATAAAGGCAGCCTCTCTGAAGTGGTTTATCAATTAGTCGGCGGTCTCCGCGCTGGTATGGGTTACACAGGCTCAAAAACAATCAGCGACTTGCAAAAAGCTCAGTTCATCAAGATCACTGCTTCAGGTATGCGCGAAAGCCATCCACACGATATCACAATCACAGCTGAGTCACCAAATTATAGCACGAAAGCATAATTGACTTTGAAAGAAGAACCTTGAACTCAGAACTTTTTTAGTCCGAAGTTCAAGGTTCTTCGTTCTTGGTACAAAGCTCAGAGCTCAAAATTCAGAGCTCTATAATATAATTTACATTAGCTCGTTATTTTCTAAAATAAATAACTATTATGATAAGAAAACAAACACGCAAGACATGGCTCATCGCGTTGTGCTTTATGATGATGCCGTCATTTTTATTAGCTCAGTCTTACACTAAAAAGACTCTCATCACTCTCGGCAATAGAGAAATTTCCGTAAAGGAATTTATGGATACATACGAGAAAAATAATGTCAAGACAGATGTTATCGACAAGAAAAACGTTGACGAATATCTCGATCTTTACGTCGATTTTAAATTGAAAGTGACAGAAGCTGAAGAACTTAAAATGGATACTTCAGCGACTTTCGTTAAAGAATTGAAAAACTATCGTTCACAGCTTGCCAAGCCTTATTTCTCGAACGACGAGATTACGGAAGAGCTTGTAAAGGAAGCATACGAGAGAATGCAGTACGACATGAACGCTGCTCATATCCTCATTTCGTGCGATGCGAACGCCGTTCCTGCCGACACTCTGGCGGCTTATAACAAGGCCATGTCGATACGTGAACGTGCCTTGAAAGGCGAAGATTTCAACGCATTGGCAGTCGAATTCTCAGAAGACCCTTCAGCTCGCGATATTGAAGAGAAACCTGGCGAGAGAAAAGCTTACGTCGGTAACAAAGGCGAACTCGGATATTTCACAGTGTTCGATATGGTATATCCTTTTGAGACAGGAGTTTACACTACTGAAGAGGGCGGAATCTCTAAACCTGTACGCTCCAGCTTCGGCTATCATGTCATAAAGGTAAACAGCAAAACTCCAGCCCTTGGACTCGTGAGAGCTGCTCATATCTTCTTGGCTATAGATGAAAACGACCCTAACAAAACAGACTCTATACTCGCTATTAAAGCCGAAAATATTTATAACGAAGTCATTAACGATAAAGAAAACTGGACTGAATACGTGAGAAGATATACCGACGATAAAGGAACTATCGCCAATAACGGTGTGCTCAGTACGTTCAGAGTCAATCAGATAGTGCCAGAATTCATCACAGCAATCAAAGGACTGCAACCTGATGAGATTTCAAAACCTGTTAAGACTAACTTCGGCTATCACATCATCAGATTGGTAGGCTCAACACCTCCAAACGATTTCGAGACAGAGAAACCAAGACTTCAGGAAAGAGTTGAAAGAGATATGCGCGGTCAGCTCAGTGAAGAAATCGCTATGAAACGTATTATGAAGGACAATAACTTCAAGGAAAATACCAAGGTGAAAGACGCTTTCATCGCTTCTATCGATAGCTCAATAGTGATGGCAAAGTATAAAGCATCAGAAGATGTTGATACAGATAAAGTTATCTTTACAATAGGCAAACAATCATGCAAATTGCAGGAATTCGTTGAATATATCGAAGGCAATCAGAAAAGACAAGGTTTTATGGCACCTACAGCATACGCCTATAAACTTTATGATTCATTCCTCAAATATAAAGTCTTTGATTACGAAGATTCTCAGCTTGAAGATAAATATCCTGAATTCAAGATGTTAGTGCAAGAATATCACGATGGAATATTGTTGTTCTCATTGATGGAAGAACAGGTCTGGAACAAAGCCGCTGAAGATACTTTGGGCTTGCAGGAATATTATGAGAGAAACAAAAACTCTTATATGTGGAAAGACCGCGTCAAAGCTATAGTTGTGACATGCACCAAGAAAGATGACGTAGCAGGACTCGAAAAGATGCTGCAAGAAGGCGTTGAAGCAGATTCGTTACGTCATTTCATAAAGGATAATAAGATTTCTGCGACAGTACGCATGTCGTATTATCAAAAAGGCGATAACGTAAACGTTGACGCTGCTGAATGGACAGAAGGTTCGATAGCCAGATTCGATTCTTCAGTAGATAATACAACGCAGATAATCAAGGTCGTTGAAGTGCGCCAAGCCGAACCTAAGACATTCAAAGAAGCTAAAGGCTTGGTTACATCAGGCTATCAGGCTGAACTGGAAATGAAATGGTTGCAACAACTTAAAGAAAAATATCCTGTCACAGTCAATCAAAAGCTTTTGAATAAAGTTAAAAATAATTATAAATAAAGATAAAGATGCGTTTACTCTGGGTCAGCCTTATATTCACGTTGTTTTTTTCCACATGTCAGAAAGAGACGGAAAACAAAGGAGAAGTCATCGTTTCTGTATATGGAAAGAAATTGTATAAGACTGACCTGGAGAATATTGTTTATGAAGGCATCAGCTACAACGACAGCGTGCTGAGAGCCAAAGTGTATATAGATAAATGGGTGCGTAGCCAGCTGCTGGTACGTCAGGCAGAAAATAACCTCAGCCCCGAACAGCTCGACTTCTCAAAAAGACTGGAAGAATATCGTAACTCATTGGTGATAAACAAATACGAAACGGAACTGATAAACCAAAACCTTGATACAAAAGTCACTGAAGACCAGATTTATGAATATTACAATAACAATAGCGGCGAATTCAGACTGAATCGCGATATTGTCAGAATAGCTACTGTGTCTGTCCCGAACGCCAGCAAGAAAAAATGGGTCTTTACCAAATTATTGCGCGATTACGACTCACTGATGGTAGATACGCTGACTTCCCTGGCAGAAAAATATGCCGTAAAATATGATTTCTCTACCGAAAAATGGCATAACTTCGAGGAAATAATCGACACCTTCGACTTGAAAATAACAGATAATAAGTCATTCCTTAATGATTATAAATATATTGCCGTCAATAAAGACGACGTCCATACCATCATACGTATCTACGATTACAGACTGGTAGGAGATGAATCGCCATGCGAAATGGAAATGGATAGAATAAAATATATCATATTGAATAACAGAAAGAAAGACTTATTGGAAAAATTATACGAAGACTTATATTCAAAAGCGGTTCAAGATAAGGTCTTTGATGTTTATTGATAAGATTACGGATATTGTTTGAACCTGAGTTCGATAATAAAAAATGAAATAATATGACAACAAGACAACGAGATAATATAATGAAGAGATTGTTTATTGCGATATTTTTTGTGGCGTTTATGTTGCCTGCCAAGGCTCAGGAAGCGCAAGTCATTGATAGAGTGGTGGCTGTGGTCGGACAGAATATCATCCTCCAGTCAGATATTGAGGCGCAGTATATTCAGTACAGATTGCAAGGCGGAATAAAAGGCAGCGCCAGCTCGATACGTTGTGAGATATTGGAAGACCAGATGTTCAGAAAACTCATGCTGAATCAGGCGGAAATGGACAGTATCACCGTGACAGATGAACAAGTTGACAACGAAGTGGATCGTATGGTCAGTTATTTCATATCACAGCTCGGATCGCAAGAAAATCTCGAGAAATATTACAAAAAAACAATGCCTGAGATAAGGGAAGAACTGTTCCGTATGAGAAAAGAACAGCTTCTTGTTGAACAAGTGGAACACGCCATGTTGGCAAATGTGGAGATAACTCCTTCGGAAGTGAAGAGATTTTACCAGAACATGCCGAAAGACAGCATCCCGATGGTCAATTCTAAGTACGAAATAGCTCAGCTTGTCAAGAAGCCGCCAATCACATTAGACCAGAAACTTGAAGTTAAGGACAGATTATATAAGATGCGCAAGCGTATCCTCGAAGGCGAACGCTTCTCAACACTGGCGCTCCTTTATTCGGAAGATCCTGGATCTGCCAAAAAAGGTGGCGAACTCGGTTTTAAAGGAAAAGGCGAATTCGTCCCTGAGTTCGAGGCAGCCGCTTTTAACCTCCGCGACGGCGAAATATCGGAAGTGGTTGAGACTGAATACGGCTTCCATATCATACAGATGATAGAACGTAAAGGCGATTTCGTCAACGTACGTCATATACTGCTCACCGTGAAAGTAGATCCAGAAGTGCTACAGATGGCTTACGACCAACTCGATTCGATAGCGGAACTTATTCATAACGACAGTCTTACATTCGACGAAGCCGTGCGACGTTTCAGCGATGAAAAAGATAAGATAAACGGCGGAATCCTGGTGAATCCTGTCACTGGCGGAACCTTGTTCGACGCTTCAGAACTCGATCAGCAGGTGTCGGCGGCGGTGAATAAAATGAAAGTAGGTGAGATAAGCGCTCCTGTGCCGATGAAGACTTCCGACAACAAAGACGCATGTCGTCTGCTTTATCTGAGAAAGAAAACAGCTCCACATCAGGCTAACCTGAAAGATGATTATATCCTGATCCGTGACATGGCGATGCAGAAAAAACGTGAGGAGATAATTAACAAATGGATCGCGAATAAATCAGGAAAGGCTTATATCAAAGTGGATGAAGACTTTAGAGATTGCGATTTTATGTTTGAATGGAATTTCGCTGAATAATAACGGAAAATCAAATAGAAGATGTATAAGTCAGATGTTGAAGGAGCCAAGGCGCTCGTACAAAAATATGAGCTGCTGAAAAAAGAGATTTCTAAAGTCATCATAGGCCAGAACGAAATCATACATAATACAATACTGTCGGTCTTCTGTCAGGGCCACGTCTTGCTGGTGGGCGTGCCAGGCCTCGCCAAAACATTGCTGGTGAGCACTATAGGTCGTGCGCTCGGCCTGTCTTTCAGCAGAATACAATTCACTCCCGACCTCATGCCTTCCGACATACTGGGAACGGAAATATTGGATGATTCTCGTCAGTTCAAGTTCGTTAAAGGACCTGTGTTCGCAAATATCATTCTCGCTGACGAAATAAACAGAACGCCGCCAAAAACACAGGCGGCTCTCCTTGAAGCGATGCAGGAAAAACATGTCACAATATCAGGAATGACTTATAAATTACAAGAGCCTTTCTTCGTGCTGGCAACGCAAAATCCTATAGAACAAGAAGGTACGTATCCTCTTCCTGAAGCCCAACTCGACCGATTCATGTTTAACCTCATGCTCGACTATCCTTCTTATGAAGAGGAAATAGAAGTCGTTAAAAACACTACATCAGCTAAGGTCTCGGATATAAATCCTGTGATGACGGCGGAGGAAATAGTGTATTTCCAAAATCTTGTACGTCGTGTCCCAGTAGCTGATAACGTCTATGAATATGCTGTAGGCTTGGTGTCACGCACACGCCCTAATACGGAACGGGCGCATGAGTGGAGCAACAAATATCTCAGCTGGGGAGCCGGACCTAGAGCTTCGCAGTATTTGATAATAGGAGCTAAAGCTAATGCCTTGCTGCAAGGAAAATTGTCGCCAGACATAGAAGACGTGCAGGAAGTGGCACTGCCGATATTGCGACATCGTCTTGTGAGAAACTATACGGCAGAAGCGGAAGGAATAAGCATGGAGAAAATAGTGAAGACCATTTTATAAGAATTTTACAATATTATTTTATAACTCCGGAATTTTATTATTCTGGAGTTTTTTTGCTATTAATACCGTAATTTTCCTCTTTTTCCCGCTATTCCCGACCAAAAACAAGGTTCTTTTTACCTTAATTCACCCCAAAATTATATTGCGTCTGCCTTTCTGTTTTGGGCGTTGAGACAAACAACGGCATAAGGTGTTTGATTTATGAATGATATAGAAGATGTTATAAAAACAAAAACCTGAGAGTACGGCGCTCCCAGGTTTTTTAAATATAAAGCTATGGTGTTTTAGAACTCTAAGATTCGTACAACGGTATTTCCTTTGTCTGTTTGAATGTCAACGAAATAGACTCCTGATTCCAAACCTCTGATGATGTAACTGTCACCGCTGATTTCATTTTCCATAATCTTGTTTCCGACGACATTATAAACCGTCACTTTCGTCATGTTTTCGCATCTGACGTTGAAATCGCCTCTCGACGGATTAGGATATATTGTAGCTTTCAGGCTGTGTTTTTCGTCTATCATTTCTGTGTCGAAATGTACGGCCACATCTTGGAACAAGCCGACGCAGTCGTCATAAACAGCTCTTACGCTATAGACGAAATCGCCTTTTCCGGAGAAGTTGGCGTCGATGAAGCTTGTTTCTTCCGTCGTGCCGATTAGTTTTGTTCCACGGTAAATCTCGTAGCCGACCGCTGTCCCGTCCGTCGTCCAAGTCAGTTCGATGCCGTTTTCATTTTGTTTTCCTTCGAGATTTTTTACCGCATCACACATTTTATAGGATTCGTTTTCGCAGGAGCAGTCGTTTATCCATGAGAATAGAAATGTGTTTCTGTTAGGGAATTCAGGGCTTCTGTAAATCAATTCGTAGAATTCAGTCATTACCACGAAGCTGCATTCGCCGTCATATTTTCCTTTGCTGAGCCATTCGAGTGTAACTTCCACATTGGAACCGATGCCGATACGGTATTCTTTGAAACCTCCCGATACTATTGTCAATGTGTCTGTTGGCTTTTCATTGCTGTATTTTACCAAGACAGCCGATCCTTCCCATCCGTCGTTGTAATAATCTTCGAGTTGGAAGATGTAATTGCAGTTGTTGACGTATTTTGATGAGAAGATTTTTTCGTTTTCATACAGATCGATGGTTTTCAATTCAAAAGGAATGTTCAGGTTTTCGCCGGCGTTTCCTGCTACAGTGACGTTGAAGAACGCTATAGCTGAAGAGTTTGTGCCGACAGAACTGAATGTTGCTTCAGCTTGGTTTATGGTGACAATATCGCTGCTGCTCGACAATGTTCCATCAACTCTCACGGCTAATACGTTGCCGATATTGTTTATGATGACACCTAAATCGGCTGTTTCTCCAGCTTCAAGGATGCCGTTTGAATTATCGTCATTTCTTACTATGAATGAAGAAAATTCCAATTCGCTGTCGCTCGCATACATCAAGATACAGAATGAAGAAACGCTTGCGCCGTCTTCGTTTGAAATGTTGAATTCAAATGACAGCGGCGTCTTATAGTCGAGGTTTTCATCTACAGAGAACTCGAATTCGTCGGCGAGGATGATTTCTTCATTGGCGGCGATATTCTTGATTTCGGCTTCAGCGTCGCTGATGTTGACCATGTCGTTGCTGCATGACACTGTGACTTTAAGGTTGTCGAATGCCTCATCGGATGTATTGGCTATATTGACGCTCATTCTGACTTTTTCTCCTGCGTTGAGGTTGCCGTCGTTGTTATATTCGCTGTCGTTGATGCTGAATCCGTTGTATGTCAATGCGCCTGTTTTGATACTTGTTATTGCTTTGAAGGCATCTACGAGTCCTGCACCATAGAGGTTGCTTTTTGTCTCAGTGAGTTTGTCGGCTGTGGTTTCCAATAACATGCAGATGTCGGCAGGCGAGAGATCGTTTTGTTTTTCCAGGAGAAGCGCCATGACTCCCGCCACGCAAGGTGTCGCCATTGAAGTCCCGCTCTTGAGGTTGTAGCCGTCGTTGCTGTCGTAGTCCAAAGATTTTATTCCTACGCCAGGAGCGCATACGTCAGGACGTATCAGCCCTATATTGTTATTGTCGTATGGATAATCGTTGAACTCGGTGCCTGTCCATGTGACAGGACCTTTGGAACCGTTTTCGTACATGTTTCTGCTGAAGTCGATAGCTCCCACAGAAACCACGCATGACAATCCTCCAGGATTTGATTGTTGATCTGGACTTAGCCAAGGCGGAGGACAATTGCCGGGAGTCCTGATGTTGTTAGGGACTGGAGCCATCATCATATTACCGTCGTTACCTGCTGCTACAGAAGCGATCACTCCGAGTTCTAAGGCGTTGATACATGTGTTGCGTAACCAGACTCTGTCACTTACGCTGGCGTTCATAATGCCTAACGACATGCTTAATATATCGGCGTGATTTTCTACTGCGAATTCCATGCCTGCGTTGAAAGAACTAGCCGTACCGTAGCCGTAGTCGTCGAGAGCTTTCACGCACATCAAGGTGGCATCGGGAGCTACTCCGGAATGAACGCCTGAAGTTCCATCGCCGCAGATGGTTCCTGCGCAATGTGTTCCGTGGCCGGTCTTGTCCATCGGATCGTTGTTGTTGTCAATGACATTGTATCCGTGATTAGGATATTGAGCGCCGCCGTCCCACAGATGATCCTTGAGGTCGGCATGATTGTAGTTGACGCCAGAGTCAATGACAGCTACAATGACGCCTTTGCCAGTATAACCCAATTCCCAGACCTTGTCGGCTTTCACCATGGTGACGTTGTCGGTTATGTCAATTTCTTCATCTCTGGTCGGCTGACTGTTGTATGTCGTCTGTTGTTCTTCATCAAAAAGCATATATTGCTTCTTGTCATAACCGATGAACTCGATGTCTGGATGTTTTGCGAGAAGATATACGACATCACGATTTACGGTACAGCTGATTGCGTTTGAAAGCCAATACGTTCTGATATTTGAAACTCTGTCGCTGCTTTTTTCGGCTTGTAGAAGCGACAAAACTTCCTGCTGTTTCTCTTCTGAAAAATGTTTGAGCTCGTCAACTAAAATGTTGCGTCTGGTTTTTTTGTCGTTACTTAACAGAGTTCTGGTTCTCAACTTGTTAAGATCTATTTGCGATTTGAAAATGATGTTGATGTCTATCATTTCATCGCCTTTCTGATTAAGAACGTCTTGTAACACAGGATCGATTACATTCTGTGAAAATCCTATCTTACAAAATAATATCAGTGCTAAGGAAAAAAATAATTTCTTCATAATTACATTATTTATAGTCTTACAACTTTACGAATTGCGTCGCCATTATCTGTTCCGATTTTGATGAAATAAACTCCAGAACTTAAATTGTTGATGACGAAGCTGTTACTATTTACAGCCGATTTCATTATCAAAGTTCCTACGACGTCATATACAGAAATTGTTGTCATGTTTTCACAAATCACGGTGAAATTGTCGTACGAAGGATTCGGATATACAGAAGCTTCTATTTGTGAATCTTCGCCGATTCCGGTACTGATGTCAACCGTCACTTCTTCAAACAAACCGACGCAGTCTTCGTAAATAGTTCTCACGCTATAGACATATTTTCCTGATTTAGAGACAGATTCGTCTGTGAATAATGTGGTGTTTGTTGTCCCCAACAGTTTGGTGTTGCGATAGATTTCAAAACCTACGATGTTAGGATTGTTCGGAGCGTTCCAATACAGATTGACTGTTGTTCCGTTTTTGCTGAAGGTGAGATCTTCAACGGCTTCGCACATTTCGAAGCTTTCATATTGGCATGAACAATTGTTGACCCAAGAGAAAAGATAGCCGTTGTCGATGAAACCGCCGTTTCTATAAATCACGTTTTCGTTTTCATTTTTGATGACGAAACTGTTTTCCAAGTCCCAAGAACCTTTGACCCATTCCAAAGTCACTGTTACGTCATTTCCTATTTTACGTTTGTAAGTCTTTGTGCTACCGCTTATTACGGTAAAGGCTTCATCAGGAGTGCCGTCGCTGTATTTTACTCTGATAGCTGCTCCGTTCCAGCCGTCACCTCCTGTGTCGTATAGCTCGAAAATGACTTCGCAGGCGTTTTTGTAAGTCCCGTTGAAAGTATATTCGTTATTGAAAGCGTCGGTGACTTTTATTTCCATAGGAAGTTTGAAGTTCTCCGATGCTGATTCTGACAATGTTACGTTGAAGAAAGCTGTCGCTGAAGCGTCGTTGCCGATAGAACTGAATTCTGCTTCGTTTTGGTTTATGGTGAGTTTGTCGTTTGTTGATGACAAGACTCCTTTTAAAGCCACAGCTATTTCATTTCCTGTGTTATTCAGTACGATACCGAGGTCTGCTGTCTCTCCGGCTTCGAGTATTCCGTTGCCGTTATTGTCGTTTTTCACGATGAAAGACGAGAACTGGAGGTTGCTTCCGCTTGCGTATGCCGGAGCTCTCAGATAAGAGATGAGTCCGTTGTTTTCGTCGTAGAAATAAATGTCGAAAGCCAGCAATGTCTTAGGTTTCACGTTTTCATCTACTGTCAATGAAAATTCGTTAAGAATAGATATTTCTCCGTTGGCGGCGATGCTATTTATCTGAGCCACAGAGTCTGTTATGGTGACGAATTCGTTATTGTTTCTTAAGACTGCCGTTACGTTATTGTAGTTTTGTTCGGAATTGTTGTTGAAAACGATATTCAGGTTGACGTTTTCGCCTGGGTTTATATTAGCGTTATCGTTACCGTTTATATCGTTGATGCTGAAGTTGTTCAAGACGAAACTTCCGTTGTCGATGGCGTTTATAGCAGCTAGAGCGTCAACGAGTCCGGTGCCGGTTTTGTTGCTTTTGGTTTGTGATAATTTCACCGATGTGGTTTCTAATATTCTGCAAATGTCTGCTGGACTGAGGCTTGGGTCTTTTTCCAGCATGAGGCTTATGATACCTGCGACGCACGGTGTCGCCATTGAAGTTCCGCTCATGGTGGTGTGGCTGTCGTTAGAAGAATAGTCGAGGGAAACGATGTTGACGCCAGGAGCGCAGATGTCAGGACGGATGAGTCCTATTCCAGGATTGTAAGGATAGTCGTTGAATTCGGTGTCTTGCCAGGTGACAGGTCCTTCTGATGATGTCGTGGCTGGTGTGTCGGTGTAATCTACTGATCCTACAGATATTACGCATGATAATTCTCCAGGATTAGCTTCTTGGTCAGGATGCAGCCATGGAGGAGGGCAGCCGCCAGGAATGATGACGTTGTTTGGAACCGGATACATCATCTGATATTGAGGGTCGCCGTAGTTACCTGCTGCCACTGCTGCCACGATTCCCAATTCGAGGGCGTTGACACAGCTGCGACGCAACATGGTCTTCTCTGAGACTGTAGGCTTCATAACACCTAACGACATGCTCAGGACATCAGCCTGATGTTCGATGGCCCATTCCATGCCGCTGTTGATATTGTCGGCTGTTCCTGTTCCTTCGTCGCTGACGCTTTTCACGCACATCAGAGTGACGTTAGGAGCGATACCGGTCTTTAAGCCAGAGCTTCCGTCGCCGCAGATTGTTCCAGCACAGTGTGTGCCGTGTCCGAATTTGTCCATCGGATCGTTGTTGTTGCTGTAGGTGTTATAGCCGTGATTAGGGAATTCGGCTCCGCCGTCCCATAAATTATTGGCGATGTCAACGTGTTTATAGTTGACACCAGAGTCGATGACGGCAACCACAACGCCGTCGCCGGTATAACCCATCGCCCAGACATCGTCGGCATTGACTTTGGAGATGTTTTCTGTCATTTCGGTATTGCTCTCGCTTCTTTCGGAGAAGTTGCTGCTAATCAAAGTCTTTTCTTCGTTATATCCGATCATATAGACATCAGGATGTTGAGCTAGTTGATATATTACATCGCGGGTCGCCATGCAGTTGATGTAGTTGGCGAGCCAGTGGCAGCTGACGTCTTTTACAGCAGCGTTTCTTTTCCCTGCATCGAGAAACGATAATATTTCTTGTTGTTCTTTTTCTGAGAATTGCTTGAGCTCGTCGATGAGAATGTCGCGTCTGACTTCTTTGTCATCGACCTTGGCGGCTCTGTTCCTCAAATTGTTAAGATTCATTTGCGATTTCAAAATGATGTTGATGCTTATCATTTCGTCGCTTTTTTGATTTAAGACATTCTGTAACTCAGCTTCGATGACGTTTTGTGAGAAGCCGAATTTACAAAACGATAAGATAATCAATAAGGTAAAAACTAATTTTCTCATATAGTTCAAAAATGTTTGTTAATTATGCAAAGATAGTAAAAGACTACGGACTACGGACTGTGTACTGCCGTTTTTTTTTATTAGGAATTCAGGAATTCAGGGGAATGGGATTATTGGTTTGGAGGTAAAAAAAGCGACTCGAAAGTCGCTTCTTGAAATTTAGACTGTTAAAATATCTTTAACTTTCAAATCACAGAGTTCGTCAACTTTTTTAACATATTTGTCTGTGATTTCCTGTATTTTTTCTGTCACTAACTTGACTTCGTCTTCAGAAATGCCGTCTTCTTTGAGTTTCTTCGCGTCATCGTTGGCGTTACGACGGATGTTACGGATGCCGACTTTGGTGTCTTCTGCGACTGTCTTGGCGCGTTTTGCCAGTTCTTTACGGCGCTCTTCTGTCAATGGAGGCACGAGGATGCGTAAGAAATCGCCTTCGTTTTTAGGGTTGAAACCTAAATTGGCATTCAAAATGGCTTTTTCTATAGCTGAGATAGAACTTTTATCGAAAGGTTGAACTATTATCTGACGTGGGTCTGGTGTACCGATGTTTGATGTTTGTTCGATAGGCACAACAGTTCCGTAATATTCTACTTTAACACCTTGCAACATAGCAGGACTTGCTTTTCCCGCTCTGATTTTCTGAAATTCCAAGTCCATGTGTTTCATGGTATTATCCATGGTTTCAGTAGCTTCATCTAAAATAAATTGAGATTCTTCTGTCATAACATATTCTTTTTACAGCACAAAAATAAAAATTTTTTAGTTAAGTGGCTTATATAATCCGTCAAAATAAGGCGCTTTTTTTGAATTATAGAAAAAAATCTTGTCAATGTTAACGTTTTTTTTGTCACGATTCCAGATAAACGTTTTTATATAGACGTCGTTTTTATCTTGTTTTTCGTCAAAATGGAAGTCGGTGGTGAGATAATATTTCTTTTCTGGCAGAAAGACGTTGCCTTTTATGTCGTTTCCTCGCCAATGTAACAGCGAATCGTTTTTGGAATCTCGTATTTCCATAACGAAAACCATTTCTTTTATAGTGTCAACAGATTGTATTTCAGCAATAAAACCTATGCCGTTGATGTTTTCTGTCGCGTCTGGTTTTATTTTGAAAGAATCTCCCCATTCGTTGCCTTGAGGAATGTTCTTGTCGCTTTCTATCAATGTCATTCCGTTGTTGTCTCCCTTGGAAAGAAGAAAATATTTCGTGTTAAACCACTGACATTCTTTTATAATATTAGGATAAAATATCAATGACGTCATTTCTAACGCTATATCACTGTGATCTGTTAGGCCGACACCCAGATATTTTGTATCTAGATTTGACAGATATTCTTGATATTCATAAATGTTAATGTTTTTTTTGAAACATTGGTTGTTTGAGATATTTTCTCTGTCCTGATAGAATTCCGTCATAAAAGTGCCGTTTGAAAAAGATACGAATGAAATGCTGTCGGCGTGACAATCCTGATCTTTCTTCATTTCTACTGCTATCTGGTCAAATCCTTGATTATAAACTTGTTCGTAATATTGACGGCCGAAAATCAAAGACGAAACACCGATGAATAAAATACATCCTATTACGACACTTTTTTCTAAGAGACTGATTTTCTTGGCATCATAAAACGAAAACATTACAATAATCAGGAAAGGGAAACCGAATATCAAAGTGCTGAATTGTAATATCGGTTCCTTTAATTTTGAATATGCAAAAGCCAGAATGAAAGGTATCACAAACAAAGCGATACCTACGATTCTTAAAAGTATCTTGTTGTCCTTGTTGAACTTATCGGTTAAGAAAGGAGCTGCTATGAAAATGATTATACTGAAAATTAACAAATGTGAATAATTCAGTGAATATTGGAAGAAGTCTAAAATGAACGAATTGTCGGGCATCGACAGCCAGCCTCCGATACCTCCGTTGACGAAAAGCTGGTGATAAAATATGAAAGATGTCGGCAGAAATAAAATTAATGCGGCGAGTCCGCTGAAGAAATAGGCTTTGATTTGTAATTTGTTGTCTTTTTTGAGGAAAAGTAATCCCGCGATATATATAAGACCGGCTTGAGCCAATGAAAAATTATGCATTTGTGAACTTAAAAAAGCTGACAACGCAAAACCGATACACGTTTTCAGAGATGGCTTTTCGTCGGTAAATAATATTCTGTTCCAATAATATACGAAGAGAAGTATGAAAAATAATCCAGAAGAATATGGTCGGATGAGCTGACTGTAGAACACAAAAAGTTCGCTGATTGCCGCCAAGGCTGCACTGAACAAGCCGACGTTTGTGTTAAACCATTGCTGACCTATTTTAAATATGAGATAAACCGAACCTACTCCCATCAAGGCGAAAGGTAACTTGAGCCAAAACTCGTTCCATCCGAAGAGCTTGACCATATAATACAGAAACGCCTGCGTACCCGCAGGATGAGAGTCGTTTAACATCACACCTTCTCTCAATAATTCGGAGAAAGTGTCGAATGACGTCCTTGTCAAGGCGCTGAACTCGTCGTGCATGAAAGGCACCGAACCGAGATTGTAGAGACGTAGAAATGCCGCTACTAATAATGTCACCGATAAGAAAACCTTATCGGTGACTGACAATAATTCTTTTTTCAAAATGATATTATTTTGTTACTAATGTTCCGATTTCTTCGCCGTTAAGGACTTTCAACAGATTGCCTTTGGTGTTCATGTCGAAGACATACATCGGCATATTGTTTTCTTTGCATAAGGTGAATGCCGTGAGGTCCATGACTTTAAGGTTTTTGTTATAAGCCTCATCGTAGGTGATGTGCTCGAACTTGGTCGCTGTAGGGTCTTTTTCAGGGTCGGCGGTATATATTCCATCGACGCGAGTTCCTTTCAAGATGATGTCAGCTCTGACTTCTACAGCTCTCAATGCTGAGGCTGTGTCTGTTGTAAAGAACGGGTTTCCTGAGCCGCCGCCGATGATGACGACATTGCCTTCTTCTAATAATTTTATGGCTTTTGCGCTGCTCATGGAATCAGCTATTCTGTCGATGAAGACGCCTGATAATAAAGCAGTCTTCACGCCTTTGGCTTGCAATGTTGATTGAAGAGCCATGCTGTTGATGACGGTGGCAAGCATTCCCATATAGTCGCCTTGTATTCTGTCCATACCTTTGCTTGCGCCTTGCAGTCCACGGAAAATGTTCCCGCCGCCGATGACGATGGCGATCTGTGCTTGTTTTGCTGCTTCTGCAATTTCTTCTGCATAATCGTTAAGACGTTCCGGGTCGATGCCATATTGTTGCTCGCCCATTAAAGCTTCACCGCTTAATTTTAAAAGTACTCTTGAGTATTTCATATCATTTATATTTTGTTAAAACCAATAACCTATGTTTATAAAACCGACCAGATTGGAGCATCTGTTTGAACCCATGAGGCTCACTTCTATAGGGCCGGCTACTGTTTTCATTCCTAGTGTCAATCCGCTGCCAAAAACAAAGTTGTCGTCAGTAAACCATTGATTATAATCATTTGAGATATAACCGCCGTTGAAATTAAGTGTGGCGTACAGATTCTTAAAGAAATTATATTGCCACGAAACTTTGGCAAGTGCGATGTGATCGCCGTACAGCTGCGTGAATCTCAGTCCGTCGAAAGAGATTATGTTGTCGAAATATTTCATGCCCGACTGACCTCCAACGAAAAAGCGATAGCTGAGAGGAAGTTCGGTATCGGTGAGCGAAGTGCCTGCCGTAGCTCCGAATTTTAGCGAGTGTTTCTTCCACATCATAATGGAACCGTCGATGTCGGCTCTTATCACGATTGCGTTTGACATCATGCTTCCGTCTTCAAGTTTCACGACGGGAACGATATATTTTCCGTTAAGGTTGAATTTCCATCCTCTTGACGCAAATGTCGGAGAATCTTCGTTGTCGAGATGATAGTTGAAATATCCGTAACATATAAAATCATAGTTGTCTGATTTGACGGTGTGGATCAGATTATCTCTCAGGTGAACGTAATTGGCTACTAATCCGATTCTTAGCTGTTGTTCTAGTTTCGGCATCATTTCCATGAACAGGTCGAATTTGTTGTCCTGGACGCTGTATGAGTTGTTGATGGTTCTGTCGTAATATTGGTTCATAAATAGGCTTATTACAGACAGATCTGTTCCGTATTTGAATTTTTGTGACAGGTTGGAATGGAAACGCAGCTTGAAATAAGGGTCTTCAGCGATATTGATGTCGGCTGATATTGTGGATCGTTTCGGGAATTTCAGGACGTTTTTTAACGTGAGGTTCGTCAATATCCCGATGCCGTAATCGGTGTCGTAATGAGCTGCTACAGAAACCGATTCTTCTTCTTTTTCCTTGCAATGTAGTGTCAATGTCACGCCTTTTGCGGCTGGCAGCAATTCATACCAGATGTCGTTGTAATATCCTGTGGCATAGATTCTTAAAATGGAAGTCTCTATGTCGTTGATAGTCATATATGCCGGATAATGTTTCGTGAAAGATTTCCTGATCAGGCTGGCGTTTTCGTCTTTTACGCCGTCAATTTTTAATGAAACGACATATATGGTGTCGAGAGGAACGGTATTCGGTCTTTCGACAGAATAATCTTGGATCATTTTTATGGAGTCTGCAAGTCGTTTCAGCTGCGGAAGATATTCCAAGGCTGCTTTTTCTCCAAGAGATATGATGGTGTCGTGATGGTTGAAATCCATCATGCCAAAATTTGACAGGTTCGGCTTTATATAAATGTCAACTTCTTCCATCGCTTTTCTGTTTGCGTCTATATCAGTAATGGCAATCAGCTGATCTAATATTTTCGCCAATGAATTGAGGTCTTCTTTCTTATGGAAGTCACGTTGTACGTTGACACCTACAATAATATCAAGGTCTTTTTCTCTCAGGTTATGTACCGGAAAATTGTTTCTCATCCCGCCGTCTATGAGCAGTCGTCCATCTACCTCCACAGGTGCGAAATAGAATGGTATCGACATCGATGCTCTTATTGAACGCTGCAAATTGCCTCGTGTCATCTCGTAAGCTTCAGCGCTCTCAATATCAGTAGCTACACATAAAAATGGTATGTCTAATTCATTGTAATTCTTTATTTTATAAGCAGGGGAGGTGAGACGGGCCAGAAGAAGATTTATCATCTCACCGTCATAAACCGCCGATTTCATCTTTATTTTTTTGTCCCGGAACGGAAATGTCGCCAGATAATGCCTGTCCATTATCTTGTCATCTACGGAAATATATTTCTGTGGGATGGCGTCCGACATTATGGCGTCCCAGTTTTGATCCTTGACGAGACGAATCATAGTGTCGAGATCGTAGCCGATGGCGTAAAGCCCGCCGATGATACTTCCCATACTTGTGCCGGCAATGTAATCTATAGGCACCCCGGATTCCTCTATCACTTTTAAAACTCCAATATGGGCGAAACCTCTGGCACCGCCGCCGCTCAACACAACGCCAACACGAGGACGGATGAGAATTTCAGTGGTGTCGGCTGTCTCTTGGGATCTGATATTTAGACTGAAAACAAAAAACAAAAGACAAAAGAGAAACTTCAAGCTTTGAGCTTCAAGCTTTGAGCTTTGACTTTCGACTTTTGAAATTTGCCTTCTGACCATGACTTGTTGAGTTATCGACTTATTGACTTTACAAAGTTATAATAATTTTGTTGAAGAAAAACATAAATATTTTTTGAATTTAAAAACTTCAAAAATGAACGATGTACAATGAATAATGAATTGTTTTTGTGTTGATTTGTGAATAAAAAAGTAGAGACGATGTCACATCGTCTCTACTTTGATTTTCAATTTTCCATCGCTCCATGGCAGTTCTTGTATTTCTTGCCGCTGCCACAAGGACAAGGGTCGTTTCTTCCGACTTTCTTTTCAACATGAATAGGTTGCGTGACTTGTCTTTCTTGTGTGTTGCTGTTCGACTGCGACAACAAATCGTTACGTTGTTCTTTCAACTTGCTTCTGTCAATGGCTCTTGCTTTCTGCTCTCTGACTTGGCTGCCGTCTTGCATAGGAACGTCGGCACGCATCAAGAATGAAATGACATCGGTGTTGATTTTCTGTATCATCTGCTTGAACAAATTGAACGACTCGAATTTATAAATCAAGAGCGGATCTTTTTGTTCGTAATGTGCGTTTTGTACAGAATGTTTCAACTCGTCTAATTCACGTAAGTGTTCTTTCCACGATTCATCAATGATACCAAGAGTTATGAATTTTTCTACTGAAAGTGAAATCTCTTTGGCTCCGTTTTCGACAGCTTTTTTGATGTTTACAATGACATTCATGTTTTTCTTGCCATCGGTGAACGGAATCAAGATATTTTCGTATTGTGTGTGTTTCAGTACGTTTTCTATCACTGGAAGCGTTTTTTCTCCGATGATACGTGTCTTGTTGTTATAAACATCTAATGCTTTGTCAAACAATTTATCAGCAAGAACATCTAACTTGGAACGCTTGAATTCTTCTTCTTCAAAAGGAACTTCAATTCCCATTGTTGAGAGTACTTCCAGTTTAAGACCGTCGTAATCGCTGACTTCTTGGAATTTCTCTATCAATGATTCTCCAAGGTCATACATCATATTATTAATGTCTATAGAAAGACGTTCTCCGAACAAGGCGTGACGTCTCTTTTCGTAGATGGCCTCGCGTTGCGAATTCATAACGTCGTCATATTCCAAGAGATGCTTACGTGTTCCAAAGTGATTTTCTTCGACTTTCTTTTGCGCTTTTTCAATTTGTTTCGTAATCATCGAATGTTGGATCACTTCACCTTCTTGGAGACCAAGCTTGTCCATTATAGGAGCGATACGGTCAGAACCGAACATACGCATGAGGTCGTCTTCAAGAGATACAAAGAACTGAGAGCTACCGTTGTCGCCTTGACGGCCTGAACGACCGCGCAACTGACGGTCAACACGGCGTGACTCGTGACGTTCTGTGCCGATGATGGCGAGACCGCCTGCTTCCTTAACGCCTGGACCTAACTTGATGTCGGTACCACGACCTGCCATGTTAGTGGCTATAGTTACAGTACCAGCCTGACCGGCGTCTTTAACGATTTGAGCTTCCTTGGCGTGTAACTTAGCATTCAAGACATTGTGTTTGATGCCTTTACGTGTCAGTAATTTTGAAAGAAGTTCCGAAACTTCAACGGAAGTCGTACCAACAAGAACAGGGCGTCCTTCTGAAACGAATTCTTCAATCTTTTCGATGACAGCGTTATATTTCTCACGTTTTGTCTTGTAAATCAAGTCTTCGGCATCGATACGGGCGATAGGTTTGTTCGTCGGAATAACGACAACGTCTAACTTATAAATGTCCCAGAACTCGCCTGCTTCTGTCTCGGCGGTACCTGTCATACCGGCGAGCTTGTGATACATACGGAAGTAGTTTTGTAAGGTGATTGTCGCGTATGTCTGTGTAGCTGCTTCAACATGAACGTTTTCCTTGGCTTCAACGGCTTGATGCAAACCATCCGACCAACGGCGGCCTTCCATAATACGGCCTGTCTGTTCGTCAACAATCTTTACTTTGTTGTCCATAATAACGTAATCTACGTCTTTTTCAAACAAAGTGTAGGCTTTAAGAAGTTGTTGTACAGTATGTAAACGTTCTGATTTTTCAGAGAAGTTACGTAACAACTCTGACTTCTTCATCACTTTTTCGTCATTGGAGAGACCGCTGCGTTCGAGTTCCGCTATCTCAGAACCGACATCAGGCAAGATGAAGAATGAAGAGTCGTTGTATGATTTTGTAAGTTCGTCAATACCTTTTTCTGTGAGATCGACGCTATGTAATTTCTCATCGATAACGAAATAAAGTTCATCGTCGATGATGTGCATGTTTTTCTGTTGTTCCTGGAGATAGAAGCCTTCTGTCTTTTGCATGAGGGCTTTCATTCCTTCTTCGCTCAAGAACTTGATCAAGGCATTGTTTTTCGGAAGTCCTCTGTAAGCTCTGAAGAGTTGGTTGGCTCCGTGGTTCTTTTGTTCTTGTGTCGCATTAGGATCTGTTAATATTTTTTTAGCTTCTGCGAGACATAATGTCACCAGGCGTTTTTGTGCTTCATACAATTTTACCACGTCAGGTTTCAAAACATCGAATTCCTGATGATCGCCGCGTGGAGTAGGTCCTGATATAATTAAAGGTGTACGGGCGTCGTCGATCAGAACGGAGTCAACTTCGTCAACGATTGCGAAGTGATGCTTGCGCTGAACGAGTTCTTCCGGATTGCCTGTCATGTTATCGCGCAAATAGTCGAAGCCGAATTCGTTGTTGGTACCGTAAGTGATGTCTGCGAGATATGCGTTGCGGCGTGCCTGAGAATTAGGTTGGTGCTTGTCGATGCAATCTACTGTGAGACCGAGGAATTCATAAATCGTTCCCATCCATTCGGAGTCACGTTTCGCAAGGTAGTCGTTGACGGTGACAACGTGAACGCCACGGCCGGCTAACGCATTGAGATATACAGGGAAGGTAGCTACTAAAGTCTTACCTTCACCAGTCGCCATTTCGGCGATCTTACCTTGGTGCAAGACTGTACCGCCTAAAATCTGTACGTTGTAAGGAACCATGTCCCAAGTTATGGTGTTTCCTCCTGCTATCCAACTGTTGTCGTAATAAACTTTGTCGCCTTCAATGTTGATATGATCGAATTTTGCTGCGAGTTCGCGATCCAAGTCTGTAGCTGTGGCTTCAACGACTTCATTCTCCTTGAAACGTTTGGCGGTTTCTTTCAATACAGCAAAAGCTTCTGGTAAAATGTTGTTGAGAGCTTCTTCGATTTTTTCTAATTGTTGTTTTTCTAACTTATCGACTTGCTCGAAAATCTCGTTTTTCTTTTCAAGATCAAGTTCGTCATTTTCGGCTTTCAGTTTTAACTCTTTGATACGAGCCTCATCTTCAGCGATATAATTGTTTATATACTCTTTGAATTCGACTGTTTTATGACGGAGAGCGTCAATGTCTAAAGTCTTGATTTTTTCGTAAGCTTCTAATGCTTTATCCAAAATTGGCTGCAAAGCCTTGTTGTCGCGTGTCGCTTTGTTACCGAATAGTTTAGCAAAAAATCCCATACCTATTATAATTTTTAAAACCTCAGAACTCTAGAATACTAGAATTTTAAAGTTCTAGAGTTCTGGAATTCTTTCATCAAATGTTGTGCAAAAATAACGATTTTTTATATTATTTTTTATAATAATTATAAATTCTCTTGACATGAAAATCGAGGTATTGGTCAGGGGCTGGAGCCGGTGCCATGCCGATTTTGTTGTCTTTGCCTATTATCACATAGTCTGGAAATGTTTTTATTTGGTATTTCTCCAAAAGTAAAATGTCGTTTCCAAGATTAAGTAATGTCCAATTATATTCTTTATTATCAAATAGTTGCGTAAAATCTTTGAACGATTCTTTTGTTGCGACTGTTATTATTTTTATGTTTTCTTGCCATTGCTGTGAAAGTTCTTTCAACATTTCAAACTGACGGTCAATCATCGACGAAGTTTGGTTAACGAATTGAACAAGAATTACTTCATCTTTATAATCGCTGAGTTTTATGTCGTTTCCGTTGTTATCTCTCAACGAGAATTGCGGAGCGTCGCTGCTGAATGACAGATGATTTATCTGCTTTATGATGTTGTCTATGACTTCTTTGTTCTTTGAATTCTTGCTTCTTTTTGAAGAAAGATCCAGATAACCGATAATCTGTTTCTTGTCGTTAGGCATTTCATAATACATTCTTTTTAGGTTCCAAGCGATGATTATTTCTGCCAAATTTTGATTCTCTGCCAAAAAGGCATCTTTTTCCTTAATATATTTTAAGAAACTGTCATAATTCGTATATAGATTGTTGCTTATGTCAGACGGACTGAATTGATTTGATGACAGATAATCGGTAAATATTTCTTGGAATAAATCCATGTATGCAGGCTGGGAATAAAGTATGTCTTGTTTGTTAAAATGCTGATTTATAACTTTTTTTGCATTGTCGTTATTTATTACCATCTGGATGGCTGCTTTGCGGTAGCGTATGTTGTCTTTCACAAAGTCGGACTTGATTTCTCCTAATTCCTTATTTATCTCTGCATCAAGGCTGTCGAGAAGAGAAATTTTTCGGCTTCTGTAAATTTGGTTAAAATTATTTAACAAAAAGTCGTCAATTATCATGTTCGACATGTGATACTGGAAATATAAACCGTCGTCATTGACTTCGTTCATCTTCAATGTCGGTTTTTCACGTTCAAAATATGAGGTGTTGCTTTCTTGTCGCGGAATGACAATATCGATGTCGTAGCTAGAATTCGGACTTAATAAAATATCCGTACGTTCAAGATTGACAGCTATTTGCGCTAAAGTGGTTTCGTCAATATCGATTTCTACAGTGAAATTTCCTTCGGTGTCGGCCTTGGTCTCAAAAATCGTGGTTTTCTCGCCTGTCAGCATCTCGTCAAAAGTTATGAGACGAATTAATGGCTCCGGCTCTGTTGTCTGAACCTTACCTTTAATAGTGACGTTTTGTGAAAATAAATTAAGGTTACACGACAAAAAGCCAAATAATGATATTAATAAGATGTATTTTTTCATGTTTTATAATTTTCCAGAACTATCTCATTACTGATTTTAAATCAACTTTTTCCGGAATAAATTCATCTACCGGATAGTTGTGTTTCAACAAATCTCTTACCACTGTTGACGACACGCAACGTAATGACGGTTCTGTCATAAAAAATATTGTCTCAATATCGGGATTTATTTTCTTGTTGGCTTCGGCGATGGTGCTTTCATATTCCAAATCCATGCTTCCGCGGATTCCCCTTATGATGAAATTAGCGTTGTTATCTTTACAGAAATCCACGGTAAGTCCTTCGTAATGAGTTACTTTTACTTTTGGATATTCTGCGAATACATCCTTGATCCATTGAAGACGCTGCTCCAAAGAGAAGGCGTTTTTTTTCAATATGTTAACGCCTATAGCTACGATTATTTCGTCAAAAAGAGGCAGCGCTCTCAATACTATATTTTCGTGACCTTTTGTTATAGGGTCGAAAGAACCGGAAAAAACAGCTTTTTTCATAATTTAGGACTACGGACTACAGACTACAGTCATTGTCCAATTGTTAATTATTAATTGTTAATTGATGTAAGATTTCTTCTTCTAGAGTAATTTTCAGTGATATAAAAGTGTTTTCTAAAAAATCGTTAACGTTATCTTTATTTAAGAGAAACACTTTGGAGATTCCTTCTTCGGTTTGAGGTTTGGGTTTGAAGTCGTCGTCGGATTTCATCAGAAACCATGAAGTCTTTTTTAAAGTCCATTGATTGTTAAGTAGATAACAATGATGAGAAGAAGGAAGTTGTTTTATTATCGACAGATTTGAAATTGCGGTTTCTTCGTAAACTTCTCTCATTGCGGCGATGTCGATTTGTTCGTTTTTTTCCACGTGACCTTTCGGAAGATCAGGTTTTCCGTTTCTTTCTATCGCCACAATTGCATTATTAATAATGACTACGCCACCCGCTGCTGGTGCAAAACGGAATATTTTTTTTATGACAGCAGCCAAAACCTCGTTATCAACATCGTCGATATAAAGGTTTTTGTCGTCGTTTTCTAACCAATTTTTGATTTTATCTGACGTATTTTCAAACAGTTGCGATGAAGTGACAGCATCATCAGTGGATGAGTCTAAATATTGTTCAAAAAAATTTCTGCAAACAAGCATCTTATTATTGCAAAAAAGTCTATACATTTGCCAAAAAATTTAAAGATTAATTTTATGAACGAACAAGAAACATCAATGGCACTTGCCAGTTTCCTTTTGCAAATTAAAGCAATAAAATTGAATCCTGCAAATCCTTTTACATGGGCATCAGGATTAAAAAGTCCTATTTACTGCGACAATCGCGTAACATTGTCATATCCTCAGGTAAGGACTTTCATCCGTGAAGGTTTCAAGAATATGTGTTTAGATAAGTTTGGTAAACCGGATGTTATTGCAGGTGTTGCCACAGGCGGTATCCCACAAGGAGCCTTAGTAGCACAGGAATTAGGATTGCCTTTCGTTTATGTGCGCTCAGAGAAAAAATCTCACGGCATGAACAACCAAGTTGAAGGTATCATCAACAGCGGACAATCAGTGGTCATCATCGAAGACCTCGTGTCAACTGGTAAATCAAGCTTGAATGCGGTTGAAGCATTGCGCGAAAAAGGCGCTATCATCAAAGGTATGCTTGCTATCTTCACATACGGTATGGATGTGGCGACACAAAACTTCAAAAATAACAATTGTCAATTATACACATTGACAAACTACGACACATTGATTCAGAAGGCTATCCAAGAAAATTACGTAAGAGAAGACGATCTCCTCTCTTTGATGGAATGGAAAAATAATCCACAGGCTTGGAGCGACGCAAGAATGTAATTGAAGGTCTTTTTAGATTATGGTTTTTAAGAGTAATTGGGCGAAAAATCAACGCTCAGAAAAAGAATTATTCGAGTATATAGGCGACATGAACAACATGCCGCCTATTTTACCGGAACAAGTTGTTAATATCACAGCCGACAATGATAATCTGGCGTTTACGATTCAAGGTATGGGAAATGTAGCGCTCAGTGTGTCTGAACGCAAACCGAATTGCTTGGTGCAATTGTCGCCTGTCGGAAAAACACCTTTCAGGTTTGTCCTGAATGTTCATATCAAAAGCGACGGCGATAATTCTGAATGCTGCTTTGAAATAGACGCTGACCTTAATCCGCTGATGCAGATGATGGCGTCACGACCGCTGCAAAATCTGGTGAATATGATGGCGGAAAAAGCCTGCGGCGTGTAACGTTAGATTCTATAACCTAAATGTAATTTCTTTCAAATCACAAACGACTTCACGGTCGTTTTTTTCTTTTAAGACAAGACGTCCGAATTTGTCAAAACCGATGATCATCAGTTCTTTAACTCCGCCATTGTGCTCGTATAAAGCCCATTGTCTGTAGCGATAGAGATGCTTCGTGTAAGTCTGAAATACGAAATTCGAAGGCTGAAAATTCTGATCTTCACAGAGCTTGCCGAATGTTGTTTGCTGACTCTTGATTTCCTCGCAGATGTCTGACAAAGTAGCTGCCAAATCATAATCTTTTCCAGTGATCATTTTCATCGAAATAGGATTAGGAATGTCGTCGCTGAAATCAGTCTGATTGATATTCAGCCCGATACCTATTATCGAGATGCCTAGCATAATACCTTTAATCTCATTTTTTATCAAGATTCCGGCTATTTTTTTGTCTTTAAAATAAATGTCGTTCGGCCATTTAATGAAAAGTGAATCTTCAGGAAGATGTTCCTTCAAAACGTTGATCATCGCGACTGAAATCATCTGTGTAAGAAGAAACTGATTTTCAGCTTTAAGGAAACTCATGTCGAGAGCGATGCTGAAAAGCAGATTTTTACCGTCTTCGCTTTCCCAAATATTTTTGCCCTGACCTTTCCCAGATGTCTGAAAATCTGTAACGATAATATTATCAATAACATCTACGCCTTCATTAAGAAGAATTTGAAGATGTTTGTTGGTGGAATCCAGTGTCTTAAAATGAGTGATTTTCATTTTGCAAAGATAGTTTTTTTGTGCCAATGGTCAATAGTTAACAGATTGTGTCTCTCTTGTCCTCTAATATTCAAAAAAAATCCGTTGTCCGTTGTCCGTTGTCCGTTGACTTTTATTATCTTTGCAAAAATTAAATTTATTAAGAATATGAGAGTTAGACACGAGTCAGACAATCCGGAATTTGTAGTTTCAGCTGTTGTAGAAGCTATGCAAGAACTAAAGGCAAAAGATGTAGTATCGTTAGATTTGAGAGACATATATTCGTCAGTGACAGACTATTTTGTCATCTGTCATGCCCAGTCAAAGACACAGGTTTCTGCCATTGCAGATAAAATTCTTGACGATTTGCGTGATAATCATCATGTGAAGCCATATCATTACGAAGGTTTTGAAAATGCGGAATGGATTTTGATAGACTACATCGATGTAGTAGTTCATGTCTTCTTAGAACCGAAACGTGACTTTTACAAATTGGAGTCATTATGGGCTGACGCTGAACGGACTTCATACGAAGATTAAGTTTAACGCATTTAAAAACAACTAATTCAATGGAGAATAATAATTCGACTGGAAATTTTTCTGACAACAAAAACAACAAACCTAAAAAGAAATTTAGTTTTTACTGGATTTATGTAATCTTAACCGTTGTGTTTTTGGGCACGACTTTCGTTAGAGGACCAAAAAGAGCGGATGAAATTGATAAGGGCAAGCTCATAACCTTGCTTCGTGACAGAGATATAGAGAAAATAGATCTTGTGAATAAGGAAATTGCGGAGATTTATCTTAACGAGGACGGTTTGAACAAGTATTTCCCGAATGATAAATCTGGCGGTTTCAATACTATGCCGAGTTACACCTATCACATAGGTTCTGTGGAAAGCTTTGAGCAGGATTTGGAAAAAGCGCAGGAAGGCTTTGAAAATCCGGTATATGCGAAGAATGTGAAACGTCATAATTGGGGTTCTGAAATAGTTTCGTGGATCTTGCCGATATTACTGATATTCGGATTCTGGTTTTTGATAATCAGAATGATGGGACGAGGCGGAGCCGCAGGTGGCGGAGGACAGATCTTCAATATAGGAAAATCGCAAGCCAAACTTTATGACAATACTTCCGACGTGAAAGTCACGTTCAAAGATGTGGCAGGTTTGGAAGAAGCCAAAGAAGAAGTCGTTGAAGTTGTTGACTTCCTCAAAAATCCTAAGAAATATACACGTTTGGGCGGCAAAATTCCGAAAGGCGTTTTGTTAGTAGGCCCTCCAGGTACAGGTAAGACATTGTTAGCAAAGTCTGTAGCAGGTGAAGCCAATGTCCCGTTCTTCAGTATCTCTGGTTCTGATTTCGTCGAGATGTTCGTCGGTGTCGGTGCGTCGAGAGTCAGGGACTTGTTCAAACAAGCTAAAGAAAAATCACCGAGTATCATATTCATAGACGAAATCGATGCCATAGGACGCGCTCGTAGCAAAAACTCTATGAGTGGAGGTAACGATGAGAGAGAAAGTACTCTTAATCAGCTTCTTACTGAGATGGACGGTTTTGGTACAAACTCTGGCGTTATAGTCATAGCGGCTACAAACCGCGCTGATATTCTCGACAAGGCTCTCATGCGTGCCGGACGTTTCGACCGTCAGATTTATGTAGAACTCCCAGACCTCATTGGCCGTAAGGAAATATTTGAAGTTCACATGCGTAAACTGAAATTGGCTGATGATGTCAGTATAGAGTTTTTGGCGAAACAAACTCCTGGATTCTCTGGTGCTGATATTGCCAATGTGTGTAACGAAGCGGCTCTTATGGCGGCACGTCGTAATAAGGAATCTATTGAAAAACAAGATTTTCTGGATGCCATCGATCGTATCGTCGGAGGCCTTGAGAAGAAAAATAAAGTCATCACCGATTCAGAGAAAAAAGTCATCGCTTTCCATGAAGCCGGTCACGCCACTACAAGCTGGTTGTTGGAATTCGCACATCCTTTGGTGAAAGTTACTATAGTTCCACGAGGAAAAGCTTTGGGCGCTGCATGGTATCTTCCTAATGAGCGTCAGATAACCACGAAAGAGCAGATGTATCACGAGATGATTGCCACACTTGGCGGTCGTGCGGCTGAGCAACTGGTATTCGGACACATTTCAACAGGCGCTCTCAGTGATCTCGAGAAAGTGACAAAACAAGCTACTGCAATGGTGGCTTATTATGGCCTCGATGAAAGAATCGGAAACAGAAGCTATTATGACTCAACAGGTCAGCAGGATTATGCCCTGACAAAACCTTTCAGTGACAAAACAGCCGAAATAATTGATGAGCAGGTGAGCAAACTCATCGAAAGCGCATATCAGGAGGCTCTTAGAATTTTAGGAGAAAACATAGACGGCCTTACACAACTTGCTAACAAACTCATCGACAAGGAAGTGGTTTTTGGCGACGACCTTGAAATGATTTTCGGCAAACGTCCTTGGGTTAAAGAAGAAATCGATTTCCCAAAGGAAAATGATAAAAATGAGTCTGATTCAACTTCAAATTCTGACGCTGAATCGAATGATAACCAATGATTATAGATTATTCATCGTAAATTATCCACTATGAATTTCCCTTTCGGTGAATATAAAGATTGTACCAATAAGGAGCAGATTCTTGCTAAAGTCCGAAGTGCTATCTTGGAGAAAGATGAGAATCATTTCATCACGATAAATCTCCAAGATGATACTTGGATGCCTTTTAAGGAGGAAGACGGCAACGAGTTTACTTTCATAGAACGTTTCAAGGCAAACGGCGGCATCTTTATGTATTTTGAAAAGATGGAGCATTTCAAGGAGGCGATGAAGCAATTTATAGATGAGAATGATTGGTCGCCGCTGCTTACGACAAGCCCGGTGATAAAAGAGATTTTCGCTGATACCGACATCGTTTTCAGCGACGACTATAATAATATGGAACGTAAGAAGAATGTCAGCCTCATTGATTGCGAGTGCATGATAGCGCAGACTGGCAGCGTCATGGTGTCGGAAGCGACAGCAGGTTCAAGAACTGCTTATTCGTTCGCAGATGTTCTTCTGATACTTGCGAGACCTTACCAGTTCGTGAATAAGATAAAGGACGCACTATCGCTCGTCAAAGAAAAATATAGCGATAACCAACCTACAGGAATGACGATAATCAGCGGAGCGAGCCGTAGCACTGAAATTGAAAATACTCTGGTAACAGGTGCTCTAGGAATCAAACAGATAGCTCTTTTCTTGGTTGAGGACTAAGATATTAAGGCTCAAGTTTTTTCGTCAGTAACTCTACAAACTTGAATTCGCTTAACAATTGTTTGGCGACAATTCTGATGAGAGTGTATGAAGGAATCGCTACTATCATTCCAATGACACCCCCGATATTTCCAGCCATTAATATCACAAGAAATATTTCTATAGGATGAGCGAAAACGCTCTTAGAATAAATAGTTGGCTGTAAAACGAAATTGTCAACTAAATTGGCTGCTACAAAAACTCCAATGATTTCCAGAGAATTAGGTAAAATCATGTCGAAGGCGTTGATGCCTAAATTGGATATTATTCCAATGATGACTCCGATAAATCCTCCCATCAAAGGGCCTAGATAAGGTATGATATTCATAAAACCGCCTATCACGGCGATAATCAAGGCGTTCTCTATGCCGAAGATCGTAAGACCTAAGAATATCAATATCATCATGCAAAGTAGTTCTGCCATCAGACCGAACATATATCTCGTCAGCATGATTCTTGAGTAGCTGAGTATCTTGCCGATACGAGCGGTATGATCGTCGGGCGTGATTGCCATGAATATGTTATGGACGATGTTCGGATCTCTGAGAAGGAAAAATGTTAAAAATATTATGGAGAAACTTCCTATTACGAGAGAACTTGTCGTGGAAACGATGCCGCCTAAAACAATGCTGAAATTATCCCAGTTGAGAATGGAATAAATCTTCGTTTCAATCATGTTCAAGATGTCTTCTTCAGGCCTGATGATGTTGTATTGAATAAGGAAATTATAAACTTTTTCTATCGGTTTCTCGAAATATTCCGCTATCGCATTTGTGTCGATGTTTGCCAAAATAGTGATTTCTCTGTTGATTAAAGGTATGACAAACAAGAATATAAGCGATAATGTCAAGAATATTGCCATCATTGTAAGAACTGCCGAGACAGCGTCGCCGAGACGAAATTTCTTGATATGGAATTTCTTGATGATTTCGCATAACGGACGTCCTAACATCGATAGAATAATGGCGATTGCAAAGTATATGAATATATCAGGAAAGAAATATATCAACGCTGCTACCGCCAATATTCCAGCGACTGGTTTTAAGAAAGAGATTACTTTATTCATACAACTAGAGATTTTTAACAGTTACAGTTAAAAATTATGATTCATAACTAATAACTGTCAACTGTTAATTTTTCACAGTATATTTTCCAATGTCATTCCAAAGAGTCGGCTTAACGGAATTCCCATTTCTGCGGCTTGTTTTGGCATGATGCTGGCCTCCGACATTCCAGGGACGATGTTTACTTCGATGAAGAACAAACCTTCTTCGTTGAGGATGTAGTCGAAACGGGCAAAGCCTTTACAGCCGAATCTTTCGTAAAGCATTGCTGATGTGGCTTTTACTTCTATTTCTTCAATCTCATCCAAAGCTGCTGGTGTTATCTCATCAGATTTTCCGCTTGTATATTTCGCCTCATAATCAAAGAATTCGTTTTTGCTGACGATCTCTGTCAATGGTAAAACCATCATCCTGCCTTTATGTTCAATGACGCTGCATGCCAATTCGCGGCCTTTCACGAATTTCTCGCACATAATCTGGTTGCCGGCGTTGAAAGCGGTCTCCACAGCCTTGTCGAAATCCTCTTCAGTATTGACTTTACTTACACCGACGCTCGATCCGTTGCATGTAGGTTTCACGAATAAAGGTAATCCGAGTTCTTCGATAACTTCTTTTCTGTCAATGACTTCTCCTTTGTTTATAGTTATGGAAGGTGATACTGTAGCGCCGTGAGCAGCAGCTAAATGCTTTGTTAAATCTTTGTTGAAAGTCAGGGCGCAAGTGGTGAAATTTGAAGAAGTGTAAGGAATATTTAACATTTCAAAATAACCTAAAATCTCTCCGTTTTCGCCTGGAATTCCGTGAACTGCATTGAATACGGCATCAAAAGTTATTTTATTACCGTCAATATTTATTGAGAAATCGTTTTTATCGACCGGAATGTGTTTGTCGTCATCGGTCAGACAATACCATTCTCCTTTCTTTATTACGATGACATATGAATCATAAACCGTTGAGTCTAAATGTTTTTTAACAACTTTAGCACTTTTAATTGAAATCTCGTACTCTCCTGAGTAACCACCACAAATAATTGCAATCTTTCTCATAATATTATTTCGATAAAAAAATTAAAATCGTTATCTTTGTCGCACCAAATTTAGTAAAAACGTCGTTATTGTTAAACATTAAATATTAAAAATAAATGAAAGCCTTCAATTTTTTAACCAAAAGGGCATTTTATATAAATCTTTTGATAATTATTGCATTGATTATCATAATAATAGAAGTAGCGTTCTTCTCTTTGAAAGGATATACACGTCATGGCGAAGAGATTATAGTTCCTGATTTTGTGGGTATGAACTGCGATTCTGTTCTGGAACAATATGGAGATGATTATAATTTCATTTTGTTGGATAGCGTATATACGATGTTTTTGCCAGAAGGTTCTGTATATCAACAAGATCCATTGCCGAATTCAAAAGTTAAAAAAGGACGTAATTTATATTATGTGAAAGTTTCTGAGGCTCCGGAAAAAGTCATGATGCCTAATTTAAGGAATCTGTCTTTACGTCAGGCGATGGTTTCTCTTAAAGCTAATGGATTAAAAGTCAGTGAATTGGAGTTCGTGGAACATTTCGCTAAAAACGCTGTCGTGGAACAGGAATTCAACGGTGAACCTATAAATCCTGGAACGGAAATTATCAAAGGCAGCGAAATCAGACTTCTTGTCGGCTATGGCGTCGATGACAAGAAAACGCATCTCCCGAATCTTGTGACAGTGAAGAAAGAAAATGTTAAAAATAATTTGCATGAGGCTTCGTTAAATCTTGGCAAGGAATTCTTTATGGAAAATGACGAAGAAGGCAAATACAGAGTGTTTAAGATGGAACCTGCCTACGACATACAGACTCTTGTAACTCTCGGTTCAGATGTTAATGTTTGGTATCGCTCTGAAAATAAATTCGATTTTGCTTCTTACGGAAGAGAACTGATGAAAAAAGATTCTGTCATTTCTGTTATGAAAAAGAAAAAACTTTCTGACGACACAATTAAATATGTGACAGATAGTTTTAACTATATAATAAGTAATCGTCGTTTCTTGTATGATTCGGTAAGTCGCGAATATGACAAAAATCTCGTCAAAAAAATAGATTTCTACATGTATCTTTACAGAGATAATGACACGATCGACATAGATTCGGTCTTTAAAGAAGCCACTTACAAAAGAGAAATGCAGGAACTTAAAAAAACGAAGAGAAGAAAATAATATGAAAGATAAATTTTTGATAATAATATTTCTTTTGGGATTAAATTGCTCGGCGCAGGAATATCTCAGCGGCTTCTCGCACGGGATGAATGTTGCGGCTGAAAGCATGGCTAAGGGTAGGAGCGAGGTCGTGAATCTTCCTTTCTTCGACGACTTTACCAGAAGCGAGATTTATACTGATGCTGCTAAGTGGCAGAATAACAATATTTTGGTTAATTCTGGTTTTCCGGTTTTTCCTACTAATTTCAATGTCGCCACTTTCGACATCCTCGACGCATCGGGAAAAGTATATTC
The DNA here is from genome assembly GCA_045615285.1 of Bacteroidales bacterium. GTDB lineage: Bacteria > Bacteroidota > Bacteroidia > Bacteroidales > F082 > Limimorpha. The sequence goes on from JAZLEO010000024.1 coordinate 37,611, forward strand.
TCGTGCCAGCAGCTCTCCATTCTTGGCCGACTCTTTGATGTCGCAGCCGATAAGCCTGGAAAAACTCAGCCCAGCCGACTCTCTCTACCTCAGTTTCTATTATCAGCCCCAAGGTAATGGCGACGCACCGGAATCAACGGATTCGCTTGTGCTTATGCTTGGTAATCGCTCTGATAATGAGATAGTTTGGAATCATATATGGAGCACCGAAGGTATGTCATTGGATTCTTTCCTGATTCAAAATGACGGAAATTACTTCAAACAGATTATGATTCCGATTAAAGATGAGAAATATTTTGAAAATGAAATAGTTATACTTTTCTATAACTACGGAAGCATCACGACTTCGATGTATCCTAACGACAGAAGTAATGTCGATAATTGGAATGTCGATTTCGTTTATTTGGATAAAAAACGTTCTTATGACGACACCTCATATCCTTTGGTGACATTTTCTGAAAAATCTCCGTCTCTTCTGAAACGTTATCAATCAATGCCTTACAGACAATATGTGAGCAATCCAACTGCTTCGATAGCTACAGATTACCAGATGTTCATAACAAATCTGGATTCTGTAAATGTCAATGCGCAATATATATGTCATGTCGAAAATATGGCTACTGGCTGGACTTTTGAACACGTGTCAGATTCTCTGAACATATCGCCTTTTGCGGCGAATGGCTTGTATATGGAAGCCGTCGGTTTCAAGAATTTCTTTTTCGATATGGACGATGATATAGATTCAACTGATTATCTTATTACTCACATTATCAGCGTGGAAAACTCGGATTACGAGACGAAAGGTGACACTTTGTACGGTGTTCAGTCGTTTAAGAATTATTACGCTTATGACGACGGAACTCCAGAGCGGGGTTACGGTGTGGTGCCAGGAGAATCTTGTTTCGCATCGCAGTTCAGCATCTCAAAACAGGATACTTTGTGCGGAGTTTATCTGCTTTTTAACAGAACTCACAATGATGCCAATTATGATTTCTTCGACATCGTTGTTTGGAACGACACCTACGGAAAACCTGGTAATGAAATCTATCGCCTTAAAAATCAAAGACCTATATGGGATGATGAGGAAATTTACAAATTCGCATATTATCCATTTGATAAAGTGTTGAAAGTCAATGGAACGATTTATGTCGGAATAATGCAGCATTCAAAAGAAAGCATCAATATCGGTTTTGACACATCGAAAGACAACAGCCAGTATAATTTCTATGATGTGGGTTATGGCTGGGAAAACAGCGGATTGCAAGGATCTTTGATGATCCGTCCTGTTCTTGGCAGCGATTATGTCGTGGAAGAGGAAAAAACTCAGCAGAAAAACAGACTCGGACTTTATCCTAATCCATCGAAAAACGAAGTGAATATCAGTGAGTTGCCTGTAGAATCATGTGAGGAAATAATGATATTCGACATGACAGGCCGTCTTATGAAATATTTCAATAATGATGTTAAATTTGACGTGTCAGATTTGCCTGACGGACTTTATATGATGAGAGTCGTTACGGATGAAGGTAAGAGATATACAGAAAAATTTATGATTTCCAAGTGATTATGGCAGAGAGATTTGAGGATATAAAAGAAGAAGAGAAAAAACAGGACTTCATCGCTAAATATCAGGATGAAGAGTCGGAGGAGACGACGGAACTTTTTGAACATTTCCGTATCGTGGCAGATCCCGGACAATCGTTGGTGCGAATTGATAAGTTCCTGCAAAACCGTATGGAGAACGTGTCGCGCAACAGAATACAGAACGCCGCTAAAGCCGGAAGTATTCTCGTCAACGACAAGCCTGTGAAACAGAACTATAAGATAAAGCCTAATGATGTCGTTTCAATAGTTCTTTCGTATCCGCCTCGTGAGGTCGTAATCACACCGGAAAATATTCCTCTCGAAATAGTTTATGAAGATGACGATGTGATTATCATTAACAAGCAGGCCGGTCTCGTCGTTCATCCGGGCCACGGTAATTTCGACGGTACTTTGTTGAACGCTCTCGCTTATCATTTCAAAAACACGAATCAGAAAGTCGAAAACGGATTCGGTTATCTCGTACATCGTATTGATAAAGACACTACTGGCCTGATGATTGTCGCCAAGAATGAGACTGCGCAGACTGTTTTGGCGAAACAATTCTTTGAACACAGCATAACACGCCGTTATCAGGCTCTAGTCTGGGGAGATTTTTCCGATGACGAAGGCACGATAGAAGGTCATATCGGACGCAGCACCAAAGACAGGGTGGCGATGGCTGTATATTCAGACGGATCGCAAGGTAAGTCGGCCGTGACTCATTATAAGGTCTTGGAAAGATTCAACTATGTGACATTGGCGGAATGTCGCCTCGAGACAGGAAGAACACATCAGATTCGCGTGCATTTCCAGCATATCGGACATCCGCTTTTCAATGATTATCTCTATGGCGGCGACTCTATTATAAAAGGTACTACTTTCTCAAAATATCGTCAGTTCATCGAGAACTGTTTCAGAGAGATCCCTCGTCATTGCCTGCACGCAAAAATCTTAGGTTTCATTCATCCTACCACAGGAAAAGAAATGTATTTCGATTCGGAATTGCCAAACGATATGGTAGCAGTCTTGGATAAATGGCGTAATTATATAAAAACTAGAGAATAATTCATAATTATTCATTCTTAATTGTACATTGTAAATTATGATAATAGTAACTGGAGCAGCGGGTTTCATCGGCAGTGTTGTCGCCGGCGAACTTAATAAAAAAGGTTATAACGATTTGATTCTCGTCGATGATTTCTCAAAAAAACAAAAAGAAAGAAATTATATCGACCTGAGATATAAAGCTTTGATCGATAGAAATATTTTCTTCGACTGGTTCAAGGAAAATCATAAAGATGTTGATTTCGTCGTCCATCTCGGAGCTCGCACCGACACAACGGAGTTCGACTGGAATGTATTTCAGGAACTTAACGTCGATTATACTCAGACGATGTTCTTATTATGCACAGAATATCAGATTCCTTTGGTTTATGCTTCCTCTGCCGCTACTTATGGCGACGGCGAATTAGGTTATGACGATAGTCATGATGTTGTGGAAAAATTGCAGCCACTCAATCCATACGGACGCTCTAAGAACGAAGTCGATAAGTGGATTTTGAAACAAACGAAACAACCTCCTTTCTGGGCAGGATTGAAGTTCTTCAACGTCTATGGACCTAACGAATATCACAAAGGAAGAATGGCATCAGTCATTTTCCATTCGTATAATCAGATTAACGCGACAGGAAAAGTGAAGCTCTTCCGTTCACATCGTCCTGATTTTGAAGACGGACAACAATTGCGCGATTTTATCTATGTGAAAGATATTGCGAGTGTTATCTGTTTTATGATAGAAAGACACCGAGACACCGAGACGCCAAGACACCAAGTTAAGAGCGGATTGTATAACCTTGGAACAGGAAAGGCTCGTAGTTTTTATGACTTGGCAGCCAACACTTTCAAGGCGATGGGTAAAGAAGTCAATATCGAGTTTATCGACATTCCGGAAGATATTCGTGACAAATACCAATACTTCACCGAAGCCAATATGACAAAACTGAGAGAAGCAGGTTACGACAAGGAATTCACCTCTTTGGAAGACGGCGTGAGCGATTATGTGAAGAATTATTTGATGAGGGAATGAGGCTGTCGGCTATCAGCTATCAGCGGTCAGTTTAAAATTATTTTCAATTTTCAACTGAAAAAAGTCCCGTTAGGGACGGCAGTTTCTAGGCAGGCGGTGGAGTGCGAAGCACGGAACCCCTGCAAAATGATGTTTACTATAAATCATAGCTCCGTAGGTGCGACAGAAATTGAGGTCTTCTCTCGCAAAGACGCAAAGGAACGCAAAGCTTTGGCCCCTGAGTTAAGACAATGTATACCCAAGGTCTGTTGACTTTTTTTTGGGGCGTTCCGCTATATCTTTGCTCGCTTTGGTTTTCTCCTCGCTCAAAAAAACCGAAGTCCATAGTCCGAGCTTCGCAAAGGATGCCGCTCCAATCCCTAACGCATAGGTAGCGATTAAACCAAGTTGCTTCACCAAAAACTAAGTGAATTGGCAAAATTAAATTATACACCGCTACTGTCATTTGAAAATATTTTTTACTTTTGTAAAGATAGTTTAGTTAGGAAATTTTGTAAAGATATAAATGATTATGAAGCATATTGAGATTATAAAATGTATGTCTGTCATTTTGATGACTTTATTTTTAGCAAACAGAGTAAATTCGCAAGAATGGTCTGGTAGTGGTTTTGCATTGAAAGATGGTTTTATCGTTACAAATTATCATGTCATTGAAAATGCAGAAACTATTTGGATACATGGTATAAAAGGTGATTTTCCAACAAAATATAGTGCAAAAGTCGTTGCTACGGATAAATTTAATGATATAGCTTTATTAAAAGTTTCGGATTCTAATTTTACAGGTTTTGGTACTATACCTTATAATGTTAAAACTTCTGTTTCTGATGTTGGAGAAGATATTTTTGTTCTCGGTTATCCTTTGACAAGTACAATGGGCGAAGAAATAAAGCTAACGACGGGTGTCATCAGTTCTAGAACTGGTTTCCAAGGTGATGTTTCGTTGTACCAGATATCTGCGCCAATTCAACCTGGTAACAGTGGTGGACCTTTATTTGATTATAAAGGTAATTTAGTTGGAATTGTCAGTTCAAAACATACTGGAGCTGAGAATGTTGGTTATGCTATAAAAACTTCATATCTTAGAAATCTTATTGAAAGTACCGTTTCAAAAAACATTTTGCCAACAAATGCACAAACAGCAACTCTTCCTCTAACAGAGAAAATAAAAGTATTAAAGAATTTTGTCTTTATGATTAGTTGTTCGGGACGAACGGCATCTGGTTCTTCTTATGCAAATAATTTTGCAAATGCAAATGAAGTTAACGGACACGAATACGTTGATTTAGGATTAAGCGTAAAATGGGCGACCTGCAACGTAGGAGCAAGTAAACCAGAAGACTATGGCAACTATTACGCATGGGGAGAAACAACGACTAAATATTCATATACAGAAAGCAATAGTAAGACATACGGAAAGAGTATGAGAGACATTGCTGGCAATTCTAGTTACGATGCTGCACGCGCCAACTGGGGAGGTTCATGGAGAATGCCTACAAAAGTAGAGATGCAAGAACTCATAGATAAATGTAATTGGAAATGGACGACACAGAATGGCGTTAAAGGCTATAAGGTTACAGGACCAAATGGCAACAGTATCTTCCTTCCTGCTGCTGGTGGTCGCTACGGGTCATCGCTCTACGACGCTGGAAGCTACGGTTACTATTGGAGTTCGACGCCTTACGAAAGCGGTAGCTACGATGCGTACAGCCTCGACTTCGATAGTAGCGGTCACGACATGGTCAACGACGACCGTAGCTTCGGTCAAAGCGTGCGCCCAGTCTTAGAATAAAAGCGAAGCGTATTCAATTTATTTAATTCATTTGATTTATTTCCGCACGGCATTTAAGAGCCGTGCGGTCGGATAGTAAAAATAAAATCCGGCGTAAGCCGGTTTTTTTTATTTTGTTACAAAAAACATAATAATACCAACTAACAGTCCGGAAATAATACTTGACAAAATACTGATAACCCATGTCTTCAGTCGTTCTTTTTTCTTCTTTTTTTCATATTCTTCCAATGAAGGAATCATAGTGTCAACTTTTTTGTCAATATTGATTAACACATAAATATGGTCGAAATATGCAGAAAAAGATTTGTCAGAATCAATCTTCTTGTTACTTCTTAATGAAGCGACAATGCCTTTAATATCTGTTAGTTGAGGTTTTATTGTGGTAAAATAATACGGGAAAACTTCAGTGATGGTTTTTGTGTCATATTTCTTTAGTTTTTCTACTATCGTTATGCCGATGTTTGCCGCTAATAATTCCATAGTATCGTAGCCGGCTCTGTCTAAATGTTCTTTAGCTTCTCTTAGTTCATATTCGCATTGTTCAAAGTTATCGCAAATATTGATGGCTTTAAATAAATGATCTAATGCGCTCCTGAGTTGATTGATAGGAGCAATATACATCTTACGTTCTTCGTTGAAGTTTTCTAATAATATTACTGCTTGTCTGACTTTATCGTATAAAGGAAATAACTCTTCAAGTTTATTGAAGCAGTGCAGTCTGTTGTTCATAGATGATGGTTGTTGGTAAGGTTCTATAAATTTTGTTATGGTAATGTCGTTGTTAAAAATTTATTTATGATTTTGTCAGCTTCAGACTTAATCATAAAACGTCCTTCAACTAAATTGATATTGCCAATGATTTTGTCTAGATTGTAATTGTCTTTTGTTGCAGGCATTTCGATATACTCGACATTGTCAATGTCTATGCCTTTTCTTTCATAGAAAATTTTTCTGATACGTTCGCTGAAATCGCTCATTTCTGTAAGATGGTTAAAAATAATGGTTAATGATAATAAGTTATAACTCAGTAAATATGTTTGCAAAAATACAACATCGCATCGTTTCTGTCAAGATAAAAAAATATAATAATTATTAACAGAAAATCTTGTTTTAGCAGTTAACAATTAAGCCTTAAACCTTATGTCTAAAACTAAAGCATACCCCAATCCCATTAACTTAAAATAAAAGTTCAACAGCCTTAGTTCTTAGCTCTTGGTTTTTAGTTCTTCTTTCTTTTCCAACTCCTTATCGAGTTCCAGTAAGAATTTCTTTGTCTTTTCCAATGTCATCAAGACTGTTGTTTTTCTTTCGAGTTGGTCGAAGTCTTTTTTGAGAGCGTCTTTAGCTCCTTGCAGAGTGTAGCCTTGCACTTTCACGAGCTGGTAAATCATGCGGAGATAACGAAGGTCGCGTTGTGTGAACATGCGGTTGCCTTTGGTGCTTTTGCGAGGTCTCAGTACGGAGAATTCGCTTTCCCAATAACGTATGAGAGAAGTGTTTACGTTGAACATCTCTGCCACTTCGCCGATGCGGTAATATAATTTTTCGTCACTCATAATCAATCCATGGTTTGTGAAGGATGCTGCGACAGTTCAAGGATTTTGTCGTATTCTTCAGGAGTTATGTCGTTGTAGAAGAAGTTGATAGGATTAACGGTCTTGTTATTTTTTATCACTTCGTAATGAAGGTGTGGAGCCGTTGATTTTCCGGTGTTACCCATTTTTCCGATTTCCTGTCCTCTTTTCACTTTCTCGCCTTTTTTCACGGAGAACGATTTGAGGTGGGCGTAGCGAGTCTTGTATCCGTAGCCGTGATCAATGAGGATATTGTTTCCGTAGCCGCTTTTGTTTTTCTCGACTCTCACCACCACGCCGTCGCCTGTCGCGTAGATGCCTGTTCCTACAGGTCCGCTGAAGTCGATGCCGCCATGGAATTTGGTTATTTTATAGAACGGGTCGGTACGTTGTCCGTAATGCGATGATATTCTGTAGATATCGGTGCCTTTGACTGGCATGATCGCCGGGATGCAACATAGCATTTCCGACTTGTTTTTCGCCATTTCGTAAATCTCGTCGAAAGACTTCGACTGAACGTAGAGCTGGCTTGTAAGTACGTCGATGCGTTTTGCTGTGCTGACGACCATATCGGAATTGACGTAGCCGTCGAGTGCGAGGTAGCGGTTAGAGCCACCGTAGCCGGCTTTTCTTACCGAAGAAGGAATAGGGTCGGCTTCAAAAATCATGCGATAGACGTTGTCGTCGCGGTCTTCCAGTTCTTCCAAAATCAAATCGAGATTGTCGAGTTTGTCGTTCATAATGTCATATTGCAATTTGAGATATTCTATCTCGCGGGCCTGCATTCTCTCGGTCGGGGAACCGAAGAAATTCTGAATCAATATGACAATCAGAAACGCTGTGACACTTGTCGATAAAAGATATAACACCACACTCCAGAATTTCTTCTTCCTAGAGGTTTTATATTCTTCATATTCAAGTGTTTGTGGATTAAAGATATATTTTTTTCTGCCCATCTTTCAATATTTGGAAAAAATGAAAAATATTCCATCAATTCTGCAAAAATAATATTTTTTTGAACTAAATTTGCAAAAAATATTTTTGGATTAAAATTTAACAGATTATTATATGAAAGCAAGTGAAATTCGTAGCAGTTTCTTGAAATTTTTTGAATCGAAGCAACATCTTGTAGTGGCTTCAGCTCCTATCGTCGTGAAAAACGACCCGACATTGATGTTTACCAACGCAGGTATGAATCAGTTTAAAGACGTTTTCTTGGGCAACGCTCAATATAAATCTAACAGAGTCGCCGACATTCAGAAGTGTCTCCGTGTGTCAGGTAAGCACAACGACCTCGAAGAAGTTGGTCGCGACACTTATCACCATACTATGTTCGAGATGATGGGTAACTGGTCGTTCGGCGATTATTTCAAGAAAGAAGCTATCGCTTGGGCTTGGGAGTTTCTTACGGAAGTATTGAAAATAGACAAGAATAAATTGTACGTCACTGTATTTGGCGGCGACGAGAAAGATAATTTACAAGCTGATAACGAAGCTTTTGAATTCTGGAAAGAACATATCGACGAGTCAAGAATCATTTACGGAAGCAAGAAAGACAACTTCTGGGAAATGGGCGACCAAGGTCCTTGCGGTCCGTGTTCTGAAATCCACATCGACATCCGTGACGAAGAACAACGTAAGCTCGTCGATGGTAAGGAACTCGTCAACAAAGACGATCCTGAAGTCATTGAGATTTGGAACCTCGTTTTCATGCAATTCAACCGTATGGCTAATGGCAGCCTCGTGAACCTGGCAGCTAAACATATCGACACCGGTATGGGATTCGAGCGTCTCGTCCGCGTCATCCAAAATAAAAAGTCAAACTACGACACCGACGTTTTCACTCCTTTAATTAATAAAGTCGCTGAACTCTCAGGCAAGGAATACGGCAAAGAAGAAATGGTTGACATCGCGATGCGTGTCATCGCCGACCACCTCCGTGCTGTCAGCTTCGCTGTCGCCGACGGTCAACTTCCTTCAAACAATGGAGCAGGTTATGTCATCCGTCGCGTCTTACGTCGTGCTGTACGTTATGGCTACACATTCTTAGGATTCACAGAACCATTTGTATATAGAATCTTACCGGTTCTCGTACAAGAAATGGGCGACCAATATCCGGAATTGAAATCACAACAAGAACTCGTCGCTAAGGTTATCAAAGAAGAAGAAGCTTCATTCTTGAGAACTTTGTCACAAGGTATCAGACGCTTCGAGTCATACGTCGAACAAAATCCGGAATCTAAAGTCATCGACGGCGCTTTCGCCTTTGAATTGTTCGACACTTACGGTTTCCCTGTTGACCTCACAAACCTTATGGCAGAAGAAAAAGGCCTCACAGTCGATATGGAAGGCTTCAAGAAAAACCTTGAAGAACAAAAGAACCGCTCTCGTAAAGCAGCTGAGAAATCATCAGGCGACTGGATCGTTGTTGTTGAAGATGATAAAGCTACAGAGTTTAAAGGTTATAACGAATTGACAACGACTTCAAAGATCATGCGTTATAGAGAAGTCGTCGCTAAGAATAAAAAACATTATGAAATCGTTTTAGACCAAACTCCTTTCTACGCTGAAATGGGTGGTCAAGTCGGTGATATCGGTACTCTTACATCAGAAAATGAAGTCGTGAAGGTTTTGAATACAGTTAAAGAAAACGACCTTATCATACATATCACTGATATGATTCCTCAAGAACCAGAGGCTGACTTCGTCGCAACAATCGATGTTAAGAGAAGAAGAAAGATTGAGGCTAACCACACAACAACACACTTGATGCACGCAGCATTACGTCAGGTTCTCGGCAACCACGTCGAACAAAAAGGTTCTTTGGTAAATGACGAAAGATTACGTTTCGACTTCAGCCACTTCTCAAAGATGAGCGACGAAGAAATCAAACAAGTTGAACGTATCGTCAATGAAAAGATCAGAGAAGACATCTTAAATAATACATACGAAAACGTTCCTATCGAAGAAGCTAAGAACATGGGCGCTATGGCTTTGTTCGGTGAAAAATATGGCGATCATGTGAGAGTCGTTTCTTTCGATAAAGAATATTCAGTCGAACTTTGTGGTGGTACACACATCGCTTCAACAGGTCGCATCGGTTCGTTCAAGATTTTATCAGAAGGCGCTATCGCTGCTGGCGTACGTCGTATCGAAGCTGTCACAGGCGACGATGTGATGTGTTATTTGGATGCTCAATTGGAACAAATCGGTAAGATTAAGGAAATCGTCAAGACATCAGGCGACTTGATTAAAGCTATCGAAAATCTCAGCGCACAAAATCAGATGTTACAAAAGAAAGTCGAGCAGATGATGCAAGAGAAAGCTGTTGCTGAAGCACGTAACATCTACAACGCAGCAGTTGATTTTGAAGGCCGCAAGATGATTGTAGCACGCGTTGAAGCTGACGTGAATCAAATGAGAACTATCGCTACAGCAGTTAAAGATATTGACGCAGAAGCTATTTTGGTCATGGGCGGTATCTTCGAAGCTAAGCCAGCATTATGCGTTATGATTCCACAATCGTTGGTTGACGAACGTAAGTGGGATGCAGGCGCTATGATTAGAGAAGCCGCTAAGGAAATCCAAGGCGGTGGCGGCGGTCAGAAGACACTCGCTACAGCAGGTGGCAAGAATGTCGATGGCATCGACAAGGCAATGGAAATCTTGAAATCTAAAATTAACAATTGATAATTAACAATGTAGAGACGCGTCAACGTTACCATAAAATAAATCCACGTTGACACGTCTTAAAACTCAAAATCTCAGAATCACATAAATGGGTTCTGAGATTTTTTTATTAACCAATGCCAACAACATCCACGAATAAACACGAATTGGCACGAAAGACGCCATTGGAGTGACGCTCTACTTGATTACACTGCAACTTAAAAAAGGTCTGTTGTCTGTAGTCCGTTGACTGTTGGCTTCTTTTTGGGCGTTCCGGCAAGCCGTCGGGCTTTCCGCTATATCTTTGCTCGCTTTTGTTTTCTCCTCGCTCCCAAGTCTTGTTCCCAAATCCCGTTCCCAGTTCCCGAATCCCAAATCTCGCCATTGCTTCGCAAAGGATGCCGCTTCAATCCCTAACGCTTTGAGAGCTGCTGAATCCAAAATTCAATTAAAAAAAGAAAAATATACTCAAATCAGCTCCGTTAGGAGCGACAGATTATAGGCAGGTATGAAGCACGCAGTGCGGAATGCCTGTAAAAATAAATTCTAGATAAATCAAAGTGCTGTAGGCACGACAGAAATTCAGCTTCTGTCGTGCCTACGGCACTTTTTGAGTTGAAAACGGAAAGTTCTTAGCTCTTAGTTCTTAGCTCTTAGCTCAGAGTTCAAAAACTCTATAAGTTTCTTAGTCGCTCTTCCTCTGTGAGAAATCTCGTTTTTCACTTCCATCGACATCTCTGCGAATGTCTGGTCGAAGCCGTCTGGGAGGAAGATAGGGTCGTAGCCGAAACCTTTTTCTCCGTGTTGTTCTTTGGTGATGACTCCTTCCACTTTACCTTCGAAGAAATGTTGTTCGCCGTTGAGGTTAAGAGCTATGACTGTTCTGAAGCGAGCTTTGCGGTTTTCCACGCCTTCCAATGCTTTTAAAAGTTTAAGAACATTATCTTGGTAGCTGCAGCCTTCGCCAGCGTAACGGGCCGAATAAACGCCAGGAGCGCCGTCGAGAGCATCCACTTCAAGTCCGGTGTCATCGGCGAAACAGTCAATATGGAAATTGTTTGTCACGAAGTCAGCCTTGATTTTAGCGTTGCCGTCTAAAGTGTCGGCGTCTTCAACGATTTCTTCATGGCAATTGATGTCGGTTAAACCTACGATATAAAAATTCTTTATGATAGCACGAAGCTCTTCTAATTTATGAGCATTGTGTGTTGCAAATACTAATTTTTTCATTTTTTTAAGTTGACGGACAACAGACTACAGTCGACAGTCATTGTCCAATTTTTATGTTAATATTTTTATTAATTCTATTTTTTATCTTTAGCCTTTAATCTTTGGTCTTTAGTCTTTAGTCCTTCAAAGACTCCAGTCTATAGGTTTTATATTATTTTTTATAAGGTATTCATTGGTCTTTGAGAAATGCTTACATCCGAAGAAACCGCGTGAGGCAGAGAGTGGGGAAGGGTGAACAGTTTTAAGTATGAGATGTTTGTTGTGATCTATGATGTTTTCTTTAGCGATGGCGTAGTTTCCCCAGAGGATGAAGACTAGGTTTTTTCTATTATCGGAGAGCGCTTTGATGGCGGCATCGGTGAATCGCTGCCAACCAATCTTGGCGTGCGATGCCGCCAGATGAGCTCTTACTGTCAGGGTAGCGTTGAGCAACAACACACCTTCTTTAGCCCATTTTTCCAAATTGCCGTGTGCTGGAATTGGAATACCCAAATCTTGATTCAACTCCTTGAAAATATTTTGAAGACTTGGTGGCTTCTGAATGTTGTCTGGAACAGAGAATGCCAGTCCGTGAGCTTGTCCTACATTATGATAAGGATCTTGACCTAATATCACGACTTTTACATCGTCGAATGCGGTAAGGTTGAATGCGTTGAAGATCAGAGGTGATGGAGGAAATACAACATGTTGTTTTTTTTCTTCGATCAGAAAGGATTTAATGTCGGCGAAATATGGCGAATCGAACTCGCTTTTCAGAACCTCATACCATCGTTCTTCAATATTGGGCTTCTTTACTGTGACCATTAAAATTTATTTTTATAAAGATATACAAATATCGATAAAAAATCGTTTATTTGTACTGTGAAAGTGAAATATTAATTAAATCTTCAAATAATGAAAAAACTGTTTTATTTATTGTTAGTTACCTTATTTTTGGGAACGGTATTGACGTCTTGTGTTCAAAGCAAGCCATGTCCGGCATACGGAGAATCTAAGTATTATCAGATAGAGAGATTCTAGTTCTGAAAAAATCAAAAAAAAAGCACCGAATTTTCGGTGCTTTTTTGCTTATGTTCTGTTACTTATTAGTAAACCAAAATCTTTGAAGTGTTAGAAATTGTGCCAGCTTGAACTTTTACGATATAAGCTCCGCTTGACAATCCGCTAACATTGAATGTAGCTTTATGAGAGCCTTGGCCATAGTTTCCTAATACTGCATTTTGTACCATGCGACCTGATAAGTCGTAGATTTGGTATGAAACGCTAGCTGTTTCTTCAACGTTGAAGTTGATAGTAGCTTCGTTTACTACAGGGTTAGGATAGATGTTCATATCTAATGATTTTACTAATGAAGTGTTTTCTTGGATGCTTTCGTCTGTTGTGCTTACGAAATTGTTACATCTGTACAAACCTTTACCGTATGTAGCTACATAAACGATACCGTTGTTTGAAACACCTTGATATTCTATGACTGTTGTATCGCCGATTTCATCGATGAGGTAAACTTTTCTACCTGGACGATTTTCTTGTAACTGTTGTTTGATGTCCATTACAGGAACGTTAGCGATGTTAGCGTCTGGAGTCCATGTCTTCATATCTTTAGATGTGTAGATGCCATTTTCTGTACCTAACATGAAAAGACCTTCTGTTTTTTCGATTAAGCTTGAATATACAGGAACTTTAGGTAAGTTATTTTGTACTGAAGTAAATGTTTTGCCATCTGTTGCGTAGAATACGTAATCCTCGTTGCCGTAGTTGCCCAATGTTACGATGACTTTGTTAGAATCTTTAGGGTCGATAGCGATGCTTGTGATAGCGCGCCCGTCGAATGTTATAGCGTCGCTTGTTGTGATAACCTTTACAGAGTCAACAACAGCGAGGTCTTTTGTTACAGCGTTTGATAAGCCTTCTATTCTATAGAGATTACCTTTTAATGTACCAACGTAAGCGACATCACCATCAGCTGAGATTGTAAGAGCGTTAGGGATACCTGTTATTTTAGGAACGATCAACCACCAGTTGACTTTTTCGCTGAATTTCAAAGCGCTTCTTGTCATATAGACTTTACCTTCGATAGCTACCAAGAATGTTGAAGAAACGATGTCTTGTACTTTGATAGAGTCGCCGACATTCATGTCTTGTTCGAGTTTATAGCTGAAAGGATAGTTGCAGTTGCTACTTTGAACGTCTGTTACTGTTTCACCAGCTTTGAGTTCTCTCTTAGCGTAATACATTACAGAGTCAACTGATTTGTAGTCTTCAATATTTTCGAATAAAGCGATAGGTGTTCTGAAAGCTTTAGAGTTTTTGATTGAAGCTGTATTGTCTGTTGCTGAGTATGTGAAGTTTTCTTTGTCGTAGTCAGCACCAGCTGATTGTGTTCTGAAGAGAGGAGTTCCGATGCTGTAGCCACCTGTTGTTGTGACGAACATGATGTTTTTGTCTATTGAAGACATTGCGCAAGGGCCGCCAGCTTTTGTGAAATCGAATGCGCCGTATGTTGCAGCAGCATCTGTTGTAGCGATGTCGTTAGGGAAGATAGCACTACCTTCTGTGACGTTGTTTGTTGTTGGGTCACCATAAACGTTGATTGTTCCGTGATCGAGGCTGCCACCGATTGTGAAACTTTCTTCATTTGAGAAAGCGACACTGAACATTCTTGCTACTGATGTGTGGTTTTCTGCTGTTTCAAAGTAACGGTTTGCACCTTCATATAAATATCCGTTAGAACTGTAAGTACCTTTGAATATACCGCCTTCGCTACCAACGAAGAATTCGTTAGGATCGCTTGGGTTGAATGCGATAGCTTGGATACCTGTGTGGATGTATTTGTAGTTGTAGTAGAAAGCACCGCCTGATTGAGCGATTTGGAAACCGCTGCCGTTAGAGATGCACTCCATTCTGTAGATACCTTCGTTTAATTCGTCTCTCATAACCCAGAGGTTAAGACCGCCGATTAAAAGTTTTCTAGGGTTGTTTGGATATACTGACATAGCGTTGTCGATCAAACCACGTTCGCCGTATATATCATATAATGATGTTGCTGTGTAAGCAATTTGCCATGTTGCGCCTGCGTCTCTTGTTACGTAGATGTTTCCTGTACCATTGTATTTTGACAAGTAGCTGACGTACATGTAATTATTGTCTGATGGAGAAACAGCGATGATTTTATAAGTCTCTGTTGAAGGTAATTTGTTTTCTTGACCGCTTGTTAATAATTCAAGTGCTTCACCTTCTTTCATCATATAGACATTGTAGCCGATAACAGCTAAAACTGTTCCATTTGGAGAAACTTCAACGCCGTAAGCTGCTATTGTGTCAACGATTGGGCTCCATGCGTTTTCTGCATAACGGAAGAGACCTTCGCTTGTAGCTGCATAAACAGTGTTTCCGTATGTAGCGATGTCGTTAACAAAACTCCAAGTTGTTGTGCCTTCCATTGCTTGTTCGCTGCCTAAAGTATAGATGCCGCCGCCAACAAAGCTTGTTTCGTAATTGAGGTTTTCTAAGCCGTTGTATTGATGAGCGCTACGACCATCACCTGTACCTACGTAAATGGTTCCGTCTTCAGTCTGTGCCATGCAACTTACCATCATGTTTTGGCTGACTGTTTTCCAAGTGATACCGCCGTTAACTGATTGGAATACACCACCACCCATTGTTCCGATGTAGATGGTCTTGTTTGTTGCATCTTTCTTGTCATAGACAATGCCTCTTGTCAATGAACCGTAGTTGTCTGGTCCTAAATTTGTCCATTCTAATTCACCTTCATTTCTTGATTGTGAATTTTCTGCTGCGACTAACCATGCTGGATCAATCAAACCTGTCTCTTGATTAGCACGGATGCTCTTCATAAATGATTGTGCAGTTGGTTGCATCGATGTTCTTGGAGTGTATTTTCCAGAATCACCATTTGCGTTAACTACAAAACTTGTTTGCGCTAAGATAATGATTGTCAAAAGCAAACTAATTGGTAAAAATCTTTTTTTCATATCGCCTAATTTAGATATTTATTACTATTTATAATTCACCTTTTAAGGGTGCTAAATTACTATAATTTTTGAATTCCCGCAAGACATTTTAATAAAAAAAAATATTTTTTTTTGACGGCTTTTCAAAAAAAATAATTGCTTGATAATCTGTTACCAAGCAATTGATTGTGTTTCCCGTAAATGTCCCTAATTAATACCTTATGACAGCTGATGATGGTAGCCATCCGATGCTTCCGTTTGATATTTTTATCTTTTCCCAACTGTCGGTTTCATCTAAAATCTTGACTTTGGCACCTTCGTGTAGAACAAATAAATCGACACTGGACGCTGAAGGCGAACTTTTTATCGTAATGGTTGGAATTATCACGATTCCTTCGTCGTTACTTTTTATGTAGTCGTATCTTTTTGCGGAGATACTCATGCTGCATACAGTCAGTATTATTAAGATAATTCCTGTGAAAAACATGCTTTTCTTCAGAATTCTGGTCTTAGCCGTAAGGTATAAAAATAGGCATATCAACAATAACCCTAAGGCTGCCAATGAGATGATGGCTGATATGTTTGCCGTGAATAAATTGCTAAGTCTATTCCACCATGTCTTTATGAATAGCTCTGGAACAGCTTCTATCTTGTCCGTTAAAAAGACCTTGGCGATTTCTATGTTATGCTGGGTGTCCTCGTTGTTTGGTTCTAACTTTAACGATTTTTCATAATAATATACTGCCAAAGGATAATTTTTCAGTTTGTAATAGGTGTTGCCTAAATTGTAATATAATGCGGCTGAAGAATATCCTTGGTCGATTATACTTTTGTAAACTGTTGCTGCTGAGTCGTATGCGCTTTCGTTGTATAAAGAATTCGCTTTTGCCAAAAGTTCTTCTGGCTTCTGCGCTCTCGCTTCGGAAGTGATGAAAAATCCGAATGTAAATAAAAACGCTAATCTTATTATTGTCTGTGCTATCGATTTCATTTTCTTTATTTTAGAAGTTTTTCAGCCTTTGTTATCAATTCAATGCCTTTCTGATATAAATCATCCATTTTCTTGTTCGCATCGCCTGGCGCAAAACGAGCGTATTCACAATTGTTTAACAAATCAACAAACTCATTTACAATGTCTTCAGAAACATTTTTGCCTAACATAATCTCTTTGACACTGTCCATTGAAAGTTGCGAACGTACGATGTTTAATTTGTCGGAGATGTATCCCCAAATCGCTTGCGAAAATGCTTCATAAAAACCGTTTTGATTGTTTGTAATCAAATGGTTATGTGCCTCGTTCAAACGTTTCTTGGCGATTTTTGTAGCCTGCTTGTTTTTGACAAGAACTTGGTCTTTGTTGAATTTATTAATTCTTTTATATGTGACAAAGGTAATGATAAACATCGCTAACATTATGATTATTATAATGATATACGCTGGTGACATGAAGAAAAGATTACCTGTGACACTCAATTTATGATCGCTTGTGTTTATATGTCTGATGTCGCTGCCCAGATATTTTATGTCTGCTTGTCCTTGAGCGTAAATTCCTGAATTAGCGCTACTTGCTCCTTTTTGAACTTGTATCGTATGTACGTCCGACTTTAATGTTTCATATCGTTTTAATGAAGGATTGAAATATGAAAATTCAATGTCGTTGAGTGTAAAATCTCCTGATACTCTTGGGATTATGATATATTCGGCTTTCTTGCTGCCATGAATTCCTAATGCGTTACTTTTTACCGACGAAGTGATTTTCGGATCATAAACTTCAAAATCTGGAGGGAAAACTGGCTTCGGCAATTCTAACAAATCGATGTTGCCTTTTCCGGAAACTGTTAATGTCAAGGTGAAGGCTTCGTTGACTTTCAACTCGCTCTTGTCAATTTTCGATGTGAAAGTGAATTGTCCGACAGCGCCGTTAAAATTAATTGGTTTGTTACTTGTTGGCAATGGTTCAATTTCAATTGTAATCGGTTGAGACTTAATGTCTTTTCTTACATTTGTGTATGAACTTCCCATAATGTCGCCGAAGAAGTCTTCAAAAGGATCGTAACTTTGGGAACGGTTGCGCTGTTGCCTGATCTGTGCCAAACATGAAATGTCCAGCGGATCAATTGTTAATTTTCCTGCTTTTTGTGGAAATAAAACTATTTCTTGAATCGTCGCTACATTATATTGATGTCCGTCTCTGACAACGGATGATTGCTGCAATGAACCGTCGTTTTCGGTAATGTCTTTTGTCCAAAAGCCTGAATATGAAGGCGCTTTTGAAACGGATAACTGTGAAATTGGTATGGTGTAATATATACGGTATGTAAGCAGGATTTGTTCTCCGAGATATGCTTTTTTCTTGTTCGGCGTGGCTTCCAAGAAAACATCTCTGTTACCTACAGTGACTTGCGTATTGTTTGAAGATCCGCCATAACTGTTTGATCCTGTTGGTGATGCTGTTACAATGATCTCGCAAGGTTCGCTGGTTATTTTTTTTCTGTCAACTGTTATCGATGCGGATGGAATCGTGAATGTTCCTTCTTTGATGGCTCTGAGATGAAATGAAAAAGTCTGTGTGTTGGTTCTTGATACAGAGCCGTTTATGATTTGTACGCTGGAACTTGTTGATGTAAAAGGCCCGCCTATTATTTCAAAGTTCGTGAAATTCGGTGATTTGAAATCTTTTCCGTCGCCATTCAATTCATACGATACTTGAAATTGTTCTCCTACGGATACTTGTTTCTTGCAGATCGTTCTGAACGATACATCTGATTGAGCATCAACAGAATGTATTGAAATAAAAATGAATGTTAATATATATAACAGTTTTGCTTTCATTACTTAAAATTTTATTGCAAAAATATAATCTTATTTAATACTATCACCAATCTTTTTCAGCTTTTCTTTTTTGCATTTGTGCGGCTTTCTTGTCGTTCATTTCGTCCATTGTCTTTTTTTCTTGATTTTCAAGAGCTTTTAACATACGTTCGGCATCTTCTTTCGACATTTGCTGCTGCTGTTGATTTTGCTGCTGTTGTTCCTGCTGTTTGTTATCGTCTTGATTTTGTTGTTGTTCCTGTTGCTGCTGATTTTGTTGTTGCTGCTGATTTTGCTGTTGTTGTTCCTGCTGTTTGTTATCCTGATTTTGTTGTTGATCTTGCTGTTGCTGATTTTGCTGTTGCTGATTTTGCTGCTGCTGTTGTTTTATCATTTTCCAGCGGGCGTACTCCAGATTATATCTGGCATTTTCGTTATCAGGATCAGCTTTTAATGATTTTTTGTAGGAATCAAAAGCTTCGGCGTATTTTTCCTGAGCCATATATGTGTTGCCTAGATTGTAAAAAGCATTGGTTTCCAATTCTTTGGAGGTGTTGTGTTGTGTCACGTCCGTGAATGTCTTTTCTGCTTCTTCATAATTTTTCTGTTCATATAAAGCGTCGCCTAAATTGAACTGCGCTTTGGAATTATATTCTTTATCCAAGGATTTTCTGTAATTCACTTCAGCTTCAGAATAATTGCCGTTCTTAAATTCCTTGTTGCCGTGTCTTATAAATCCCTTGTCTGTCTGTGCATTGATTGTCAGACATAATGACGCAAGGAGTGCGCTGAAAAATATTTTGCGTTTATTCGTTTTCATCTTTCGGTTCAAAAAAATTGAATTTTGTCTCCCAGTCTTTTTTTCCTGATGAGGTTAAAATTAATATTATTAAAAGAACTATTGCAGCGCCGATAAACCATTGAAATTGATCTTCATAGTCTGTGAAAATTTTGGATTCTATTTCTGATTTATTGCTGCTGTTTATTTTTTCAAAGATTTCATCCAGGCCTACGTTGGAGTTGCTGGCTCTTCTGTAGATGCCGTCTCCGATTTCAGCTATCTGACGTAACAAATTATCATCCAGTTTTGTTATAACGACATTGCCGTTTCTGTCTTTTTTATATCCGGTTTGCTTGCCGTATTGGTTGTAGAGTGGGATAGGAGCTCCTTCTTCGAGGCCCATACCTATTGTATATATTTGGATTCCTGATTTTGTGGCTTCCTGCGCTGCTTTTATGGCGTTGCCGTTTTCGTGATCTTCACCGTCCGAAATTATTATGATTGCTTTGTTATGCTCGTTTTCTCCGAAAGATTTGGCTGCCAGACTTATAGCAGCTCCTATTTCAGTTCCTTGTGAAGGTATAAGACTGGTGTTGATCGTAGAAAGAAACATTTTCGCTGCCGCATAGTCTGTCGTTATCGGCAGTTGAACGTATGCGTTTCCTGCGAAGATGATGATACCGATCCTGTCGCCATTAAGTTTGTTGATGATGTTGTTGATGGCTTGTTTGGAACGCTCTAAACGGTTCGGGGCGATGTCTTCCGCATTCATTGATGTCGAAATGTCAATGCAAAAATACAAATCGATGCCTTCTCGCTTGACTTCTTCCATCTTGGAACCGGTTTGTAAATTAGCAGCTCCTATAATACCTAATGTAATGATAAACAAGAAAATAATGAATTTTATATTGCTTCTTGATTTTGATACAAGAGGTGCTAATAGTTCCATGAATTTCGTGTCTGCGAATTTTTGGAACTGCTTCTTGTTGATAATACGTATTGAAACGTAAATGGCAATAAGAATCGGTATTATTAAAAGCCAATACAGATACTCAGGATGCTCGAATTTTAAAATGTTGGTTTCCATTGTATTATCTTAATCCGTTATTGATTTGAAAATTGTGTTCTTTAAAATAAATGACAAAATGAGGAGGATAAGACCTGCGAAAACAAACGGATAAAACTCTTCATGGAGCCTTTTATATTCGTTGATTTCTATCTTGGAACGTTCCATTTTGTCGATTTCATCATATATTTGTTGAAGCTTTTCTTTTGATTCTGCACGGAAATATTTTCCGCCAGTCTCATCTGCTATACTTTGTAACAAAGGCTCGTTGATATTTACTTCAACTTGTTGATACTTAATGCCTCCAAATGGAGTTTGTACAGGATAAGGTGCCATTCCTCTAGTTCCGGCTCCGATGGTATAGACTCTGATGCCGAATAATTTAGCCATTTCCGCCGCCGTTGAAGGGTCGATGGAACCAGCGTTGTTGTCACCGTCTGTCAGTAAAATCACTACTTTTGAAATGGCTTCGCTGTCTTTTAGTCTGTTCACAGCTGAAGCTAAACCGTCGCCTATGGCAGTGCCGTCTTCAAGCATACCGCATTTCATGTCTTTCAACATGTTAAGCATCATGGCGTGGTCTGTCGTCAAAGGTACTTGGGTGAAAGTTTCGCCGCTAAACACGATCAGTCCCATTCTGTCGTCAGGACGTCCTAAGACGAAATCGGAAGCAACTGCTTTTGAAGCTTCCAACCTGTCTGGCTTTAGGTCGCAAGCTAACATACTGCTGGAAATGTCCATGGCCAAAACAATGTCGATTCCTTCAACATTGATTTTTTGATTTTTGGAACTGGTTTGAGGACGAGCTAATGCTATGATAAACAACGATAAAGCTATTGCTTCAAGTGCAAAAATGAGGTGCCTCGAATAAGTTTTCCACGATTTAGGTAGCTTATCGAAGAAATTTGTATCGGAAAAACGTACGTATGCTTGTTGCTTGTTGCAGTAGAAAACATACCATATTATCAGAATTGGTATGATAATCAATCCGAAAAGGAAATGCGGAGATGCAAATTCAATTGAATTCATTTTGTTTCCTCCATTTCTTGGTTTTTAGTGATGTCTTCTTCAAAATCGTATTTTTTTGCCTTGGCTTCTTCGGCTTTTTTCTTTTCTGATTCTTGATGGAAAATGAAACTTTCTTCGACGAACGAATTAATGTCGTTAAAAGCGGTTTCATTCTCGGCGGAATTTGGAGTGGCTTTAGCGAATTTGACTAAGTCGGCAGTTATAAGTGTGTTTTGTAACTTGTTGAAAGTTAGGTTGTCAAGTTGAATCTTTTTAACTTCGTTAAGTATTTCTTCCGATGTCATTTCAATTGCATCAATGTTAAATTGACCTTCGAGATATTCTCTGGCAATATCAGTTAAATCTGTATAATAATCTTTATATCTTCCTGATTGCCAAAGATTTGATTCTTTCAGGACGGATAATTTCTCTCTGGCGGTGACAATTGCTGGAATCTGTGGTTTCTCTTCTTCGACAACAATTTTTTCCTTGTTTTTAATGCGTCTTATCAAATATATGGCAAGCAATATTAAACCTGCCAAAATGATTGTTCCTCCGAAATATGGTAACGTTTCTTCAAAAGTAACGTTCTGTTTTATAGGCTCAACTATCGGCATGTATGCGATTGTCGTGTCGATAGAGACGGGCTTTACATAAATGTCCATATAATTGGTGAAACTGGTGTATGTCGTTGTGTCATCGGCTGATTTATAATATTTTATGCCGATACTTGGGATTTCGACATAGCCTGTGTCAAATGAAGTGAGTGTTAGAAGTTGAGAGACTATAATATCATCGCTCTTATCCGCGACTTGTTCGCTGATTTCGCCTCTTCCTACAATATCGATACTTTTGCTTAAAGTGTCCTTTAATTCATCTAGATTTACGATGTAACCTTTTGGTGCTCTTATATTTATATTATAGTTGAAGGTTTGTCCCGCAAGAATGCTGTCTTTGTCAATGCTTCCGTTGACTCGAATATCCTGAGAGTGACAATATTTATAAGGTGAAAATATTGTCATAGCAATGATAAATGTTATAAGATGCAATATTTTGTTTTTCATCTTCTTGATTCTCGTTTCTTAAATAACTGCATTAATGGCTTTACGTAATCGATGTCGGTATAAATCAATGTGTTATCTATTCCGTTATTTGCAAATATCTTATTAAGTCTCGCAGATTCTTGTTGTAGATATTTTTGATAAGCTTCGTTCCAGGAACTCATTGAAGTGTCAATCCAGACATCTTTATTAGTCTCTGAATCTCTGAATTTTACGAGTCCGATTTTAGGAATTATAAGTTCTCTTTTATCGGTGATTCTCAGGCACACAAGATCGTGTTTGTTGGCAGCGATCCTTATTTGTTGTTCAAAAGGTTTTTTTGAAACAAAATCCGATATTAAGAATGCTGTAGTGCGTTTTTTTATGGCGCTGGTCAGAAATCGCAGACCTTCTCCGATGTCGGTGCCTTTGTGCTGTGGCGTGAAAGTTACTATCTCTCTGATTATTCGTAATATATGACTGGAACCTTTCTTCGGCGGAATAAATTTCTCGATTTGGTCACTGAAAAATATCACTCCGACTTTATCGTTGTTTTGAATCGCTGAAAAAGCCAGTACCGCCGCTAACTCTGCGCTGAGATCTCTCTTTGAAATATTGACAGAACCAAAATCATTGGATCCGGAAACGTCAATTAATAACATCACAGTCATTTCTCGCTCTTCTTCAAAAATTTTGACAAAAGGACGGTTGAAACGAGCGGTTACATTCCAATCTATGTTGCGAATGTCGTCACCATATTGATATTCACGAACTTCACTAAAGGTCATACCACGTCCTTTGAAGGCACTGTGATATTGGCCTGAGAATATGTTGTTAGTCAAGCCTCGTGTCTTAATTTCGATTTTTCTAACCTTTTTAAATAGTTCGTTTGTTTCCATAAGTCGGATGATGATTACGGCACTTCTACAATATTGAGTATCTCGTTGATGATTTCTTCTGTTGTAATATTCTCAGCTTCAGCTTCATACGTTAATCCGATACGGTGGCGCATTACGTCAGGAGCAACGGCTCTGACATCTTCTGGAATAACATAGCCGCGGCGTTTGATGAAAGCGTAGGCCTTGGCTGCCATCGCTAAGTTGATCGTGGCGCGAGGTGAACCTCCGTAGCTG
The DNA here is from genome assembly GCA_045615285.1 of Bacteroidales bacterium. Taxonomy (GTDB): domain Bacteria; phylum Bacteroidota; class Bacteroidia; order Bacteroidales; family F082; genus Limimorpha. The sequence goes on from JAZLEO010000024.1 coordinate 61,353, forward strand.
ATCAAATTGGCGAACTTCTTCAACTTGTAATCGTTCGGATAACGTGACGCGAAAACGATGTCGGTAATGTAGTTCTCGATTTTTTCGTCAAGATAGACTTCACGGCATACTTTTCTGGCGTTAAGAATTTCTTTTGTAGAAGTGACTGGCTTGATTTCTGGATAATCCTTGTTGATATTCTGACGGAGAATGATTTTTTCTTCCTCTTTTTTAGGATAATCGATAATGACTTTTAACATGAAACGGTCAACCTGAGCTTCCGGAAGAGGATATGTACCTTCCTGTTCTATAGGGTTTTGCGTCGCCATTACCAAGAATGGATCTGGCAAAGCAAAAGTGCTTTCTCCAATTGTAACCTGATGCTCCTGCATGGCTTCAAGCAATGCGCTTTGTACCTTGGCTGGAGAACGGTTGATTTCGTCAGCTAAAACGAAATTCGCAAAAACAGGGCCTTTACGAACTATGAATTCTTCGTTCTTCTGACTGTAAATCATTGTTCCGATTAAGTCGGCAGGCAAAAGATCTGGCGTAAATTGAATACGGCTGAAATCTGCGTCGATGATGCTCGATAATGTCTTGATGGCAAGAGTCTTGGCCAATCCAGGAACACCTTCAAGAAGAATGTGACCGTTCGACAATAAACCAATAAGTAATCTTTCTGTCATGTGTCTTTGTCCGACAATGACTTTGCTCATTTCAAGATTGACAAGGTCAATGAATTGACTTTCTCTTTGTATTCTTTCGTTTAATTCACGAATATCTGTCTCAATCATAACTGATTTTTTTAGTTTTGTAATATGTGCAAAATTAACAACTATTTGTCAATTTTATTGTGTTTATTTTAAACATTTTTTTATGCGGGCAAAGCGCTATGAGCATTCGGCGATTGTTGGTCGCTTTTGCTCATAGCCAATGCTTATGATGTTAGTTAGGACAATATTCACTTAATTGGTTCATCAGTTTCTTACGGCTGTAAAAAATTCTGCTCTTGACAGTGCCGATGGTCAGATGCAGACAATCGGCTATCTCCTTGTATTTGTAGCCGTTGTTGTACATGTCGAACGCTCGCCTGAAATCTTCGTCCAGATTCTTGATGCCTTTTTCCAATTCTATGGCGTTGATTATTGACTCTGGATCGGTGTCGGTGTGTGAATTGCTGATATTTAAATAGTAAAGATCTTCGCTTTGGTCGATAATTGTTCTGGCTTTTTTTGTTCTACGATAGTTGTTGATGAAAATGTTTTTCATTATGGTATAAACCCAAGCTTTGAAATTGTTGTGATTGACATATTTCTCTCGGTAAATCAATGCCTTGAGAAAAGTCTCTTGTGTTAGGTCTTTCGCATCGTCTTCGTTGCCGGTAAGTTGTTTAGCAAAAACTTCAAGGTTCTTCTGAAGATTTGTCAGGCTGCTGTTGAACTCAATTGTTGTCATAATAATGTTGTTTTTTAGTTTAAAAAATTGGTTGTTTTTTTGTTGTTGCGCTGCAAAAATAATTCAGATATTTATTTTGTCAATACCCTTTTGAGGCCATTTGACCGACTGTGTTCGTATTTTATTGATTTTCTTATAGTTGCAAAATGTTAATAAAATGTTAAATTTTAAAAGTTAACGGATTTAATGAAAAAGTTAACGGATTTTAATAAAAGTTAACGGATTTTAACATAAGTTAACGGCAACTTTATTTACGCTTTTTATGCCTTTTTTGCGACATCTTGACACTCATGTCTTGAATTGGTAACGTTTTTTTTTGTACTTTCGTAGAAAATATTTTTAAAGATGAATCCATTTGATAAAATTGCTTTGATAGGTTCGGGAAATGTGTCGTATGCTTTTGTTAAAGCATTGAGGGATAATGGAATAAATCCAAATTATATTTTGATCCGCGATGAGGGGAAAAAAACGGAAATAGAGACTGAGTTCGGTGTTGAGGCCGTAGCCGATTATGGAAAGGTTATAGATTGTGACCTTATTATAATAGCGGTGAAGGATGATGCGATACAAAATGTCGCCTTAAATCTTGATGGCTATAGAGGTTTGTTGGTTCATACTTCGGGTACGCAGCCTTCGTCTTTGTTAAATAATGTTAAGAATTACGGAATTTTGTATCCGTTACAAACTTTGACGAAGAGTTTTGACGTTGATTTTAAAAAAGTTCCGCTTATGATAAATGCTTCATCTTCAGATAATTTGGAGAAACTAAGAGTTTTGGCAAGTATTATTTCTGATGTCGTCATAGATTGTTCCGATGAAGATAGAAGTCATATTCACATGAGTGCGGTTTATGTGTCAAATTTTGTTAACATAATGCTGCAAATAGGAGATAATCTGCTAAAAGACAAAGGTTTGGATATTTCAGTGTTGGAGCCTCTGGTACGTGAAACGGTGAATAAATCATTCGCAATGGGACCTGAAAAGGCTTTGACAGGGCCGGCTAAAAGGGGAGATGTTAATACAATCAGCAAGCATTTATCTTTGTTGGATAATAAAATTGAAGAGAAAAAAATATATGAAATGTTAACGGATTATATAATGAATAAAAGTAAGTCAAAATGAAAAACTATAAGGAATTATTAAAGAATATCAATACTTTTATCTTTGATTATGATGGAGTTATGACTTCTGGTGATGTTTTGGTCGATGGTAATGGAATCCCTTTGCGCAGCAGTGATGTGAAAGACGGATATGCGCTTCAACTGGCGTCTCGTTTGGGATATAATATTGCGGTAATCACTGGAGGCTACTCAATATCAATAGAAAAGCGCATGGCAATGTTGGGAGTGAAAGATGTTTTCGTTCGTTCGGCTAATAAAGTCGAGGTGCTGCAAAAATACATGGAAGCCAATAACTTAAAGCCGGAACAAATGGTTTATATGGGCGATGATCTTCCAGATTATCCTGTTATGAAAATGGTCGGTTTGCCAGTATGCCCGGCCGACGCTTCTCCTGAAATAAAGGATATTAGTTTGTATATCAGTAACCGTAATGGCGGTAAAGGTGCCGTCAGGGATATTATAGAACAGGTGCTGAAAGCTCAGGATAAATGGATGAAAGATTTTAGTTGTTATATTTGGTAGTTGTTGATTATGAATAAGATAATATCATTTTTTAAATTAATTCGTTGGACTAATTTATTGATGATAACGGTAATGATGTTTCTTGTATATTATTGCCTGATGTCGCCTTTGTCATATTATTTTACGTCTGTTTTGCCGCCTGCCATTTCTTTTTTCCTGCTTGTTGTATCGTTGGTGCTTATAGTGGCTGCAGGTTATGTCATAAATGATTATTTTGATATTGAGATTGACAAGCATAATAAGCCGGAAAAACTTTTGATTTCCAAAGTTTTTTCAGAAAAAGAAGCGCTCATTTCATACGGAATTTTAACATTTCTAGGTTTGGCTTTCGGATTGGCATCGAGTGTCATCGTTTTAAAAGTTAAATTTTATATACTATTCGCGGTTTTAGTGCTTTTAGCGTGCTTATTGTATTCATATTCTTTTACTTACAAAAAGAGATTGTTCGTCGGGAATTTGATAGTAGCGTTTTCTGTGGCATTCGCGGTTTTTCTGCCGTATCTGTTTGAAATATTATATCTGTCTGATAATTTGTTGATTTTATCTCTTTGTAAAGATATTGTTGTCAATATCGTGTATTTCGTGCTGATTTACACATTGTTCGCATTTTTGTTAACGCTTATTAGGGAAATCGTCAAAGATGTGGAGGATTATGAGGGAGATACGAAAATTCATTGCCGTACTATACCTATTGTTTATGGTGTAAGTAAAACAAAGACAATGCTTTATGTTTTGATAATATTGTCTATGCTTCTATTGTTTGTATATTGTTTTATACTATTTAAATTACAGTTGTACATGGCGTTGGGATTGGTCGGGATTGTGTCGTTATGCTTGTTTTTGTTGATGTATAAATTGTTCAAGGCGCAAAATAAAAAAGATTTTCATCGTTTGTCGGTAATGACTAAAATGATGATGCTAATCGGTTTGTTGTCAATGTTATTTTTAAAATGATGTTAGAAAATTTAAAGTCGTACAATATAATTCTTGCTTCAAAATCTCCGAGAAGACAAGAGCTTTTAAAAGGTGTTGGCCTGGATTTTTCTGTTTTGACAAAAGATGTGGATGAGTCGTATCCTGCAAATATGTCGGTTTTTGATGTGGCTCCGTATTTGAGTGTTAAAAAAGCTAAAGCTTTTGATGCGGCTGAACTTCCTGATAATTATATGGTTATAACGGCGGATACTGTCGTTATTGTCAATGATATGATTCTCGGAAAACCAAAAGATGTAGATGAAGCCCGTGATATGTTGCGTCTTCTTTCTGGCAAGAAACATTCTGTCGTAACGGGTGTCACCATCCATACAAAAGAAAAAACAAAGACGTTTTCTGTCGTCTCAAAAGTCTCTTTCGATGTTCTGGATGATGCGGAAATAGAATATTATGTTAAAAATTATAAACCATTCGATAAGGCTGGCTCGTATGGAGTTCAGGAATGGATTGGTTATATTGGCGTTAATTGTGTTGAAGGCTCGTATTTTAACGTAATGGGTTTACCGACGCAGAAATTATATCAAATGTTAAAACATTTTTGAAAATTGGATATGAAAATTAAGGATAATTTTTGGTTCGGATTGAGTCTGTCTGTGATTTTGTTTTTTGTGCTATATAGCATAATCAATCTTTTTACGGATTTTTCATATTTTTCACAAAATCGTGATTCTTTGTGGACGTACATGCTTTCGTTGATTCCAAATCTTTTGATCGCTCGTTTTATGCTTGTGAAATGGAATTTGGAATCTGTTGGTAAAGGTATGATTTTCACGACTTTGATAGGTGTTGTTTTTGTAATGTATATGGTTTTAAAATGAAATATTATATAATAGCAGGTGAGGCTTCCGGCGATTTGCACGGAGCGAATTTGATAGCTTCTTTGAAGAAAAAGGATCCTTATGCCAAAATTCGTGCGTGGGGTGGAAATCTTATGAAAAAACAAGGTGCTACTTTGGTCAAACATTATAGAGATCTGGCGTTCATGGGCTTCGTCGAGGTTCTGTTGCATCTTAAAACTATCTTGAGAAATCTTAGTTTTTGTAAAAAAGATATTCTGAAATTTAAACCTGACGCTATAATACTTATTGATTATCCGGGATTTAACTTGAAAATAGCGAAGTTCGCACATAAACATAACATCAAGGTGTATTATTATATCTCACCACAGGTCTGGGCTTGGAAAAAACGTCGTGTTCACACCATAAAAAAAGTGGTGGATAAAATGTTGGTTATCCTTCCTTTTGAAAAAGATTTTTATGATGACTATTGTGTTGACGCTCATTTTGTTGGACATCCTCTGCTGGATGAATTGTCGAAAATAAAATATGTTAATAAGAGTCATTTTATAAAGCAGAATAATCTTAATCCTAAGAAAGAAATAATAGCTCTTCTTCCGGGAAGCCGTAAGCAGGAAGTTACGCGTATGCTTGAAGTTATGCTGAAAGTTGTGAAAATGTATCCTGAGTATCAGTTTGTTATAGGATGCGCTCCATCTTTGCCGGAGAGTTTTTATAGATCTTTGATTGGAGATGCGAAAGTGAATCTTGTTTTTAATAAAACTTATCAGTTGCTACAAGTTGCCAGTGCGGCGCTAGTTACGTCGGGAACAGCTACTTTGGAGACGGCGCTCCTTTATGTCCCAGAGGTGGTTTGTTATAAAGGAAATCAAATATCGTATCTCATAGCTAAAAATCTTATCAAAGTCAAATATATAAGCCTCGTTAACTTGATAATGGATAAACCTGTTTTAAAGGAATTGATACAGAATGATTTAACTCCTGAAAATATCTCTGAAGAACTGAAACAGCTGCTGACTAATCATAAACGTCAACGTCAATTGTTGGATGATTACGAGGATTTGAGATATAAATTAGGTAACGCTGGAGCGTCGAATAATGCAGCTACGATTATAGTCGGCGATATGAAAAGTAAGAAAAATAAATCTTAATAATTTTTAACATAAAATATTGTAATTCATTGTTTTATGTATTGAAAAAAATGTTATCTTGCATCGTGAACCCAAAATTTATGATGCAAGATGATTTCTTGGTTTAAATATCCGTTTATCAGGCTGTTAGTTCCTTTTGCAATAGGAATTTATGCGGCTTTTTCCTTTGATGAAATATCATCAGAAAGAAATTCAATCCTTTTTTTGTTAATTTTTCTTTCGATATTATTGCTTACATTGATTTTAACTTCGATGTTGGTGAAGAATTATCGTTTCCGTTGGGTGTTTTCAATTTTTTTGTTTACATACCTTATATTATTAGGATTCACTTTAGTTAAAATTGATGATTTTAAATTGAATGTCAATGATATATCCAAAATAGAGAAGATTCCTAAATATTATTTGGCGCGACTTTGTGAATGTCCTGCGATTAAAGAAAAATCCATAAAAGTGATGTTGGATGTCTATGGCTTTGAACGTGATGGCGTTTTGGAAAGCATAGATTCCAAGGTCGTTGCTTATTTTGAAAAAGAAGAAAGTTCTTTAGCACTTAAATATGGTGACTGCATAATTATATTCACAAATCCAGAGGAGGTTGATAAACCGCCAAATCCTGAACAATTTGATTATAAAGATTATATGCGTAAAAAAGGTGTTACTCATCAGGTTTATCTGAAATCTGATGAGTGGCAGGATTTGAATCGTAATGAAGCGAATCCTATTTATAGTTTTTCTTATTGGATACGAGATTTTCTCCTTGATACAATGCAGAAACTTGGCGTAAAAGAGGATGAATATGCTGTGGCTGCTGCAATTTTACTCGGCTATGATGATAGTCTGCCTCAAGAACTGAGACAAAAATATGTTGCTGCTGGAGCGATGCATATCTTATGCGTTTCTGGACTACATGTAGGCGTGATATTTATGGTTTTCTCGTATATGCTTGTCTTTCTTGATGATAGGAAGAAAAAACAGCGTGTGCTTAAACAATTTGTATTACTTGTCCTAATATGGTTTTACGCCTTGCTTGCAGGATTGGCTCCTTCTATATTAAGAGCGACAATCATGCTTTCTTTTGTGATAATAGGAAATGTCATTGATAGAAAAGGTGTTTTGTTGAATTCTTTGGCGGCATCAGCTTTCATATTGTTATGTATAAATCCGGCGAATCTTTTCGACATTGGCTTTCTTTTGTCGTATGTCGCAGTGATCGGAATTGTCGTATTACAGCAGCCAATATCAAGGATGTTTTATTCTAAATATAAGATTGTTAATAAGATATGGGAGATGACTTCTGTGACTATCGCTGCTCAAATCGCTACAACACCTTTCACAATTTATTATTTTCATCAGTTTCCGATATATTTTTGGCTTAGTAACTTATTTATGACACCAATATCTTCGATAGTGATTATAGGAGGGATGATAATGCTGCTGATTTTCTTTATACCTTATATAAATAATATCATCGCTTATTTGGTCTCAAAGATGATTTTTGTGATGAATTATGGAGTGTCTTGGATAGAGTCTTTGCCGTATTCAATTGTTAAAGGAATTTATATAAATGAAATGCAGTTCGTTATTCTGTTGTTGATAATCTTGGCGGTTTTCTTTTTAGTTGAACTTAAAATTAAGAAAATGTTGTTTTTTATTATGATAATGTCGTGTATTTTCTGGCTTGTTAATTTGAATAACTTGATAAAACAGCAAAATCAGAAAGAGATGGTGGTTTATTCGATTAATAATATGACTGCGATAGATTTTATTAATGGAAAGAGTCATGTTTTGGTGGCGGATACAGCTTTTTTTAATGATGAATCTGCTTTTTCATATAATATTGAAAATTTTTTGGTGAGTAAGGGAGTTTTTTATGATGGAAAAATGGAATTTTTAAATGAGGATTTTGATTGGAATTTCGTAAAAAAACGAAAAAATGTCGTAACTTTTAATGAAAAACTCATTGGATTGTCTGATGGAAGTGATTTTTGTAAAGAAAGACTTTCTTACCGGATTCAGCTGGATTATATGCTTGTTTATGGACGGAAACGACAAAGCTTATCTTATCTTTTAAATGTGTATGATTTTGATAATCTGATAATTGATAGTAGCGTTCCATATTATTTAGCTGCTGAATTGATCGAAGAAGCTGAATATTTAGACGTAAAATATCACAATGTTAAGGGAAATGGCGCTTTTTTAATAAGATAATTTTTTGAAATAATATTCTATTGATAATCAATTGAATAAAAAATAATTTAAAAAAAGTGATTTTTTTTTAAAAAAAAAGCTTGCAGATTTGAAAAAAGGTCGTATCTTTGCACTCGTAATCAACAACGAAATAACGGAGTTGAAAACGAAAAAAGAGCAGGTGCTGTAGTTCAGTTTGGTTAGAATGCCTGCCTGTCACGCAGGAGGTCGCGAGTTCGAGTCTCGTCAGCACCGCAGAAAGCTTCTCAGAAATGAGGAGCTTTTTTGTTTTATGTTATTCACTAATTGACACGAATTAACATAAATTGAAATAATTCCTAATTCCTAACTCCTAATTCCTAATTATTCTTATTTTTGCATAAGGTGAAAGTTATGCGGTTTTATACTTGTATGTTGCCGTAGTTGTTTGACTGTTGGCCTTTTACTAAAAATCTTTCATAATGAAAAACAGAATAAAGACACTTGCTAAGGAGCAGAAACAAGATATTATTGGAATAAGGCGTCGTTTACATGCGTTTCCTGGTTTGAGTTTCAAGGAATACGATGCTGCTCAAATTATTTCAGATAATTTGGCTTCATGGAATATCAGACATGATTTTGTGACTGTGACAGGTATTGTCGCTACGATAGAAGGACGGAATCCAGAAAAGAAAGTCATTGCACTTCGTGCTGATATTGACGCACTTCCTATTCAGGAAGAAAATAAATGCTCGTATAAATCCTTGGTTAAAGGTGTGATGCACGCTTGTGGCCATGATGCTCATACTGCGATGTTGCTTGGTGTTGCCAATATTCTCAATCAGATGAGAGATGAATTTGAAGGTACAGTGAAACTTATTTTTCAGCCTGGTGAGGAAAAACTTCCTGGCGGAGCGTCCATTATGATAGAACATGACGTTTTAAGGGATGTGGAAACTATTGTGGCTCAGCATGTCTATCCTGATTTGCCTTGTGGTGAAGTCGGTTTTTATTCTGGTGATTATATGGCTTCATGTGATGAAATTAATATCACGGTAAGTGGTAAAGGCGGTCACGCTGCCAAGATAGAAGAGCGTTCCAATACTACGGTGGCAGCCGCTAAGATATTGTGTACCATATCTGAACTTAGTTCGGAGTTTAATAAAGAAGAAAGAGAAAATCCTATCATTATAGCTTTCGGTAGTTTTATCGCCGACGGAACTTACAACGTGATTCCTGAAAAAGTCCGCCTCAAAGGAACGATGCGAACTTTCAACGAAACTGAGAGAAAAGCTGTCAAAAATAAGATTAAGAAAATATGCTCTGAAATAGCCAAGTCGATGGGAGTGAGGGCTAGAGTTTATATGGAAGAAGGTTATCCTGTCTTGAAAAATGACGTAAGTCTAACTGAATCATTGAGGAAATCTGCAATCGAATTTATGGGCGAGGAAAATGTCAGGCCGATTCCTCGGTTGATGACGGCAGAAGATTTCGCTTGGTATTCTCATAAGACGAAAGCTTGTATGTATCGCATCGGAACATCAAATGTTAGGAAGCGTATCGTCTCAAAACAGCACACCCCGACTTTTAATATCGACGAAGATGCTCTCGAAATAGGAACTGGATTGATGGCGTATCTGGCGATGGAAAACTTGAAATGAGAATGAAAATAAATTTTATAAATTGAAAAATAATTCCTGATAAATTTCTACATTTGCTTAAAAATAAAAATTAGATTATGAAAAGACTTTTGCTTATATTATTGACATTTATGTCGTTGACATCTTTCGCTCAGCTGCGTGTTAAAGAGGGCTCTTTCCGTCAGATTGTGGGTTATGTTATGCCAGATCGTGAAGATCATAAAGACATTAACGACAATCCGATGGCTTTGATAAAAATTTCTACGGAGAATATTAGCGCCGAGTCAAGAAGCAAATTCGTCTTTAAAGGTAATGGCGGAACTGATCTTGAATGGAGTTTTGAACCAGGCGAGGTCTATCTGTATCTTACTGCTTCTCAGGCGACATTCGTGGAAATCATCCATGATGATTACGGCAAGATGGAATATTGGCTGCCATACGAACTGAAGGATTACTGCGGCTACGAAATGGTGGTGCAATATGTTCCCTTGGTGGCTAC
>JAZLEO010000025.1:0-214817 GCA_045615285.1 Bacteroidales bacterium
CTTACGACCTTCAGACCTTTAAATTCAATCGAAAAATTAATCAATAAAAAATAAGACAATGAAAAAACTTATGACCATTGTTATGGTGTTGGCGGTTGTTTTTTTGAGCCAATGCCGTAAACCTGGAACTGATGATAACACTGATTCAGCCTCTAACTCTAACGCTAAAAAGGTGAAGGTCAGCTGCACGATTTCGCTGAACAAGAACAGCCGTTCAGATTTCAGTCAGTTAATGACGGAAGGCAATATAAGATGGAGCGACGGAAGAGAATGCGTCTATCTTGCAGTGCACGGCGAAACACCACAGATTATAGAACTGGAAGCATGGGCAGATGGCGACCCGTTAAGACTTGAATTTGAAGGCGAAGCATCTGAAGGCCTTATCGTTTCAGGACAGGAATACGACATCTGGTACTTCGGACATTCACATCGGATGGAGACGCCATATTATAATCTTTCTGATGACGGAGAAAGTCTCACAGGCAGCATTGCCGCACAAAGCGGCCGTTTGGAAGACTTGGGCTACTGCCATATAGCAACGACAAAAGTAACAGCTGTAACAGAAAACGGCGAAGTTAAGTTGAATCTCAAAGGCACATTGGTAAACCAGATTGCGATAGCATTATTAGACTTGGAAAACGTTGAAGAGTTGTACGGCGATGCTATTTTAGGCACAGAATACGCTTTGGAATACAATGGCGAAAGATACGAGCTTGATGTTACAGAAGACAACAATGCAAAGATAGAGGTTGAAAGCGCAAGCGGCATATCCTATGTTGTTCTGTTGCCAAACGACGAAAAAGAAGCGAAGATAAAACATAAAAAGTCTGACAAGACCTACGCATATACATTCCATAACGGAGTTAAAGGCAACAAAGTCTATTACAGAACAGCGACTAACGATAAAGTAGCCTTGAAATGGGAAGAGATAGAAGAAGAGCCAGAAACCCCAGACAACAACAACCACGAATACGTTGACTTAGGATTGCCAAGCGGCTTGTTGTGGGCAACATGTAATGTTGGAGCCTCTTCACCTGAAGACTATGGCAACTACTACGCATGGGGAGAGACTGAACCAGCACCAAATAATAACTACAGTTCTTCTAACTGCGCAACCTACGGACTTGATAATTCACAGTTGCAATCTCAAGGTTATATAGATAGCGAAGGCAATCTTACAGCACAGCACGACGCAGCTGCAGCCAACTGGGGAGGCGACTGGCGTATGCCAACATATTCAGAACAAGAAGAATTGTTAAACAACTGCACTTGGACCTGGACAACACAGAACGGCGTTAATGGTTATAAAGTTACATCAAAGGTTAACAGCAATTACATCTTCCTTCCTGCTGCTGGTTGTCGTGTTGGGTCATCACTCAGCCGCGATGGGAGTGATGGTTACTATTGGATTCCTTCTCATTACGTTCTTAGTGAAGCGTACTATCTAAATTTTCATATTTTCGGTTACAGTATATTTTCCGAATATCGCGAATATGGTCTGTCGGTGCGCCCAGTTTGTGGTGGTGATTTTGAAGGACCAGCTGCGCAATATGCGTTTGTGGAGACATCTGAAGTTACAGATATAACAAGTAATTCTGCAATATGTGGTGGCAATGTTACAACAGACAACGGTTCTGCAGTGACAGCTAAAGGTGTCTGTTGGAGCACAAACCAAAATCCTACAATAGAAGACAACAAGACAACAAATGGCAACGGTGTAGGAACTTTTACATCTAATATGACAAATTTGGAACCTAACACCACTTATTATGTAAGAGCTTACGCAACAAATGAAGTGGGTACAGCATATGGAGAAGAAAGAACATTCAAAACATTAGCTGCATATTCACCAGCTACAGGAACATCAAACGGCTATGGCTACGTTGATTTAGGCTTAAGCGTAAAATGGGCGACATGCAACGTTGGAGCATCTTCACCAGAAGAATACGGCAATTATTACGCATGGGGCGAGACAACGACAAAATCTGAATATACAGAAGAAAACAGCGCAACCTACGGACTTGATATTTCGCAGTTACAATCTCAAGGTTATATAGACGGTGAAGGCAATCTAACACCACAATACGATGCAGCTGCAGCCAACTGGGGCGGAGATTGGAGAATGCCTACAAAAGCAGAACAACAAGAATTGTTAGATAACTGTACTTGGACATGGACAATGCAGAACGGAGTTAATGGCTATAATGTAGAAGGCCCTAATGGCAACAGCATCTTCCTTCCTGCTGCTGGTTGTCGCCGCGGGTCTTCGCTCTACAGCGCTGGAAGCGACGGTAACTATTGGAGTTCTACGCCTATCGAAAGCGAGAGCAACGTCGCGTACATCCTCGTCTTCGATAGTAGCGGTCACAGCATGAGCTACTACTTCAGCCGTGGCTACGGTCGGAGCGTGCGCCCAGTCTTAGAATAAAAGCGATTACATCAATTCACAATTCATAATGCATAATGCATAATTGGGGTGTTGCTCTGGAGAAGGGTGACACCTTTTTTTAAATTGAAAATTGAGAATTTTGTAGAGACGCGTCAATGTGACCATAAAAATAAACACACATTGACACGTCTCATTTTTTTGTAGGATTCGTATTTGTTTTTGAGACGTGTCAATGCGTTTTATGGCATGTCGCATTGACGCGTCTCTACAGGGAGCGAATCTTTTTTTACACGTTGCGTTAGGGATTGGAGCGGCATCCTTTTGAAGCGGAGACGGAGGCGGAAGCGGAAAAAGATATAGCGGAAAGCCCGACGGCATCGCCGGAACGCCCAAATCAATTAACAATTGAAAATATTTTACGTTAATTCAAGAATAATAATCAGATAAAATCTTATCAAAGATTTTCTTGTATTTTTCAGGCGTTAAGGGACTATGAAGAAATAATACCATTTCGTTTATTTCCACCATGCTTTGGAGATGTTGTTCCAGAACGTTTTTGTGATGTCGTAAAAACAGCTACGATGTTCAATTCTTTACTTCGATATAGAGAAATAATATATTTTGGTTTCTTAGGTGTCGTATATGAACTAAATCCATATACAATGTTTTTGGTTTTTAACATGTTGTCTTATATTGTGTCGCAAAATTGCATGTATTCTAATGTTTCATTGTATGTTTCTTCTTTTTCAAAATTTCCTTCGTTAAGTCTTGTTAAAGGTATTTGTACTTCAGATTTGCCGTCAACGAAAGTGACATTTTTTTCTTTTATGATTATTGACCACAAAGAGTTATCTTCGTTTTTGAAACATTTTACATAATCAGAAAAAGCTCCGTTTTTGATTTCATATATCTCAGGAGCGACAGGCCCTTTCTCCCAAGCGTAATAATCAAACCAAGTGAGAGGGAAGCCTCTTGACTCCATGAATTTTTCGTCAATAAGATAAACTAACTTCAATAGTTTTCGAAGATTGATATTGGGGATGGAGTTGGTGATATACGCCAAAAGTGCACCGTTTTTTTTCTTTATTTATTGTGAATCCAAGGCTCATATAGTTTCATAATTTTCCCTGCAAAAATACAATATCCAACTCGTTCTGTCAGGAGAAAAAATCATATTTAAGACACCACGAGAGTAACGTCTCCACAATTATGCATTATGAATTGATTAATGTCATAAAACAAACTCCCAGAAATTTTCTCTGTTGATGACTTTGAATTCTGTGTTGGAGTAGTTGCTTTCAAAAGAAGATGGCAACTTCGATTTTTTCTTGGAGTTCCATTTGAATTCGTATGTGAATAGTCGTCCGTCTTTTTCTTCTATCAAATCAATCTCTTGTTGTTGTTGCGTCCTCCAGAAAAATAATTGTGAATAATCATTAAGATATGTGTTACGTTTCATGCGCTCACTTATCATGAAATTTTCCCATAAAGCACCTGCGTCTTGTCTTATTTCTAATGGGGCGAAGTTAGAAATCAAGGCGTTACGAATACCGTTGTCGTAGAAATATATTTTTTTCCCTTTCTTGATTTCGTTGCGCATATTTCTGTTATACGAAGGAAGTCGAAATACGACGAAACATTTTTCTAATAAATTTATGTAAGATTCAACGGTTTCTTTGTCAATGCCTAACAAATTCGATAATTCATTGTACGAGACTTCGCTTCCAATCTGAAGAGCTAAAACCCTGACTAATTTATGCAATATTTCATGTTTCTTGATGCCTTGATAACTGAGTAAGTCTTTGTAAAGATAATTGTTAGCCAATGATGTCAACAAACGTTTGTTGTCAGAAAGATTCGTTACTATTTCAGGATATAATCCGTAAATCATCCTTTGTTCTAACAGACGAGTTTCTTCTCTTTGGCTTGTATGATTCGCAAGTTCCGCTAATGATAAAGGAAATAGTTTATACTCGAACATTCTGCCAGTTACAGGCTCATTGATTTTGGATGAAAGCTCAAGTGATGAAGATCCAGTGACTAAAACTTGTGTGTCAAGTTTTAAATCTGCAATGATTTTCAATGTCATCCCGATATTGCTGACTCTTTGAGCTTCGTCGATGACTACAATCTTATGATTACCGATAAGATTTTTTAATTCGGTTGAAGTTTTGTTTTCCAAATCCAACCTGTCATCATAATCATCGCAATTTAATCTTAAAACGTTGTCATAATCATTGATGATAGAATCGAATAATGTTGTCTTTCCAACCTGACGAGCTCCTAAAACAATGATAATTTTACCTTTGTTAAAATCTTCTTTTATGCTATTCTCAATAAGTCGTGTAATCATAACAAATTCTTTTCGACAAATATAATATAATTTATCGGTTAGAATCGAAAAATATTATAATAATTTTCGGTTAGAAATAAAAAATATTGAAAAATACGGCATAATATGGTTAGAATGTGTTTCCGTTTAATAGGTCTATAATTCTTTTGGTGTAAGATTCTCTGTTGATTATCTTCATGGTTAAACCTTTTTGCAAAAAAAATAAAATATTTTAGACATATAGAGAATTGTGCCAGTTTTTCCTTGATATATGAATTGAAAAAATCTTCAGCCTTTAGCCTTACGCTTTTTGTCTTTTTACTATCTTTGCAATCTTAACGAAAATAAAAAATAATCATTATATTATGAACGAAAAATTAAGACAAATCGACCTTCCTTATTTGGTGGCGGACATGAATCTCGTCGATTGGGGAAGAAAAGAAATTGAAGTTTCAGAACACGAAATGCCAGGTCTGATGGCTCTTCGTAAAAAATACGGCGAAGAAAAGCCTCTCGCTGGCGCTCGCATCAGCGGTTCTCTGCACATGACAATCCAAACAGCAATCTTGATTGAGACATTGGTGGCTCTCGGCGCTGAAGTGCGTTGGGCAAGCTGTAACATCTTCTCTACCCAAGACCACGCGGCTGCGGCTATAGCAGCGGCTGGAACATCGGTCTTCGCTTGGAAAGGCGAAACCCTCGAAGATTACTGGTGGTGCACAATGAGAGCTCTTACTTTCCCTGATGGAAAAGGCCCGGATTTGATCGTTGATGACGGCGGCGACGCTACTTTATTAATACATAAAGGCTACGACTGCGAAAACGATCCTTCTCTCATGGATGTCGAGCCTAGCAACGCCGAAGAAGCAGCTCTTATGTCTGTCATCAAAGCTACATACAAGGAAAATCCAAATCATTGGCATGAAGTCGTGGCTAACTGGAAAGGCGTCTCTGAAGAAACAACGACAGGCGTCCATCGTTTGTATCAGATGAAAGAACAAGGCAAACTCCTCGTTCCGGCTATCAACGTCAACGACAGCGTGACAAAATCAAAATTCGATAACTTATACGGTTGCCGCGAATCTCTCGCCGACGGTATCAAACGCGCTACCGACGTCATGCTCGCCGGTAAAGTCGTCGTCGTTCTCGGCTATGGCGACGTGGGTAAAGGCTGCGCTCATTCAATGCGTTCTTACGGTGCAAGAGTCATCGTTACAGAAATCGACCCTATCTGCGCTCTCCAAGCCGCGATGGAAGGATTCGAAGTCACAACAGTGGAAGAAGCTGTTAAAGAAGGTAACGTCTATGTCACTTGCACAGGCAACCGCGACGTCATCACTCTCGAGACAATGCTCCAGATGAAAGACCAAGCTATTGTTTGCAACATCGGTCACTTTGATAACGAAATTCAAGTTTCAGCTTTGGAAAAACTCGAAGGTGTTAAAAAAGTTAACATCAAGCCTCAGGTTGATAAATATATCTTGCCTAACGGAAACGCAATCTTCATCTTGGCGGAAGGCCGTTTGGTCAACCTTGGCTGCGCAACAGGTCACGCCAGCTTCGTGATGAGTAACTCGTTCACAAACCAGACATTGGCACAATTAGATTTGTGGAAAAACAGAGGCAACTATCCTGTTGATGTCTATTGTCTGCCGAAATATCTTGATGAAGAAGTCGCCAGATTACATTTGGAAAAAATCGGCGTTAAACTGACACGACTCACACAAGAACAAGCTGATTATATTGGCGTATCAGTTGACGGACCTTACAAATCAGATATTTACAGATACTAAATTATAATTGAAAGTTGAAAGTTATTTTGTTTTTAACTTTCAATTTTCGATTAATTAAATATTCTTAGGCTACTTCCGTCGTATTGTGTGTGATATTCGATGAGAGGGTAGCCTTTGAAGTTTTGTGTAAAGATGGAACCGTCTAATATACTGTATTTTACGTTCAGGCAAGTGTCAACGACAAAAGGGAATTCTACGATTAGTTTGGAGTTTTCACCGCAGTGATTCGGGTCGTTTGGCGATTGTCGTTCGTAAGCCTTGAATTCGTCTTGTGAGTAGCGGTAGATGATGATGCCGCGGCTTGGCCAAGGAGCTGTGACTTCCAGGTAGCCGCTGACGGTGTTTAGCTCCGAATAAAAAGTAGAATTCGGTTCAATGCTGAAATTGATATAGACATTTGGCGTGTTCGGATTATGAGGAGTATCGTTGCACGACAACATGCCCAGCAAAATTAATGATATTGCAAAAAAATATTTCATAACTAGTGAACAAAAATACAATATATTTGTTTAATATTTAGAAAAAAGAAAAGTATAATAAAATTTCACTATGAATAAACGTATTACAATACTGATTTTATTGTTGATGACGGCGTTTTTTTATTCATGCTCGTCAGAAAAAAAAGTACATGACTACACTCCTGATGAGATAATTCTGCCTGAGACATCCAATAATAAGAATGAAGCTCCGGAAAAGAAAAAGAATGAAAAGGACGAATATGAAAAATTAAAGAAAGAACACTATAAAAAACAGTCGAAAGAGACCAAACAGATGATGAAAGAAAACGCTAAGAGAAGCGAACAAGATACGCCTTTGCGTAAAAAAAACTCGTTCTTTTCTTTTGGCAAGAATAAAGGCTGCGATAATAACGTGGACGAATTGATGATAAACGCAGGAGTGAGAGATACAAGATGATATCTGATAAGGTCAAATATATTATTGTTGCTGTTATGTTCCTGATTTTTGCAGATAAAATCAATGGACAGGATAATAGTTTGGCATCTTATGTACTTAATAAAGATATTGCAACCAATGCTGCATCAAGGAGTTATCTTAGCTCTAATATCGTTACATCCATAGAACAGGACGAATATGGAATGATGTGGTTTGGTACTAAACTCGGACTGAATTCTTACGATAGCTATAGTTTTGAAGAATATAATCAGGTCGATGGAATTATCAACGCTACAATAACAGATCTGCGTTCAGTGCGTGACACTCTGTTTATCGGAACTGAAAAAGGCCTTACGATTTATGATGTCAAAAGTAAAAAAGTGACGAATTATTTTGCGGAAACCGATTCGCTGATACTTCCCGACAACTACATCTTTTATATAAGTCAGCCGATAAATGACAAGCTGGTCATCTGCACCAAAAGCGGAACTTCCGTCTTTAATCTAAAGACAAAAGAATTCTATATACCGAAAATCAATAATTATTCTCCTGATTATGAGGTGTATTCTGTCGAATATATATCGAAAACAGATTCGTGGCTGATAGCTACATCTAATGGCTTGGTCGTCTATCAGGATGAAAATCAGACGTTGAGACATTATTATTCTATAAAAGATTCCGAAAATACTCTTCCTGATAATGAGATTAACTGCATGTTTAAAGTCAATGAAGATCTGGTTTTTATCGGCACTTCCAACGGACTTTGTAAGTTTGATACTAAAAGTAGGAATATTAAAAGGGTAAACCTTAACTCGTTGACTACCAATCAATCACCGCGGCTTGACATCTCAAATATAATTTCTTTCACAGAAAATGAAATAATGATAAGTACATATACTAATGGGCTGTATGTGTATAATTATCAAGAAAATACGGCGATGCATATTTCCAAGTTCGGGAAACGTAACGCTATATCTGAAAACTATATTTTTGACATCTATAAAGATAATATGGGTTCTGTCTGGGTCGCTACATTTACTGGACTGAATCGTTTTGAAAACAATCTTGCAAAATTCTCGACCGTAAGCATCTTTGAAAACGGATCGATGCTTTCAATAAACTGTTTCCTTGATTTACAGAATGATAACATTATGATAGGAACAGAATCAGGAATAAAGATTTTTAATGTCAATGATGAATCTATCGTTGACTTTAAAACGTATTTCAATTCAAAGGAAAATCATTTTGAATCCTTGTATGTATATAGTTTTTATCGGGATAAAGATAACAAAATATGGGTCGGAACCCGCAATACCGGCGTTTATATCTATGACGTAAAAGAGGATAAAGTCATTGACGTGGCGGAAGAATATAATATAGGCAAGCTGAGACATGCTGTTGTGAGAGAAACAGTTCTGGATAAAAATGATAATATGTGGATTGCGACGAATATGGGATTGTGCCGCATAAATATGAAGGAAAAGACGCATTTGTATTATAATACGGACAGAAAAAAATCCACTTCGATTCCTAATAACGACGTGTTTGACGTGATGCTCAGAGATGACGCGCTGTATGTCACTACAGGTGAAGGCTTGTCCAAGTATCGTTATGATACAGACGACTTTATAACATATCATTTGCCGGATTCTCTGACAAAAGGAGATATTGTCAAGAATAACGGATTCTTTGATATTGTCGAAGGTGAGGACGGACGTTATTATATCGGTTCGTATTCAAATGGATTGTTGGCTTTTTCCCCTGATACAAAGCAGTTTAAGACATCAAAAAGATCTGATAACATAGGCATGATGGTGTATGCCATCGTTCCGGATAAGAACGGATACCTTTGGGCGAGCACGAGTAAAGGTATTATGAAATATAGCCTGGCGACCAAAAAGATAACGAATTACGGTGTGAGCGACGGCTTGCAAGGAAGCGAATTTACACCGAACGCTTACCTGAGAAGTAAAAAGGGATTTATTTTCTTCGGCGGCTTCAACGGATTCAATTATTTTAAACCTGAAGAGATTCAGTTGGAAACAAGAACGCCTAAAGTCGTTGTTACTAAGTTGCTGACCAATGACGGGAAAAAATACCGCTATCTGAAAGATGGGGACACGATTCAGCTGTCACATAAATGTAACTCCTTTGAAATAGAATTCGCGACATTGAATCTCTTGAGGAAAAATCAGGCCGTTTATTCATATATGCTAGATGATTATGACAGAGAATGGTCGTTGGAAAACTCTAACCATCGATATGTCGATTATAATAAAATCCGTCCTGGTACTTACGCTTTCAAACTGAAGGCTGCCAATGAAGTCGGCAAATGGATGGAAGAACCTTTGGAACTGACGATTATAATTCATCCCGCTTGGTATCAGAAAACGCTCTTTAAAATATCAGTGATACTGCTGATTTCGTTGGTGGTATTTGTCATCATAAGGCAAAGAGCAAAGATAATATATCAAAAAAGGGAGCAAAAACGAGTGATTAGTGAACTTGAGACTCAGATGCTGCAGCTGAAACAGAAAACGCTGCAACTACAGATGAATCCTCATGTCATTTTCAACACGTTGAACAGCATACAACAATACATTATTAATAACGATGTTGACAATGCGGTGACTTATTTGTCGAGTTTTTCTAAGTTGATGAGAAGAATATTGAATAATTCAAATGAACGATATGTGTCGCTATCTGATGAAATAGAAGCTGTTGAGTTGTATCTGCAACTGGAATCGATGCGACTTGGAAACCGATTCAGTTATGATATAAATATCGATTCGGAAATAGATGCCGGTAATATAGAAATAGCTCCGCTTATTATTCAGCCGTTTGTGGAAAATGCTATAATTCATGGACTTGTGCCAAAAAAAGGAGATTGCTTCCTGAGTATCAGGTTCTCTAAAATGTCGGAAGGTAAGCTGTTGTGTGAAATAGAAGATAACGGTGTCGGCCGTCAGTTTTCGGCGAAAATGAAGCAGGAGAGAGGCGGATCGCATAAATCGTACGGCATGAGTATCACGAGAAGAAGACTTGAAACACTGACGAAAATATCTAATGAAGATTTTAGTGTTGAAATAATTGATTTATATGACGATGATGACTTGCCGTCAGGCACCAGAGTCGATTTGATTATAGGTTATCAAGATTGATATAAAAACAGAAAGGATTATTATGATAAGATGCGTTATCGTTGAAGATGAAGAAGTTGCACGTAAGGTACTTAAATCGTTACTTGCTCAATATTGTCAGGATGTGATGGTGTGCGCAGAGGCCGATGATGTGGTCTCAGGGAAAAATATGATAGAGGCGTTCCGTCCTGATTTGGTGTTTCTGGATATAGAAATGCCTGGAGGTAGCGGATTTAAGTTGTTGAGTTCCATAGAGAATATAGATTTTGAGGTGGTGTTTGTCACGGCCTACGAACAATTTGCGATAAAAGCTATCAGACACGACGCATTGGATTATATCTTGAAACCTATCAATCCTAAAGAATTGGTCGCCGCTGTGGAAAAGGTAAAGGAAGCTAAATATAAGAAAACCATTAAGAAACAATATGATAGCTTGTTGAAAAACCTTAATCCTGAGCAGTTGGCCGTAAGGAAACTTAGCATTTCCACTTCAGATAAGATACATTTGATTAATGTAGATGATATTGTCAGATGTGAATCGGATAACTATTATACAGTGATATTTTTTAAAGACGGGACTAACCTTATGGTTAGCAAGACATTAAAGGATATGGAACAGAAACTTGAAGAATACGATTTCGTCAGGACTCACAAGTCGCATCTTGTCAATATGAGGTGTATCAAAAACTTTATAAAAGACGAAATGATGGTCGTTATGACAGACGATTCTAAAGTTCCGGTTTCAAAGCGTAAAAAAGAAAAAATCCTTGAGGTGATAAATAATCTATAATTATAATAGGTATAATATAAATAATCGGGCGACGTTATAGACATTTTTTTAGCACTTATTAAGTCTGTTAAATGAATGTGAAATAACGTCGTTTTCTTATTAATTTCTGTAAAATATTTATTTGTAATTTCTTAAAATACAAGATGTTAAAAATGTTTTTTACGGTATGTTGAAAAATATTTCCCAGAGATTGAAAAAATCTTCGATTTATTCGGATTTTTGTCGTATCTTTGAACTCCTTTTAACGAACAAATTGAGTAGTATAACATAAAATTTCAAGGTATGTTAAGAAAATTACTATTTACCCTTTGCATTGTGCTGACTTCGTGGTCGTTAGCACATGCGCAAGTTGGACGACTCCAAGGAAAAGTTGTTGACAGAGAGACTGGAGAGCCTATTCCATTTGCTAACATCGTTTTGGAAAATGGTGGTACATTGGTGGGTGGTACCAGTTCTGACTTTGATGGCAACTATGACATCAACCCGATTCCTCCGGGAACCTACGACTTGAAAGCGACTTTCGTTGGTTACAATACTTACATTACGAAAGGTATTGTTATTCCTGCGAATAAGATCACTTTCGAGGATGTGCCTATGAGCATGCAATCAGAAATGTTGGATGCTGTTGAGATTGTGGACTACAAGGTGCCTTTGATTTCAAAGGATAACACATCAGGTGGTGCCACTATTACTGCGGAAGAAATTGCTAAGATGCCTCAACGTTCGGCAGCAGCTGTTGCAGCTAGTGTTGGTGGCGTTTTCTCTAACGACGGTGAAGCTGGTAATATGCGTGGTGCCCGTGAAGGCGCTACTTATTACGTTGACGGCGTCCGTGTTATTGGTTCGGCAACTGTTCCTCAATCTGCTATTGACCAAGTTGAAGTTCTCTTGTCAGGTCTTCCTGCTATGTATGGTGACGCTACTGGTGGTATCATCAACATGACAACAAAGGGCCCTTCAAGAACTTTCGGCGCTGGTATCGAAATGGAGACATCAGAACTCTTAGATGGTTACGGCCATAACAGAGCTGGTCTCAACGTTCAAGGTCCTTTGATCAAAGGCAAGAACAGCGAAACTGCTTTGCTCGGTTTCTTCTTGTCAGGAGAATTTAACTACAACCGCGACGGTGCTTTGTCTGCAATAGGTCACTATAAAGCAACAGACGAATGGTTGGAATTCATCCAAGAAAATCCTATCCGTGTTTCTGGTTCAGGTACAGGTACTAACCTCAACGCTGAATATACAAGAATGGGTTCTATGGAGTATGTTAAAAACTCACAAAACACTTCAGGATGGAACGCTAACTTCGCCGGTAACATCAACGTTCGTACTACTGAAACAACGAACTTGACATTCGGTGGACAGTTCAATATGAGCAAGTATAATTCTTATAACAGAAGCAGTGCTTACTTCAACTTTGACAAAAACGCTATAAGCAAAGACCAAACATGGCGTGTTTACGGACGTTTCACTCAAAGATTCCCATCTCCACAAGAAAGCACATCTTTGATTAAGAACTTCTACTATAGCTTGCAAGTTGACTACTCTCGTTACAGCAACGAATATGGCGATCCTGACCATTGGGATAATATCTGGGATTATGGTTACCTCGGAAAATATACAATCTATAAGACTCCTTCTTATGGTTTCGCCGATACTACAATCTCTGTCGTAGATCCAGCAACAGGTGAAGTTCATAATTATAATAATGTATGGGCAACAACATCATGGGATTATGACACATTGGTAGAATTCCAAGCATCAGACAAAAACCCATTGCTTTCAAATTATACCTCTTTATATTATGACTTATACACAGATCCATTGGGACACTACCAAAACTTTACAGACATCCAGCTCGGTGGCGCTCTCTTGAATGGTGACGGTAACTCAGCAATATATGGTCTCTACGCAGCACCTGGTTCAATCCAATCAAACTATGGCTATGGCGAATCAGATAAATTCAACGTCAACCTCTCAGGTGCTATGACTATAGGTAATCACGAAATCAAATTGGGTCTCCAATATGAACAACGTAACAGTAGAAGCTATGGTATCAACGGATACCGTATGTGGTACTTGATGAGAGACTTGGCTAACTACCACATCCAACAGTTGGACATCAGAAACCCAGAAGTTGTTAGCTATGACGGCTTCGTCGATACAATCCGTTACTACAGAAGATACGACGAATCATCACAATATCAATTCGACAAAAACCTTCGTGAAGCTTTAGGCCTTGATGTTAACGGCTTGGATTGGATCAATATTGACTCATACGATTTCAATGACAATACAATCCAATATTATGACAAGAACGGTCAAATGCATACCGCAACTTTAACAGACGGCTTCGATATCAGCATGTTTACTCCTGACGAATTGATGCGTGACGGTAACTCATACGTATCATACTATGGTTACGATTATCAAGGTAATAAGGTTAAAGGTCAACCTACTTTCGATGACTTCTTCACAGAAGTTGACGAAAACGGTAACTACACACGTCCAGTAGGTACATTCAAGCCAATCTACATGGCTGGTTATATCCAAGATAAATTCGCTTTCAAAGATCTTATCTTCAATGTCGGTGTCCGTGTTGACCGTTTCGACGCTAACCAAAAAGTCATAAAAGACCCTTATATCCTTTATGATTATAACACAGTTGGCGATCTCGTTGACGCTAATGGAAACATCACATTAAAGAACGGTACAGTCGTTGACGTTCCAGATAACATCGGTGATGACTACGCTGTTTATGTAAACGACATCGAAAACATCGAACAAATCGTCGGTTATCGTTACAACAACGTTTGGTATAACGAAAGTGGTGCTGAAATCCTCGACCCTACAACATTGGATGGTGGTAAAGGTATCGCTCCATATCTCGTAGATCCATCACAAGAAAGAGTTAATACAAATTCATTCAAAGATTATGATCCACAATGGAGTGTAATGCCTCGTATCTCATTCTCATTCCCAATCTCTGATGAAGCATTGTTCTTCGCTCACTACGATGTTTTGACACAACGTCCATCAAATAACTTTACAAACATTTATAGTTACTATTATTTCGATCAACTCAGTGGTGCTATCAATAATCCATCATTGAAACCATCACAAACAATTGACTATGAACTTGGTTTTACACAAAAATTAACCAACTCATCATCAATGACAATCACAGGTTATTACCGTGAAATCCGTAATATGATTCAGTTGTATCGTTATACAGGTGCATATCCAAAAGACTATACATCATACAGTAACTTAGACTTCAGTACAGTTAAAGGTCTTACAGCATCATACGACTTACGTAGAACAGGTAACGTTCGTTTACGTGCAAGTTATACATTACAGTTCTCAAACGCTACAGGTGCTAATACATCAACAATGTCAGCCTTGATTGCAGCTGGTGTTCCTAACTTACGTTCTACATTCCCAATGCCATGGGACCGCCGTCACCAATTCAATATCGTTCTCGACTATCGTTTCGGTGAAGGAAGAGATTATAACGGACCTGTTACAAAACGTGAAAAATCAGGCAAGAAACCTATCAATTGGTTGACAAATACAGGTGCAAGCTTGACAGTTAACGGTGGTTCAGGTACTCCTTATACATCATCAACAAATATCACATCACCAATTTCTCCGGGTTCATATTTGTTAAAAGGTTCAATGTACGGTTCACGTCTTCCATGGGCATTCCGTTTCGACCTTCGTGTTGACAAAGACATCAACTTGAAACTCGGCAATAAAGATGGTGAAGGTGGTCGTGCTGCTTACATGAATGTTTATTTCCAAGTATTGAATCTTTTGAATTCTAAAAATATTATGGGAGTATATTCAGCAACAGGTAACCCAGATGATGACGGTTATTTGACAGCTCCTGAATGGCAACGCGAAATCAACACTCAAAGAGATCCTCAAGCTTATAGAGATCTTTACAGTTTGTATGTTAATTCACCATATAACTATTCACAACCACGTCAGATTAGATTTGGTGTAATCTTTAACTTCTAAACAGAAATAAATAATTACTGAAAATATGAAGACTATAGTTCGTTTATTAATCGTTGCATTTCTCTTTTTGAATGTAACAGAAGTAAGAGCCGAGAAAGTCAAAATGGATGACAAGAAATCTCGTACTCTTAGAGGTACAACTGCCGGTTGTACACCTTCTTCTACATTTGCTTGGTTGAATATCAACAATGCGAGAGTGCGTGTTAATGCTGGTGGTGACATGTGGTGGGATCTTCCTGGTGGAACAGGAGCTAAATACTATATCCCAGCTAATGGTTCAGCTACTTCATTATATGCAGGTTCGCTTTGGATTGCTGGTCTTGACGTTAACAAACAGTTAAAATGTGCTGCAATCCGTTTCCGTCAAGCTGGTAATGACTTCTGGACAGGACCTCTTACCATAGACGGTACAGCTGCTATCGACCCAGCTACATGTATGGAATATGACAAAATGTATGTTATTACTCGTGCTGAAGTTGATGATTTCATCGCAAATTGCGACGAAGAATCAGGTAAATTCATGGGTACAGAAGTCCCTTCTTCTATTGCTAACTGGCCAGCTCACGGAGATCCTAGCAAAGGTATGAGCTACTATCTCGCTCCTTTCTTCGATAGAAATAAGGACGGTAAGTATATACCAGAAGACGGTGATTATCCTTATTATGACATCGACAATGAACTCTGCCATAGCCAAGTTCCTACAATGGACGAAGTTTATGAAGGTTCAATGAAAGGTTCAATCTTAGCTGACCAAGTCATCAAAGGTGACCAAACTATATGGTGGGTGTTCAACGATAAAGGTAATGCTCACACTGAAACAGGTGGTTCTGCAATCGGTCTCGAAATTAGAGCTCAAGCTTTCGCTTTCGCTACTAACGACGAAATCAATAACATGACTTTCTACAGCTACGAAATCATCAACCGCTCAACTTATACCTTAACAAATACTTACTTCTCACCTTGGACCGACGTTGACCTTGGTTATTCAAAGGACGACTTCGTAGGTTGTGACGTCAGCCGCGGTTTAGGTTACGGTTATAACGGTAGTAATACAGACGGTTCAGGTCAGCCAGAAGCTTACGGATCAAATCCTCCAGCAGTTGGTGTTGACTTCTTCCAAGGACCATATTTGGATCCAGACGGAATCGATAACCCTAAATACAATCCTGAAACAGGTGAAAACTGTGACGAAAGTATCAACGGTGTTAACTTCGGTAATGGTATAATCGATGACGAACGTTTCGGTATGCGCCGCTTCGTTTACCACGATAACACAACAGACCCTGTTAAGGGTGACCCTTCAAAAGCTTCTGAATATTACTTGTTCCTCAGAGGTATCTGGAAAAACGGCGAAAAGATGCACTTCGGTGGTGACGCTGTTCCAGGTCACGCAGGTGTAGGTGATGTATCATGCGACTTCATGTTCCCATACGACTCTGACCCATGTGACTGGGGTACAGGTGGTATCGCTTCTGGATTCGATGGCTACTGGAGTGAAGAAACAGGTAACAACGGTGAACCTAACCCAGCAAACGACCGTCGTTTCATGCAGTCAGCTGGTCCTTTCACCTTGAGACCAGGTGCTGTAAACTACATCACATTCGGTGTGCCATGGGCTCGTTCTTCTGCAGGTGATGCTTGGTCATCAGTAGAATTGTTACGCCGTGTTGACGATAAATGTCAGTCTATGTTTGATAACTGCTTCGACGTACTCGACGGTCCAGACGCTCCAGACTTGGCATTCCGTGAACTTGACAAGAAACTCATCGTTTATATTTCAAATTCAGAAAACTCAAATAACTTCGGTGAATTATACACAGAATTGGATCCACAAATCTGCGGACCTCTTGCAACTGACTCATCAAAACGTAACGACTCATTGTATCGTTTCGAAGGTTATGTGGTTTATCAATTGGCTAATGACGAAGTAAACGTTGACGAACTTAACGATATTTCAAAAGCTCGTATCGTTTATCAATGCGACGTTAAGAACGGTATTTCTACTATCATCAACTATGTTTATGATGATGAATTACAAGCTTCTGTTCCAACAATGATGGTTCAAGGTGCTGATAACGGTATCAAGACTACTTTCGTTATTACACAAGACGAATTCACAACAACAGGTGACGTGAACTTGATCAACCATAAGACATATTATTATATGGCTATCTCTTACGCTTATAATAACTATCAGGATTATGTCGTCGATCAAAACAACCCAATCGGTTTGTTCGGTCAAAAATCACCATATTTGGCAGGTCGTAAGAACATTAAGTTGTACTCAGCAACTCCTCACAAGATTGTTAACGGTACTGTAATTAATTCAAATTATGGCGATAAAGTAGAGGTAACTCGCTGGTCAGGTCTTGGTAATGGTGGTAATCAACTCGAATTATCACAAGCAACAGTTAACGAGATCATGAGCAAATCTCCAGCTAATAGCTCAGTGAAATTCGGTGATCCAGAATATCCAATCGCATATCACCCAACATACAAGAAAGGTTTCGGCCCAATCGACATCAAAGTTGTTGACCCATTGAACGTAGTCGCAACAGACTATGCAATCTGGTTCGAAGACTTCCAAGATAAGATTATTGAAAACGTAACAGGTGATAAAGGTATTTTGGGCGACTCAGCTGTAAAACAAGTCTTCAAATGGTATTTGAAAGATTTAAATACAGGTGAAGTTTTTGAAGCTGACAATACATCAGACTTACAAACAGAAAAGATATTCATCGAAAGAGGTATTTCTGTAAGTGTATATCAACCATGGAAAGTTGGTCCTAGCGTAGTTGGCTACTATTGGGATAACTCAAATCAGAAGCCAGAAAAGAAATCTGTCTATGCAGTATTGCCAGAAAATAACGGTTTGATTACTTCTTCAATCACTTATGCAGATAGTTCTAACAGATGGTTAAGCGGTATCAGAGATGACGACAATATGCCAGGTTCAGCTCTCAACTGGATTCGTTCAGGTATGTATGCCGACCAAGAAACTCCGTTGAACAATGACTATCAAGTTGAGTCAACAACAGGTACTTCAACAAGAGCATTCGACCCTGAAGAAGCTTATGAAAATATCGCAGAAGGTACATGGGCACCATATACAATTTCAAGCGTATCAACAAAATCAGGCTATATCCCTGGTCCAGTATATAACGCTAACTGTAGAAGTGACTCGTTGTTCAAGAAATTAGGTTCTATTGACATCGTTTTGACAGCTGACAAATCAAAATGGACACGTTGTCCAGTTATTGAAATGGGTTGGGACATGAACTTTACAGAAGGTAATGCTAAGACATTTACACTCCGTAATGCTCCATCAGTTGACAAAAACGGTAATCCATGTGCATCAATGACAATGGAAGCAAGTGACAATCCAGAAGATCCTAACTACATCGCAGCTAACGGTATGGGTTGGTTCCCTGGTTACGCTATCGATGTTGAATCAGGCGCTCGTCTCAACTTATGCTTCGGTGAAGACTCATATTATCCAGACTTAAACGGTCGTGATATGATGTTTAACCCTCCAGCGTTGAAAGAAACAACAGTGTTGTCAGCTCCTATGGCTCAACTTTCAGATCCTGTATTGTTTGACGCTATTGACGGTACTGCGTTGTTAGGTGGTAAACACTTCGTTTATGTATTCCCAATGAATGACTTAGGAGTACCAGCACCTAAACATCCAATATCATTCAGATGCCCTGCTTACGATGCTGGTGCTTACATGCACAACATCTTCACAGAAATCTTGAAGTCACCTTCAACATCATATCATGATCCATTCTACAGAGTATTATGGTCACAACCATCATGGGTTGGTATGCCAATGCCAGTAGAAGGAAAAGAATGGTTGCCAGAAGGAAATCCTGTTACAATTTCAATCCGTGTTGCTAAACCTTACGTATCAGGCTACGGTGACATTCCACTTGAAAACGTTACAGAAGAATTGTATGATACAATAAATCACAACGGATTCTATCCATATTATACATTCTCAACAGCAGGATGCGGACCAACTGTCAATGATTTGGAAAAAGCAGAATCAGATCTTGATATGATTACAGTCGTTCCAAACCCATACTATGCGTTCTCAACATACGAGAATAACGCTCTTACACATACTGTCAAGATTGCTAACCTCCCTGACAAGTGCGTTGTTACAATCTATACAGTGAACGGTGCTAAGATTCGTCAGTTCAAGAAAGACTCAAATGTCACAACAATTGACTGGGATTTGACCAACTTTGCTAATACTCCTATCGCAAGTGGTTTCTATATCATTCACGTTAAGGATAATACAACAGGTGGTGAAAAGACTGTTAAGTTCTATGCAGCTATGCGTCAAGTTGACTTAAATACATTCTAATTATTATGCGAACAAAATTAAAAAGTACGATCATGAAAAAGTTATTTAAATCTATCGTTATAGTAAGCTTGACTATCCTGACATTAGGATATAGCAATACAGCATTCGCAGGTAATAAGGACAGATCAGGTCAAGCAGGCGCTACAGAATTGTTAATAAATCCATGGGCATCTTCAGCTGGTTGGGCTAATGCCGGTATGTCAAAAATACATGGCGTTGAAGCTATGTGGGGTAACGTTGCAGGTATCACTGCAACGAACTCCATTGACTTGAACTTCTCTTATACCAACTGGTTGAAAGGTTCAGACATCAATGCGTATTCTTTCGGTTTCTTGGCTCGTATCTCTGAAACAGCAGTAGCAGGTCTTTATGTTATGTCATTCAGTCCTGGTGAAATTGAAAGAACAACAGAAGATAAACCTGACATGACATTAGGTTCATTCAAACCTAGTTTGATGAATATTAACGTCGCTCTCGCAAAATCATTCTCAAATAGTATCCACGCAGGTTTTGTAATCAAAATCATAAGCGAATCTATTTCTGATATGGTTGGTACAGGTGTAGCTTTAGACGCAGGTATCCAATATGTGACAGGTATCACCGATAACATTCACTTCGGTATCACTTTGAAAAACATCGGACCTACCATGAAATTCAGTGGCGACGGTCTCACATTCAAAGCTAAACCTGATTCATTCTGGGGTTCATCTCTCACAGTTATCCAACGCGCAGACCAATTTGAATTGCCAACACAGTTGAATATTGCAGCAGCTTATGACTTTAACTTCACAAACGGTTATCGTCTCACAGCAGCAGGTAATTTCACATCGAACTCTTTCTCAAAAGACCAAGTTACATTAGGTCTTGAGGGTTCAATGAAGGAATTCTTACAACTCCGCGCATCTTATACCTTAGAACAAGGTATCTGGGGTGACATTGAAACAGATGAATGTACCAATGTTAATAGAGGCCTCGCTTTGGGTGCTTCAGTACAAGCTCCTCTCAGCGAAAATATGAAAGTCTCTATCGACTACTCATTCCAAGAAACAGCTCACTGGAATGGTACACACACAATAGGTGCAAGAATTATTTTCTAAAAGATAGACTCTTATTCAAAAATAATTCGTATCTTTGCATACATATTTAACGAAAGGGCCCTTGTTTCGGCAAGGGTCTCTTTCTTTTTGTCTAAATTAAAAATCTAAAAATCATATATTATGGCTGAAATTGAATATTTTACACAGGCTGGACTTCAGAAATTAAAAGACGAAATAGACCGTCTTATTCTCGTAGAACGTCCTAAAGTCGTTCAGGCAATTGCTGAAGCTCGTGATAAGGGAGATCTTTCAGAAAATGCCGAATATGATGCTGCTAAAGAAGCTCAACAACATCTTGAAATGAAAATCGTTGAACTTCAACAACTCATTATGAGTGCCCGTATAATAGATGAATCTAAAATGGATACATCTAAGGTTTTGCTGCTTTCAACAGTTAAAATCAAGAACTTGAAAACTAACGCTATCATGGCTTATACTCTCGTTCCTGAAAAAGAAGCTGACCTCAAAAATCATAAAATATCCGTCACTTCTCCAATAGCGAAAGGATTGCTCGGTAAATCTGTCGGAGATCAGGTGGAAATACAAGTGCCTGCAGGTAAGGTGATGTTTGAAATAATCGAAATAACACGTTAAGTCATGGCAACGATTTTCTCTCGTATCATCAATGGCGAAATACCATGCTATAAAATAGCTGAAAATGAAAAGTTTTTCGCCTTCTTGGACATCAATCCTCTGATGAAGGGTCATACTCTCGTTATCCCTAAAAAGGAAACAGACTATATATTTGATATAGAAGATAACGACCTCGGTGAAATGATGGTGTTCGCTAAACAAATAGCTGTTAAAATAAAGGAAGCTATCCCTTGCACTAAAGTTGGTGTCGCGGTTATCGGCCTCGAAGTGCCTCACGCTCACATCCATCTCGTTCCAATGCAAAAGGAAGGCGACCTCGATTTCAAACGTCCAAAACTTCAACTTTCACAAGAAGAGTTTTTGGAAATACAAAAGAAAATAGCACTTTAAGAAAACTTCAAAATCTAAAAGAAACTCAGAATCTCAAAACATTTTGGAATTCTGAGTTTTTTTATTTCTAGATTACAAACTGAATCCTAAGCAGATTTTAAAGACGAAATTGTCGAAAGTCTTTTCATACGAATTAGGTCCGTATCTGTAAAAGACACCTAAGCCTATTTTGGAAAAACCGGATTTGATTATATTGTCAATCACCAGGCCACTTTCATAATATCCTTCCCCTGAAACCCTGAAATCCTGAAACCCTCCCCATGCGACATTTGTCACGATTATTATCTCCGGATGGAATTTCTTAAAATCTATTAAGAGATTTTTGAAATTGTGACTGAAATACAAAGCGGCGAATTTGTCGCTCAGGAACTCGTCGGGACGCATGGTGCTGAAACTCTCAGTGCAATAAATGCCGAATCGTTCAGCGTTGCTGCCTTCGAGATTAAATGATTCTGTAAGAGGCGCTTCCCCGTTGATATATCCCAACTGCGCAGTCAGTGCCGTCTCGCCAAAATAACGGCTGCTCACTTTCCCTCTGAATAAAAACTCGAATTTGTCGAAATCGTAAGGACTGCCGAAAACATCTTTCAGATTTTTCTGATATGAAAGCCAAATCACAGGATTGACGCTGCCTTCGACCTTCAATCCGTCTTTCGTCTTGATGAACATCTCCCCAAAAGCAATCCTTAACTTAAAATCAATTGTACTTAATCGATATGAACTTTGAGTTTTGGGAATCGATTTTTCAGCTACTTCAAAAGTGACGATTCCTTTGATGTATTTGTTGAAATATGTTGAGAAATCTGCGAAAACAGAATTGTTTAAAGTCGTTGCGTTTGTGTAAAAATGCTTGTAATTGGAAGGGTTTAAAACACTTTCTCTTTCCTCAAATCCATAATTTCCAAATCGTTCGAACTGATGAGAAGCTCCGATTTTAAGTCTCATGTCTTTGGATTTGACGATCTTGAAATCAAGATGTCCGCCATAATTGAATTCATTTGCTTTGAACCAATAATTCCCGAAACCGCCTGCGGAAATGAAATTTGACAATTTGTTGTTTGTGCTCAGCCCAAGTCCTAGCATGTAGCCGTTACCGATGTTATAATCCATGAAATCGTTGAAATTCAGATTTATGAATCCGACGGGGATTTGATTTGACATCAGACCGCTGAGAGCGTTGCTGATTTTGTCGATGTCAACATCGCTTTCGTTGAAAATAGAATCGATGAAATGATATGTGGCTTCCAGACGTTCGCTGCTCAGTGTGTCGTAACGATAGATTCTTATCAGATCGTCGGCGTCGCCAGCGTTGTCGCTTATTGTGAAATTAGCGTTACCAAAAGTCTTTTTGCTTATTTCTTCATTGATTTTAATTTCTGTCAGATAGCTCTTGCCGATTCCTAGAAGTGGAAGGTTAGAACTCATTTCTCCGCCTAGCGACATGGTTACGTATCCTGAAGAATCGCTTGCGACGCTGTTTCTTTTGACATTGCTTCTGTCGTATGTCGCCATGATTGTGTTCAGCTGTTTCGGAAACCAATGTCCGTCAACTTTTTCATAAAGCTGCTGAATTTCAATGTTGAAGAACTCGTTTTGTTTATTGGGGCTCGCCTTGATATTCTGTATCGCCCAGTTGTCGGAATTCACCGTGATGATTCCTTTCAGGGAATTGAAATTCGTGTTTCTGTACGGAACGAATGAAATCGTGAAGATGCTGTCGTTGTTTTCGTTCTTAAACGCAGACTCCAGACAGAATATATATTTTTTCTTGCTTCCTTTGCTGATAGGATTAACGTATTTCTTCTCGTTGATGCTTATCAGATCTTCATAAAAACCTATACTTTGCAGGCTTTCAATCATATAGATTGACATCGGGTTTTTAGATCCTGAAAATTTGTTAGCCAGAATATTCTTTTTACTTTTGTTAGGCTTTTGGTAGAACTGTTCGGAGATAGTTTCCATGGCAAGCATGTCGTTGTCTTTGAATTTTCTACGTATGTCGTCAGAGACAAGCAATGAGGTGTCCATGGTAAAGACCATGTTGTCGTAAATCTTGTAGTAATAAGAATCTAGATTTTTGGGATTGTTGTCGTCTCTGTATTTGAAGACGCTGTCTATGATGCGGTTAGCCGGGTCGTTGTTTCCGTCTATTATGACATCGGAAAGTCTGTAAGTCGTTGGCTTTAACTTGACAATGATATTATTTTCGTTGTTTATCTCGATGGTTTTATTTTCATAACCGACGAAAGAGAATGTCAGGGTGTTGATTTTCTTATTTGTGGAAATGGAATAATTGCCGTCGATGTCGCTTGTTGTTCCCAAAGTCCCGTCTTCATTGATGATGATGTTGACAAAAGCCAGCCTCTCTTTGGTGGTAGCGTCAATGACAGTGCCTTGTGTTTTGAATTCTGAGCTTTGAGCCCAGAGCCATGAACTCTGACTTAGGAATAATATTATTACTAATATATATTTAAAAATTTTCATTTTACATCCTATATCAATATTGATTCATTAATTGTCAATTTTAAGGGCATATTCGATATGCCCCTACGGTTTAATGTTCATTTATCAATTTTGGATTATTATGGTGTCTGTCTTTATCGCGATTTGTTTTTTTCTCTAAATTCTTTTTGAAGGCTGCTGTCAGGTCGGTTCCGGTTTGATTCGCAAGGCAGATCAAAACCCATAGGATGTCGGCCATTTCGTCTGCCATATCGTAATTCTTATCTGATTCCTTGAACGATTGTTCTCCGTAGGTGCGTGCTATTATTCTTGCCAATTCGCCTACTTCTTCAGTCAGTAATGTCATATTTGTCAGTTCGTTGAAATAGCGGACACCGTGATTTTTAATCCATTCGTCAACGATTTTTTGAGCTTCGTTTATGGTCATGTTTTTATTTTTTTACAAAAATACATTTTTTAATTCTATGAGTCAATATGGCAATAAGTCTATGAGTATTTTTACTAACTTTGCGGAAAATAATAATCATCGTGGAAAATACTTTTACTTTAGTAGCAAAGACGTTGCCTGGCTTCGAGCAGATTCTTGCTGATGAATTGAAGGCTTTAGGCGCAGAAAATATCAATATTTTATATCGTGCTGTCAGTTTTGAATCTGATAAAGCCTTGATGTACAAAGCGAATTATTGTCTTCGTACGGCTTTAAGGATTTTGAAACCTGTTGAGACATTTGTCGCTCGTAATGAGATGATGTTGTATAATAAGGTCAACAAAATTCAGTGGCATGAGATTTTCGGTATCGAGGAGACTTTCGCCATCGACGCTGTTGTAAGCGGCAATTATTTCACGCATTCTCAATATGCGGCTCTGAAGGTAAAAGACGCTATCGCTGATGAGTTTCGTACTAGATACGGAGCGCGTCCTTCCGTTGACACTGAAAATCCTGATTTGAGAATAAATATTCATATTGAAAACGAGAAGGTTACTCTTTCTTTCGACAGCTCTGGCGACTCTCTCCACAAAAGAGGCTATCGTAAAGCTGTCGATAAGGCTCCTATGAATGAGGTGCTGGCCGCCGGCCTTATCAAACTTACCGGCTGGAACTATGACAGGAATTTCGTCGATTGCATGTGCGGATCGGCTACGATTCCTATCGAGGCTGCTATGGCGGCTATGAATATCCCTGCAGGTTATTTCAGAGAAAATTACGGCTTTATGAAATGGCACGACTATGACGAAGATCTTTGGAAAGAAATCGTGGCTGCCGCCGACGAAGAAATCCGTGACTTCGACTACGAGATTTTCGCCTCCGATCATTCCGCTAAAGCCGTTCAGATCGCACAATCGAACATCAAAGGTGCGCATCTCTCTCACGACATCACTTTGAGTCAGCAGGACATGTTCGAGATGACACCTCCGGAAGCTCCTGGAATCTTGCTCATCAATCCTCCATACGGCGAACGCCTCGAAGAAAAAGACCTCGTGAGTCTGTATAAGAAAATAGGCGATACCTTGAAACATAACTTCAAAGGCTACGAGGCTTGGGTGATAAGCAGCAACCAGGAAGTTCTTAAACTCATCGGCTTGAAACCTTCCAAGAAGATAGAAGTGTATAATGGTTCGTTAGACTGCCGCTTCGTGAAATTCGACATCTTCGACGGAAAATATAAGGATATGAAAAGACAGAAGAATACAGAATGTTCTGGTTCAGATGCTGAAGCTTAAGAACAATTACTGTAAGTATTTTTCTGGTTCTAGATTTAACATATACAAGGCATCTTGGTGTAAGGCTTCTTCCACGGAGATGCCTTTTTCTTTTGACTTTTTAATGATGGTATTATACCAATTTTCGTCATTTTTAATATTATTCTTAATCTTCGTCAAGATGCCTCCTATCGTCTTTGAACAAGGCCTGATACCTTATAACAAAACTGACATCGAAGGCCGAGTGTATGAAATCGTGATAGAATGATTACTTGTTTTTCTCTTGGTTGACAACCCATCTGGCGTCGTCGAGGATGACTTCTTCAAGTTTCTTCTTTTTCTTCCTTGCTTTGTCTTTAAGATATTTCATCATCTCTGGATTCGCTTTCCATGATTCGATGATTTGTTCTACTTTATGATCGAAAAGCAATTCATCGCTGAAGACGAATCTGTCTTTGATCAAGGAGTCGCCGTTTATGATATTATCTATTTCCGCCTGATATACATCGTTGAGATTGATATTGTTGGAAATGGAATATGATGTGAGAATCTTATTCCAGATGCTGTCTTTCTCGATGTCTATTTGCATCAATGTTCTTCTTACTTTTTCCCTGTCGTGGTTTGTTGTCTCGTCGGTTACACCGAAGTCTGCCAATGTCTCTTCCAAGAAGTTGAAAGTAGCCTTATGCCATTGATGTCCGCATGAATAGAATACCACATAGTCGCTTTTCAGGATGCTGGCGAGGCTGTTGATGTCTTCTTTTTTTTGTTTTTTTAGATCAAATCCTTTGTGGACTGTAGAGTTGTAATACCAAATTTCCATGTCGCTCAACACGTCTTTCAAAGGCATTTCGTTTGTTATAGACCAGATGAATGAGTCGCCGACGAACAAGATGCGAGGCTTTCTGGAGCCGATGGTATCTACTGTTATATCGAGTTTGTAGTTGTAGTTTTTCTTTATGACAGGGAAGAGCAGGTTAAGGACTTGTTCGTCCCAGGTAGGTTTTTTGTTGGTTCGTATGGCGTAGCCGTATTTCACCTGAGGCATCCCGAAGTCGTTGAGGCTGTTGAGGTATCTGAATAAAGAGTCGCATCCATAGACCGAGCTTATTCCCCAGTGGCTGTCGATGGTGTGCATCACTGGGTGTGACAAAGTGTCGCGCATTGCAGTGAACCATTCCGTCATTTCTATGTTAGGGAAGCCGAGTTCGGAGAAGCGTCGGTCGTAGTATTCGAAGGCTCTCAGAGGTTGCGACCATCGGCTTGTATCAGGGAGATGTTCAGGATAGATGAAAGGCTTGTCGGGAGCCATGAAAGTCATGAATTCGATGCCATATTCTTTCAGAATATCACGCAGCTGGCACATCATCCTGATGTTTTTCTCGTATGACTCTATGGCTTTTTCTTTGGTCTTGAAGACGTTTTGGAACTCGTTGCCCTTATAGTCGCGGTAGCCTTCAAAATAATAGAACCAGTTGTCGCTGCCTCTTACAAAAGATTTGTTGTAAGTCTTGTTGAAAAATGTCCATACATATTGGTTGTACCAGCGTATGGCGATCTCTCTGAAACCGAAGTTCTCGGAAACATATTTCTCTAGCTGTGACTGATATTTCCCGTCATAGAACGTTTCTAGTTTGAGTTCCGGAAATTCCGTTTTATATGTCACTCCTCGAAGAGGCTTGACGTTAAGCTTCAGCTTCTCCTGTATCATTGGAAGGAAAAGGAACGCCAAAAGCACTGAGAATAATATGGTATATAATTTCTTTTGCATTAGAATCTGAAATATATAAATGGACTGAATCCTGTAGCGTTAAGTGCGCCCAGACAGAAGATGAATCCAAATATCGACAATATGAAAGCTGTGATATGTTGCTTTTCGTTATATTCCGTGAAATATACTTTCTCCTGCCATCTCAAGCCGAATTTGCTTAGGGTGATGAACGAGAAGAAAGCGGCGATCAGCATCGTGGTGTAGAAGTGCGGATTGTCGGAGAAATGGAAATGCACAAAGTCGAAGGCAAACAGTCTTTTGATGAAAAGCCACGACAAGTCGATGCGTTCGATGCGGAAGAAGCATCTTGTCAACACGACGATGGAGAATGTTATTATGACAGACGGAATCCTGCCGAGCTTATTCATCCATTTTACGAGGAATAGTTTATCGGCGCAGATGAAGATGCCTTGTAATGCTCCGTAAATCACGAAGTTCCATGCGGCACCATGCCATAATCCTGATATGAGGAAACAGAACCAGAGGTTGAAATATTTTCTTGCTTCCGTCTTGACGCGGCTTCCTCCCAAAGGGAAATACAGATAATTTTTGATGAAGACGCTGAATGTCTGATGCCATCTGCGCCAGAATTCTGATATTGATGTCGAGACGTAAGGGTTGTCGAAGTTTTCCGGGAAACGGAATCCGAGCATTCTTCCGATACCGATTGCCATGTCGGAGTAACCTGCGAAGTCGAAGTAAATCTGGAAGGTGAATGCGAGTATCACAATCCAAGCTGTCGTTGAGTCAAGGTTGGCTATTTTGTCGGCGATGTCGGTCAGCTGCGTTGTCGTCAGGACATCGTAATTTGACGGACCTAAAATCTTATCAACCTGAAAACCTATCACGTCGGCGATTAATATCTTCTTCGAGAGTCCCAGCACGAAGCGGTAGAAACCATGGAGTCTGTCGGTCATCAGCGACTCGCGTTCTCTGATTTGATCGGCGATGTCGCAATAACGGATGATAGGGCCGGCGACGAGCTGAGGAAACATGGTGATGTAAAGCATGTAATCGGAGAGCCTTTCCATCGGCTCGTTGACACCTCGGTAAGTGTCGAGAGTGTAAGTCACGCTTTGGAATGAGAAGAAAGATATTCCGATAGGCAGTAAGATCTGCATCCATTCAACTTGTTCGCGGCCGAACAGACCAGCGATGAAGTTGAAGTTCTGCATGGTGAAGTTGCCGTATTTGTAGTAGAAGAGAAGTCCGATGCTGATGGCGACGGATATTCCGCACAGAATCTTTTTAGTGATAAGTTTCTCAGCTTTAAACATATATCTCACCAGATAGAAGTTGGCGATGTTCGACACTATGAGCTGAATCACGAATTCAGGAGCTCCGTAAGCGTAAAATATGAAAGAGGCGAGAAGGAGCGTATAGTTGCGGAATTTCTTCGGTGTGATGAAATATAACGCAAGAAATATCGGCAGAAAATAAAGTAGGAAAACGTTGCTGCTGAATACCATATTTTAAATTATTTAGTTTCACTAAACGACACTACATTTAGTTTGTGAAGATTGTTGTTGTCGTTGTGTATGACTTTGATTTGCAAAAATACGAATAATTCGTTGTCACTTATTTTTTTCTGCAAGATATATCTCACAAATTTCCTTTACGCTTTCCTCTATTGGTGTGAATTGAAAATCAAGTTCTTTGATGATTTTTTCTGATGAATAGGAATATTTTCTTGTTGAGGTGCGTGCTGTTTCTTTTGTGATGAGCGGTTTTTTGCCTTGGATTTTTCCGATGATCCAGAATAATCGCCAGGCTATTTCGCTGAGTCTTTTGCCGACTTTTATGTAAGGAGCCTTGACTTTGAAGTTGTTAGCCATTAAGGCGAATAAATTTTGGTATGAGATAAGAGCTCCGTTGAGGCAGTAGCGCTGACCGAATTTGTTATTTTCCATTAAGGTTATCATGGCTCGAACCACGTCTTTGACATCTACGAAGCCGTTTATTCCAGTTGTGTAGAAAGGGAATCCTTTCGCTATGGTGTTGAAAAGTTCGCAGCTGCCTGTATTCCAGCGGCCGGCCCCGAGTATGAGCGACGGATTTACTATCGTGGCGTTGAGGCCTTCGGCTATGCCGCGCCACACTTCCATCTCGGCTTCGTGTTTGGAGTTGGAATAGACGCTGTTGTTCTTGGATCGTGTCCATGGCGATTCCTCGTTGATAGGCTCGCCTTCCAAAGCACGGCCTAAAGCGGCGATGGAACTGACATGACAGAACTTCTTCACTCCGCATCTCAAAGCCGCATCGACCATGTTTCTGGTACCTTCCACATTGACGCGCATGAGACTGCCTTTGTCGCTCGGATCAAAAGAAACGACAGCGGCGCAATGATAAACCTCATCGGCATCTTTCATGGCTTCCTCCAAAATGTCATAATCCAAGACATCACCATAAACAAACTCTATGTTTTCAGGAAATTCGCCTTTGCCTATGCCTTCGTCTTTGCCAATTATACCATAACGCAATAACACTTTCTTTAACAACGATAAATCGCTGTTCTTACGACATAATAATCTGACTATTGGCCATTGGCCATTGGCCGTTAGCTGTTGAACTTGTTGTCTCTTAATAATCTCCGCAACTAAATGCGATCCTACTAAACCAGTGCAACCTGTGATGAAAACCATGATTTTATTTTTTTACAAAAATACACAATTTTGGGAATTATGGGAACGGGAAATGGGAGCGGGAGATGGGAATTTTAGGATTTCAGGGGTTCAGGAATTCAGGAACTTTACGTCTTTATGACCTTGTGTCTTTGCGACCTTCAGACCTTACGAGATGAAGGGTTAAAAGTCATAATTAAGATTTTTAATTTTCTAAACGTTTGAGATTTCTGAAAAAAAAGTTATTTTTGCAAGATTAACATAAAATTATACAGTTATGAAAAGATTTGGTTTGATAATGATGTTATTATGTTCATTATTAGTAGGATGTAAACCTGAAGCGGAGATTCCGACTGTTGTCATCAACGAGGTGTCGGATGTCACGATCGATTCGGCTAAGGTTATCTGTAATGTTACCGACGACGGCGGCGCTGATGTCACATCGAGAGGTGTCTGCTGGAATACTTCGGAAAACCCGACAATAAACGACAGCAAGACGGAAGACGGAAATGGAACC
Source organism: Bacteroidales bacterium (assembly GCA_045615285.1). Classification (GTDB taxonomy): domain Bacteria; phylum Bacteroidota; class Bacteroidia; order Bacteroidales; family F082; genus Limimorpha. The sequence continues at coordinate 30,888 of JAZLEO010000025.1, forward strand.
GGCAGCTTTATCTCACAACTTTCCGACCTCGTCCCCAATACCCAATATTACGTTAGAGCTTACGCCGTCAATAGTGCCGGAATTTCGTACGGAAATCAGAAGAGTTTCACTACGTTGGGTGAAGAAGGTGAAGACGAAGACGAAGACGAAAGCGAAGACGAAGGTGAAGACGAAAACGAAAACGAAAGCGAAGACGAAGACGAATTGCTGAACAATAAGACGATTACGGTAAACGGTGTGTCGTTCACGATGGTGGCGGTGAAAAGCGGCACTTTCAATATGGGAGCGCAGAGTTCAGATCCTGAAGGAATCAATTACGACGAAGAAGCCTGGGAAAGAGAGTCTCCGGTGCATCAGGTGACGCTTTCTGATTATTATATAGGAGAGACTGAGGTGACACAAGAACTTTGGCAGGCTGTCATGGGCGTGAATCCGAGCCATTTCCAAGGCGAACAGAAACCTGTAGAGCAGATTACGTGGTACGACTGCCAAGGTTTTATAAAAGGTCTGAATCAACTTACTGGCTTGAATTTCAGGCTTCCTACAGAGGCAGAATGGGAATTCGCTGCAAGAGGCGGCGTCGAATCTCAGGGCTACAAATACAGTGGCGGCGATAATATCGACGACGTGGCTTGGTATTCTGTCAACAGCAATAAAAAATCTAAAGAAGTCAAGACGAAACTGCCTAACGAATTGGGTATCTATGATATGTGCGGCAATGTGATGGAATGGTGCCAAGATATTTTCGGCGACTACAGTGGTGATCCTCAGATAGATCCTGTCGGCGCTTTGTCAGGAACCGACTGTATCGTGCGTGGCGGCTGCTGCCTCAGCGATGAGGGCTACTGCCGAGTGACAATCCGCAGCTTCTTCCATCCAGGAGGAGCAAGCTATGGCATCGGATTTAGATTGGCGCTTGACAATTGACAATTGGTCGTTGACTGAAAAAAAGTTCAACGTTCTTAGTTCAGTGTTCTTAGTTTTTAATTACCTTTGCGTTTCTAATTAGAATTAAAATTTTACATCGATGAATAAAGATTTCGTAGAAGAATTACGTTGGCGCGGTATGCTCCACAGCATGACTCCAGGCACGGAAGAACAACTTAAAAAAGAAATGACAACAGGCTATCTCGGCATCGACCCGACAGCCGACTCGCTTCATATAGGTCACCTCTGCGGCATTATGATGCTCCGCCATCTTCAACATGCAGGTCACAAGCCGCTCGCTCTCCTTGGAGGCGCTACTGGTATGATAGGCGACCCTTCTGGCAAATCAGCAGAACGTAACTTGCTGAATGACGAGACTCTCAACCATAACCAGGCTTGTATCAAGAAACAGCTAGCCAAGTTCCTCGACTTTGAAAGCGACGCTCCTAACAAGGCTGAACTCGTCAATAACTACGAATGGATGAAAAACTATTCTTTCCTTAACTTCATCCGCGACATCGGTAAACATATCACTGTCAATTATATGATGGCGAAAGACAGCGTCAAGAAGCGCTTCAACGGCGAAGGCGACGGCATGTCGTTCACAGAATTCAGCTATCAGCTCGTACAAGGTTACGATTTCTTGTATTTGTATCAAAACAACAACTGCAAACTTCAGCTCGGCGGCTCAGACCAATGGGGTAACATAACTACAGGTACTGAGTTGATACGTCGCAAACTCGGCGCTGAAGAAACAGCCTACGCTCTCACTTGTCCGCTCATCACCAAAGCCGACGGCGGTAAGTTCGGCAAGACTGAAAAAGGTAACATCTGGCTCGACCCTGCCAAGACATCACCTTACGCATTCTACCAGTTCTGGATGAACTGCTCCGATGACGACGCTGCCAAATATATCAAGATATTCACTTTGTTGAGCAAAGAGGAAATCGACGCTCTCATCGAACGTCACGCCGCTGAACCTCATCTCCGTGAACTTCAACGCACGCTCGCACGTGAACTTACCATCATCGTTCACTCTAAAGAAGATCTGGAAATGGCTGAAGAAGCAACACAGATCCTCTTCGGAAAAGGAACATCGGAAGCTCTTCATAAATTTGACGAAGCTACTTTGTTAAGCATCTTTGAAGGCGTTCCTCAAGCTAATGTCGCTAAGGCCGACATCGAAGCAGGAATGCCAATAATAGAATTCCTTACACAGACAGCGGTCTTCCCTTCAAAAGGTGAGGCACGTAAAATGCTGCAAGGTAACGGTGTAGCTATCAATAAAGAAAAAGTCGCTGACACAAAAGTCATCGGTAAAGAAGATCTGCTAAACGACAAATACATACTTGTACAAAAAGGCAAGAAGAATTATTATCTCATCATAGCTGAATGATTATGAGCACATTCTTATATATATTGCTTCCGGCAGTCGTCATCATGGCGGTGGTTTTCATCGGTATAGGTATCAAAATGTTCGTGAAAAAAGACGGACAGTTTGAACGTAAATGCGCCCACTCGCTCGATCCCGACGCTAAATGTACGTGCGGCGGCAAAGGTGACGGAAGCTGCAAGAAGAAATCGAAAATCGAAAATTAAAAATCGTTGGGGCGTATCGCATACGCCCTTTTTTATGTAAAAAAATCTGTAAAAAAATATTGCTTTGTAGATATAAGTTTATAAATTTGTAGAAAAAAATATATCTATGAAAAAGTTTGTTTATTACTTCAGTATTATAATTTTGTTATTCCTCGCATCATGTTCTTCATCGAAGAAAGTCGCGACAAATATCAAACAATATGAGGTCGAGACTTTAGGCGTTGGCACTGACGGTACTTATCTGATTAAGGTCACTGACTATTTCAGAACTCCCGATGAGAGAGTCTATCTTGACGGCTTGAAAAGAGACGCCGTACATTGCGTCATCTATCAAGGAATTCCTGCTGGTAACGGTTCCATGAAACAGCCTGCTCTTTTGACTAACGACACCCGTGTCGAAGGTAATGAACAAGCCTTGAACGATTTCTTTGAACAGAAATTATATCTTAACTACATCAACTCTGTCGTCAACAGTTCCAAGTCGATAACGAAAATCAAAGGCTCTAAAGACTATAAAATCGGCGTCGGAATATCAGTCAATAAAGACGAACTTCGTAAGTATCTAATCAAGAATAATATAATCAAACCTTTGGATTATCTTTTCTAAAAATAAAGACATATTATGAGGAAAATATTTACACTGGCATTATTGGTATTCTTGTCGATGACTGCTTTCGCACAAGATACCATCCAACAATCGGCATTGCACAGCAAGAAAAGATCTGGCGTCGATAATACTTATCATCGCAGCTCGTGGCATAACATCCTGATTTATCATAACGACCAGAAATATGCGGAGGAAATCCTTGCTACATATTACAACCGTCCGACATCAGAGAAGTTCAACGACCACTCATTGCCTGTTGATGTTGTCACTACCAAAGGTAAGAAATATACCAAATTCAAGAAGATAGATAAATATATGATGGAAAATAATATCGCTAACGAACTGGTGGCCAAGTGGTTCAATAGAAACGCTGCTACTGGTTATTGCGATATGGAACTCATCTATCGCAGAGGAATTGAAGGTGCTTCTACAGAAAATATTGAGATGTCGGAACTTACTAAAAGAGGTAAGGCCGTGCTGATGGACTCAGGCACCGATTTGATCGGAAATACTTTTGTCCTCGCTCACGACATCGTTTATATCGACAAAGGTGAGAGAAACAAAAACGTGGCCGAAGGTATCACCCTTTTTGGCGAACTGCTGAAAGGCGCTGGCGAGATAATGGCTTCAGTGACAGGTGACGACAGCTATAACGAACTTGGAAAGAGTTTCGATGAATTGTCGAGATCAACGGCTGACATCGTCGATGATTTTGAAGGTTTCCGCGTCAAGATTCAGACACACTTGTATCGGTTGAACTGGCAGAATCACGACAACGACTTCTTCTATGAAAATTATTATCTCGATGAAAATTATTATGATGAAGCTAAATTCCATGCCTGGAATGACGCTAATTATACTCTGACTTACGTCGGAACACAAGAGGTTATATGTGGAGAGACGGTGCTGGTCGGACAATACGATCTCTCGAAACTTATCCAGATCGTCGTCTATCGTACGCTCGACGAATGTGTCGTGAAACTCCAATGCAACTACGAAGAATTCAGGGTGAAAGAACCAATTTACAGCATAGATGAAAACGGCTTTGTAATAGCTAAGATCGGCCTTAAAGAAGGTGTCGGCGAACATTCAAAATATGAAGTGCTTGAAAGATTGGAGACTTCCGATGGAACGACGAAATATAAAAAAGTCGGCGAACTGAAACCGGTGGCCGACAAGATATGGGACAACCGTTATATGGCGGCGGAAGACGGAGCCGTTAACTCAGAACTCGAAGGCACAACATTCAAGGTGACACACGGAAAAAACCTATATCCAGGATTGTTGATAAGAGAAATTAAATTCTGATGAACAAAACATTTTTTCTCATATTCATTTTCTGCTGCTTCTTGCTGGGCTGTAGCTCCGTTGAGAAGCAGCAGTTTTTTGGAACTACGCAAGGTTCTTATTATTCAATAACTTACTACGACGAACAAAACCGTGATTTCAGCCGTGAGTTCGATTCAATCTTTAAGGAAATAGAAAATACTCTCTCTCTCTGGAACGAGAATTCTATCATAAGAAGAGTGAACCGTAACGACACTGACGTCGTTTTAAATAAGATTTTCATTGATAACTTCAACTATGCGATGAGAGCCGCCGAACTCTCCGACGGCTATTTCGATCCGACTGTCGGCCCGCTCGTGGCAGCCTGGGGATTCCATTTTAAAGATGGAATGCTGATGACTCCGGAAATCGTCGATTCACTTAAACAACTCGTCGGTTACAGAAAGATAAAGATAGAAGACGGTAAAGTCGTTAAAGAAAATCCGAATATGACATTGGATTTCAACGCTGTGGCTCAAGGATATACGACAGATATGATAGGAGAGTTCCTTCTCTCTAAAAATGTAAGTGACTTCCTCGTCGATGTGGGCGGTGAGATTCTGGCTAAAGGACGAAAACCAAACGGCAACCTTTGGAAGGTAGGTATCGAGAAACCCGCCGAAAATAAAGAAGCGGATAGAATAGTGCAGGAAATCGTTGAACTTTACAACGAAAGTATTGTTACTTCAGGAAATTACAGAAAATATGTCGAGCGCGACGGTAAAAGATATTCGCATAGCCTGAATCCAAAAACTGGCTATCCTTCGGAAAACTCTCTGCTGAGCGCTACGATAATATGTGAGAATACGGCTTGGGCCGACTGCCTCGCTTCCATCTGCATGGTGGTTGGACTGGAAAAAGCGATAGAACTCGTAGAGTCGAGCGATTATAGTGTCAGAGCTTATTTTATCTATCTCGATGAAAATAAAAATGTTAAAGATTCTTGGCACGGAGTTGTTATGGAAGAATTTCCAGTGACACCAGAGATGAAGGAAGATGTAATAATAGATGATTAAAAAACAACGATAATGAAAGCTAATAAAGACAACGGACAACAGACGACGGACAACGGGAAGCAAAGTTCAAAGTTTAGAGTTCAGCGCCCGGAAGGCTCAAAGCTCATAACCCTAATATTATTCCTGTTTTTAGGAATCGCTGCTAACTCACAGCAGCTGCAATCGTATTCGGATTTGAACTATAACGACAAGGTCCAGACTGTCTTGCTGCATCCTACTGGCGACTCTCTGGCGAAACCCGTCATTCATCTCAACGACATGATGGGCCGACTGCATCTCAGCTTCGATGTCTTCGCCAACGACGCTCCTTATATGTATTACACTTTCATACATTGCAACAACGATTGGACGCAGCAGTCTGATATTCAGCAGATAGAATATCTTAACGGCTTCGATTCCGATGATATAGAAAACTATTCTTTTTCCTTAAATACAATGGTCGATTATGTTCACTTCGATCTCGTTTTCCCGACCGAAGACATGATCCCGAAAATATCAGGAAATTATCTTCTCATCGTTTTTGAAAATGAACTCTCGCCGGAAAACATTTATTTCACACGACGCTTTATGATCGTCGATAACAAGGCTCATTTCAACGTCAATATCCCTCGTTATCCTTTCGACTTGAATTTAGGCACTGATAAACAACAGATTGAGATGACGGCTTCTTATCCCGACATCTTCAATTCTTTGGCTGGACAATATTCAAATGTCACAATTCAGCAAAACGGCCGCTGGGATAATGCCGTGACAGGATTGAAACCGACATACGTCTATCCTGATTATCTGTCTTACGAAAATAATGTGAAGACTGTCTTTAACTCTGGAAATCAATATAGAAGATTTAATACCAGTAACTTGAACAATCGTCCAGAACAGACCAAAACCGTAGAAATGTCGAAAGATTATTACGTGGTCACTTTGTACAACGATCAGAAACGTAATTTATATGCTTATGTTGACGACAGCGATATGTACGGCGAAAAGGTGATTTATCTGGAACGTGACGACAGAGCTGCCGCTACTGAAGCCGATTATGTTATGGTTGAGTTTTTCCTCGAATGGTTCCCGGTGATGGCCGACCAGGATGTATATGTCATGGGCGCTATAACGGATTGGAATCTGGATGAAAGAAATAAAATGACTTACGATTATGATCGTAAAGGCTACGCTATCAATTTGTTGCTGAAACAAGGCTATTACGATTACATCTATGCCGTGAAAGAAAAAGGTCAGGAAACTGCGGATGTCGGTATTGTCGCGGGAAATTTCTGGGAGACGAAAAACGAATATACGATTTATCTGTATCTCTTCGACCCGATGCAGAATTACGATCAGCTGATAGGCGTGACGACAGTTTTATCACATTAATATTTTGATATGCCGGAAGATAGAATTACTTTATTTGCAGAAATATTGCTGCCATTGCCGATTGCCGGCACTTATACCTACCGCGTGCCTTTTGAATTGAATCAGAAGGTTAAGGTCGGGCAATGCGCTGTGGTTCAATTTGGTAAGACGAAGATAATGTCGGGGCTGATAGTGTCGGTCACAAATGAAGTCCCTGATTATAGCGGCATAAAGTATCTTCTCGACATACTCGATGACAATCCTGTTGTGAATGAAAACCAGTTGCGTCTTTGGAACTGGATTTCGTCATATTATCTTTGTTATCTCGGCGAAGTCATGCAGGTGGCTTTGCCTTCCGCCTTGAAGCTCTCCAGTGAATCGAAAATCGTGTTGGCGGAAGATTTTGAACTCGATAGCATGACGCTGAGCGATAACGAATTCCTTATCGTGGAAGCGCTACAGATTCAGCCGCAACTGACTGTCACTGAAGTGAGTAAGATAATAGGATATAAGAAGGTGATGCCTCTCATCAAAACGATGATAGAAAAGAAAATCATCGTGATGCAAGAGGAATTGCAACAGAAATATAAGGCTAAATATGAGAGATGTATCAGACTATCAAATACTTATCGCGATGAAGATAAGATGCGGGAGCTGATGGATAATCTCTCGAAAAGAGCTTATAAGCAATTGGAACTTCTGATGGCGTTTTTTGTGCTCGGCGGATCAGCTGATAACGACGTGCAGGCTTCCGATTTAATAAAAAAAGCTAATGTAACATCTTCAGTATTATCGACTTTGATAGAAAAAGGCGTTTTTGAATCGTACCAGAAAAGGATAAGTCGTCTGAAAGATTATAAGGCTCTGACAGATGTAGGTACTATCAAATTGACTGAGAAACAGCAGACGGCTTTCGATGAGATACATAAAGCTTTCGATGAAGAAAAACCGGTACTGTTACACGGAGTTACGGCGAGTGGCAAGACGGAAATCTACATAAAATTGATTCAGGAAGCTCTTGATGAAGGACGACAAGTATTGTATTTGCTCCCTGAAATCGCATTGACGGAGCAGATTATCAATAGGTTGAAAAAATATTTCGGCGATAGAGTGGGAGTGTATCATTCGCGTTATGATAATAATGAACGCGTTGAGATATGGCAGCAGGTGATGAACTTTAGGAATTCAGGAATTCAGGAGTTCAGTGGTTCAGAGGATCAAAAGTCAAAAGCCAAAAGCTTTAGTTCAAAATACCAGATTATCATCGGTTCGCGTTCTGCTATATTTCTGCCTTTCAGTGATTTAGGTTTGATAATAGTTGATGAGGAGCATGACCCGTCTTTCAAACAGATTGATCCGGCACCGCGCTATTCGGCTCGCGACCTCGCAGCTCTTATGTCTAAAATGTTCCACGCTCGCCTCCTGATGGGTTCAGCAACTCCTTCTTTTGAATCGTATTTTAACGCAAAACAAAATAAATATCAGCTGGTTACAATAACAGAACGCTATGGCGGAGTGGAAATGCCTGAGATAATAGTGGATGACCTAAGAGTGGAGACCCGACGAAAAACGATGCAGGCTAATTTCGGAAAGACTCTCGTCGAGGCGATGAACAAAACACTCGAAGAGAAAAATCAAGTCATCTTGTTCCAAAACCGCCGCGGATTCTCGCTCAGAATAGAATGCGACCATTGTAACTATATCCCTCAGTGTATCAACTGCGATGTCAGTATGATATATCACAAAAATCAGAATCTCCTGAAATGCCATTATTGCGGCTATACGACCAGCGTGCCTACAGAATGTCCGTCATGCCGTAGCACCGACTTGAAAATGTATGGCTTCGGAACGGAACGCATCGAAGATGACCTGAAAGTCGTCTTCCCTGAAGCTCAGAGCGCACGCCTCGACCTCGACACCACGCGCACGAAAAACAGCTACCAATACATATTGGAGCAGTTCCAAAATAAAGAGACTAACATCCTCGTGGGAACGCAGATGGTGACAAAAGGCCTCGACTTCGACTCGGTGAAAGTAGTAGGTATCTTGAACGCCGATAACATGCTGACATTCCCCGACTTCCGAGCTTACGAACGAAGCTTCCAACTGATGGAACAGGTGAGCGGACGCGCCGGAAGAAAAGGCGAGAAAGGTAAGGTCATCATACAGACTTACCAGCCGCATCATCCGGTGATACTCAACGTGATGAGCCACGATTATGTGAGATTCTACGAGGAACAGATGCCGATACGTCGTCAGTTTAACTATCCGCCGTATTCGCGACTTGTTATGATACGACTTAAAGATACAGATAACCAGCGGCTTAGCAAAGCAGCTGATGAACTCGCCAAGACATTCCGTCTGATCTTCAGAGAAAACCTTCTCGGACCTGAATATCCTGTCGTGTCAAGAGTTAAGAATCAGTATATCAAACAGATGCTGATAAAGATAAATAAAGATCTGAATTCTAATAAAGTCAAGGAATTTATAAGCAAAACCATAGAAGATTTCAAACATAACAACGACTTTAAATCTGTTAAGATTCAAATCGATGTGGATCCGATTTAGGAATTCAGGAATTCAGGGTTTCAGGAATTCAGGGTTTTTGAATTTCTGAGAATTAAAAAAATCAGTAGTCTGTAGTCTGTAGTCCGTAGTCTTTTATTATCTTTGCATATTAATTTTTTATATATAAATATGAATGGATAACATAATGGTTTGTAGTGACTTATTATGTTTTGGTAAAATATTCTATGGGACAAATATCTAAAAGAAAACAACTCGAAAATATTCTTTCGGAAAAGATAATGGTGTTGGATGGTGCTTTCGGCACTGAAATTCAAAGAATGGATAACACTTTGTTATCTCCTTACGAACCTTTAAATGCTACGAACAGCGAACTCGTCAAAAGTGTCCATCGTTCGTATGTTGAGGCTGGTTCCGACATCATTTCCACCAACTCTTTCAATTGTTCTTATTTGGAGCTTCTGAAACACGGTTTTGAAAAGGAAGATATTGACAATCTTAATGTTTTGGCTGCCAAGAATGCGAAGGAAGTTGCTGCTGAATATGACCGCTGCGTTTTTGTAGCAGGTTCCGTTGGCCCTACATCACAGTCATTGTCGCTGAGAACCATAGAGTTTGACGAGATGGCGGATTCTTACAAAGCTCAAATTTCGTCCCTGATAAAAGGCGGCGTGGATCTGATCTTGGTCGAGACTTGCTTCGACGCTAAAAATATAAGAGCGGCCGTCTATGCTTACCTGGCCTCGTTGTCGGATCTGAATCTCACAACTGATGATGTCCCTCTGATGGTTTCTGTCACCTTGACGGAACAAGGTAATTTGTTGTCGGGACATACTGTCGATGTCGTCTGGCAGATGATAAAACATGCGAAACCGATTTCGTTCGGCTTGAACTGCGGATTCGGATTCGAGAGAGCTGCCGAGCTGGTGCTGAAACTTCAAGATATTCCGACTCGTATATCGCTCTATCCTAATGCCGGACTCCCTGACTTGGACGGTAAATACACGGAATCGTGCCTTGATTTCAACAAAAGAGCCAATCGCTTGGCAAAAGAAGGCCGAATCAATTTGATCGGCGGCTGCTGTGGCACGACTCCAGAACATATAAAGACGATAAAATCTGCTGTTGACGGCATCTCACCTAGAATATTACCTCAGCAAAAAATACGTAAGTCGTTTAATGTCATAGGAGAAAGATGTAATGTGGCCGGTTCTAAGAAGTTCAGAGAATTGGTTAACGATAATCTCCAGGATGCTGTTTCAATCGCAGTGTCTCAAGTGGAATCAAAGGCAGCTGTGCTCGATGTCTGCTTCGACCATCCCGATATCGACTCTTCAATGATAAAGGATTTCATCGAATTGCTCTCGGCATCGTCGGTGGCTTTCGTCCCGACAATGATTGACTCGTCTGATTTTAACACTTTGGTGCTCGGCGTGAAAAGCTCGATGGTGAAGCCTATCGTCAATTCGATTTCCTTGAAAGAAGGCGAAGAAGAATTCCTCAGAAGAGCCACGGAATTCTACAGACTCGGCGTGAAGATTATCCTGATGCTCGCCGATGAGAAAGGACAAGCTGATACTTACGAAAGAAAGATTGAAATAGCATCCAGAATCGTAGCTTTGGCGAAATCTGTAGGTTTTGAAGAAGATGATATTCTCGTAGATCCTAATGTGCTGACAATCTGCACTGGTATAGAGACACATAGATATTATGGAAGAGATTATTTGCTCGCAACTCGTTGGATTACAGATAATTTAGGCGTACACGTAACGGGCGGCGTAAGTAATTTGTCGTTCGCTTTCAGAGGGAATTCCGCCGTCAGGAATCTGCTGAATTCGGTTTTCGTTCATCTTGCGAAAAGAGAAGGCTTGGATTATGTGATAATAAATCCTAATGCTATTATCAGTGAAGAAAATATTGAAACAGAAGCATTTGAGGCTGCAAGACTCGCAATAGAAGGCGAGAGCGACGGTTCTGATCTGATAAAATATGTGTCGAAAGATGTTGAAGTCAAGAAAGAGAAAAAAGAATTGACGTTGGAAGAGAAACTGTCGGAGGCTGTCGCTAATGGCAACTCTGCCAAAGCCGCTGAGCTTACATCGATGATATTGTCGGAAGGCGCTACTTTCCAAGGTGTCGTCAATGATATTCTGATGCCTGCGATGACGTCATTGGGGCAGCGTTTCGAGGAAGGAAAAGTGTTTCTGCCTTCGTTGGTCAAGGCAGCGTCTGCAATGAACGCAGCAATGGATGTCTTGAATCAAACTGTCACATTTACAGATACTTCTAAGAAAAAAGTCACTCTGGCAACCGTCTATGGCGACGTCCATGATATTGGTAAAAATATAGTCGGTACTGTGTTGAAAAGCTCTGGCTTCGATGTAGAAGACCTTGGTATTCAGGTCCCTGCGGAAAGAATCATAGAGTCTGCAAAGACATCGCAGGCAGTCTGCTTGAGCGGACTCATAACACCGTCGCTCTCTCAGATGATAAAAGTCCTGCAACAGCTTAACGATGCTGGCTTGTCGATACCTGTCGTCGTGGGTGGAGCAGCTACTTCAAAACTGCACGCCGCACTTAAAATGGCTCCTGAATATAACGGCCCGGTGGCAAAAGCTACAACAGCGATAGATACCGTAAATCTTGTTAATAAACTCAGCGACCGCCAGACTTGCATTAGCTTTTACGAAGAACAGGAAGCTATAAGACGACAAAAAACTGAAAATGTAGCCCTGACAGAATATTCTTCATTAAATATAGAAGTTCCAAATCTTGAGTCGTATAAACCTGATACTGAAGGAGTTTTTACTCTTAAGCCTTCGGTGGAAGATGTGATACCTTTTATAGATTGGACTTATTTCTTCTTCTCTTTACAGTTTTATGGGAAATATCCTGAAATATTGAAAAATGAAGAAGCTGCCCAGGTTTTTGAACATGCTCAGAGTTTGTTGTCGAAAATAGCAGCGGAAAAACTTCTTTCGATAGAAGCCAGGGTCGGCGTTGTAAAAGCAAGTAATATTGGCGGCGATGTCATAAAATTGTCGGACGGCACTAAATCGGTCGAGCTGCCGATGTTAAGACGTCAGACCAGACTCCAGGAAACGATGTCGATAGCTGATACCGTAGCGCATGACGACTACCTGAGTGTATTTGCGTTGTCGGCTGGAATCGGTCTGTCGAAATTGATGTCGGAGGCGGAGACTCCGTACGATGCTCTGATACTCAAATTGATAGCCGACAGACTTACAGAAGCAGCTGGTGAATATTTGCATTATAAAGTCCGTTCTGAATATTGGGGCTTCGATAAGTCGCCGTTCTCTTTCGATGAAAAACAATATCAAGGAAGAAGAATGTGTTTCGGTTATCCAGCCTGCCCTGATCATTCTCTGAAAAAACGTGTATTCGATTTCTTGGAAGTGGAAAAATATACAAGTCTCAGACTTACTGATAGTTATATGATAACTCCGGAAGAGTCGTTATGCGGTTTGTTCACATCAAGAGGCGGCTATTTCTCTGTCGGAAGAATTGATGAAGAGCAACTTGAACATTATTCGCAACAAACGGGCTTGTCTGTAGATAAGTTAAAAGAGATACTACCTAACAATATTTGACATGAAAGTTATTGATATTTATAATTCATTGAAAACGAGTGGTAAGAAAGGTTTTTCGATAGAGATTCTGCCACCGGTTAAAGGTACGAGACTTGATGATATAGAGAAGTCGTTACTTCCTATCATACCGCTCAGTCCGCAGTTTATAAACATCACTTTTCATGCTCCAGTGAGAAAATTTATCAATGATAATGAAGCTACTACCTTAGTGGAGTCGCATCCTAGAACAGCGACCGCTGCGGTGGCAGGAGCGCTCAAAAGAAGAACAGGAATAGAAGTAGTGCCGCATCTCACTTCAGCTGCTTATTCCAAACTTCAACTTGAAGACTTCGTCATAGACTTCACTTACGAAGACCTTGATAATATTTTCGTTATACGTTCCGACAAGGATCCTCTCGATTCCAGGTTCAGGGTGAATCCTTTTGGTCATAGTAACGCTGCCGGTTTGGTGGAACAGATAGCGAATCTTTCAAAAGGCGTTTATCACGATAAATTCGTTAAAGATGCGACACCGCTGAATTTCTGCATAGGCGTGGCAGCTTATCCGGAAAAACATCAGGAAGCCGCTTCTCTGGAAGAAGATATTAAATATCTTAAACAAAAAGTCGATAAAGGCGCTTCTTATATAGTGACGCAGATGTTTTTCGATAATGAGAAATTTTATGATTTCGTGGATAAATGTAACGAATTGGGAGTCAATGTGCCGATAATTCCGGCTTTGAAACCTTTGTCGTTGGCATCGCATCTTACGTCACTCCCGAATACGTTCAGCATAACAATTCCGGATGAGTTGAAACAAGCGGTAAGTAGAGTATCTGACGATAAAGACGCAGTGAAGAAAATAGGAATGGAATGGTGCCTGAAACAATCGGAAGATCTTCTGAGACAAGGATTTCCTCTGATTCATTACTTCACTATGGGAAGAATGCACGATCTCGCCAAAAATCTGGTTGATTTATTTTAAACATAAAAAAAAGGACGTTGATGCGTCCTTTTCTTTTGTCTTAAAATGGCCTTACGCCGATACCGATCGAGAAAGGCTTGATACTTGGACCGACTCCGTTTTTAAATGTATCAGAGAATTGATACGCCATAAACAGATGAACGTCTTTATATGCCGCACGTAATGTGAGAGAATAAACGTATTTTTCCAAATTGTTGATTCCGCACGCTTTTAATCTGAGAGTCTTGTCGTCGTTCAGTAATTCTCCTACATATTTTGATTTTCCTGAAGCGAGGATTCCGAATTTGAAACCAGCTGAGACCTTGAATTGATCCCTGAATCTGAAGCTGACTTCAACAGGAATATCGATATAGTTGACGTTGATTTTACTGCGTTTATAGTCGTGAGGGACGTTGACGAATTCGGTTTTGTCGTAATACGGCCTTCTCAGATAAGCGTCCTTCATGTAGTAGTTGTGTCCAGTATATCCGATACCTACGGAAGCTGAGTGAGGTGTGTTTTCAAATTTGAAATTAAACATGGAATACACGCTGACACCTTGGTTGATGGCTCTTAGATTAAAGTTGTCGTATTTTTTTCCAGTGCTGATGTCGGTGAACAAATCGGCTCCGATAATAACCAGACCATCAGTTCTTTCTGAGATAAGTTGAGCGTTGGCCAGCGATGCGAACCAGAATAATAATACAAATAGTAATGAAGTTTTTTTCATCTTAAATTTTATTAACCTTGTGATTGTTTGGAAATAATATCCTTTATTTTCTTTCTTTTATCTAGCAACATGTCAATTTCATCCATCGAGATGCCTGGTTTTTTCAGCTCGGTATCGATTGCGTCGAGGAGCGCCACATATCTGTCTTCTGTCGGAAGTTGCTCGAACTCTTTTTCTTTTTTATCCACTATTGAAAGTTGTTCTGTCTTTTCTTCGTATGTTTCGTATGCGTCTTCGCCCAATTGTTCTCGCAGCTGTGTTATCAGCTTGGAGAGGATTTTCTTTGTCGTTTCTTCGTCGAAGATTCCAAACATATCTGATGAGAAGCTTACTCTCATTCCGTCGTAACTTGACAGCATCATTTTCAGCTGTTCTGCTTGAGCCTTATCGATTCCAGGCATTGATTCAGGAGGATATTTTTCCAACATCTTCCTGAATAGCCTGAACAGTTCTTCCATTTGCTTGTTTATTTCTTCATTTTCCATAACGCAATTTTTAATGCTCCGAATCAAAAACCATTCCCTTCTGAAAACAAACGCAATTTGTCAGACAAAAGTATATTTATTGACGATAATAGATGAACATATTTTTGTGATGAGATATCAACAGCGGACATCTTGATTTTGTCACCAGCTGTAATGTGTAAGAACCGTCGAAAATATTTTTGAGTGAATTTTCTTGTTCGTCCATTATGCTCAATAAGTTAGCTCCGATTTTATCGGCGTAGTTGATGACATCATCGACAAGGTTTCTGGAGTAAATCTCGTCGGATTCGCATTTGATGTTCTTTTCTTTGAAATATTCGACGGTCTGGCTGGCGTAGCTTTTGACTTTAGCGTTAATATCGTCTAATGTAGAAGTGTGGACTGCCAGGACATAAACTGTTGAGTCGAAGTATTTTGCTAATTCTGCTGTCAGAGGAAGTTTCTGTCTAGTCTCGACAGAGCTGTCTATTGGCAGCAATATCTTTGACAGGCTGTCTTTTATATCGGCGCTATTTCTTATGATTATCACCGGTACTGTGAGCATCAGTGAGATACGGTAGGCGTTGCTTCCAAGCCATTTTTCTGAGAATCCTGAGATTCCGTGAGTTCCGACCACTACCAGCAACGGATTCAGTTCTTCGCAAAGTTCGTTAATTGATTCATATACACGACCTTCTTTGATGACGTAAGAGATTCTGTCGCCCAAAACAGGTCTGTATTTTTCGATGAGGGTTGAGAAATGATGTTTTGCGCCGCTGACGATCAAATCGTTATCGTGATTAAGGACTTTTTCGTCTGCGAATTTGTTAACCCAAATCATAACTATTTCCAAATCAGATTTTTCTGCGATGTTGACGGCGTGAGCCAACGCGTTAAGAGAGCATTCTGAAAAATCGATACCGACTATAATTTTTTTATTCATGGCTTTAATGTTTTTTGTTAATAATTAGTTTTCGTAGTAAATGTTATAAATGATAGTATCGTTGTTAATATCATTATTTTCAACGTTATTGTCGATCAGTTCCATTTCCTCTTCCGAAATTGTAGGGTCGCAGAATACGTTGTAAGGCAGCTGTATTCTGTCGGAAGTGATGAACGCTTTTTTATAATCTTTGCTTAATGTCTGGAAAATTTTTTCGGCTTCCAATCTTGTTCTGTAGTCGCCAACTCTCAGCCTGTAATAAGGCTGTCCGAAAACGAGATAGATAGGAATATCCGGATATTTTTCTTTGAATTCGTTTGTGACTTTATTAGCGTGTTCGACGGCGTCGTTGCCCGATTCCATGAAAATCTGTATTCTGAAACCGTCGATGGTGTTATCGGCCGCATGGATTTCTTTCTGTCTTTGGATCAGCTGTTCTATGCGTTGGTCTTGTTCAACAATAACATATCCATCATTTTGAGAGAAGCAAAATAATGAAATGACAAAAAATGATATTGTTAAAAAATATTTCATTTTATGAGTATAATTTTTTGCTAAGATAAACAAAAAAATAATACAAGTAGCACATTTTTTATGTAATTTTGTGACATAAGTAATTTTTATGAACGAGAATTTAGACGCATACGGTAAATCATTCAGTAAGCAGGAGTTAGAGATAGAACGTGCTTTACGTCCGGAAGCTTTTGAGAACTTTGCGGGTCAGGAGCAAGTTGTTGAAAACCTTCTTGTTTTTACTCGTGCTGCTGTGCAAAGGGGCGAATCGTTGGATCATGTTTTGCTGCACGGTCCTCCGGGGCTTGGAAAGACTACGCTTTCTCATATCATCGCCAATGAACTCGGTGTCGGAATGAAGATGACTTCCGGTCCGGTACTCGATAAGCCCGGTAACCTGGCTGGACTCCTCACAAGTCTCGAGAAAAATGACGTGCTTTTTATAGATGAGATTCATCGTCTTAGCCCTATCGTGGAAGAATATCTGTATTCCGCCATGGAAGATTACCGCATCGATATTATGATTGAAAGCGGGCCTAACGCTCGTTCCGTACAGATCGCTCTTAATCCGTTCACTCTTATTGGCGCTACCACGCGTTCCGGTTTACTTACCGCACCGTTGCGGGCACGCTTCGGCATCAATATGAGACTTGAATATTATAACGCAACGACATTGTCGAACATCATAAAACGCTCAGCTTCAATACTACGAGTCCCTATCGAACATGAAGCAGCATTCGAAATAGCGCGCCGCAGCCGTGGAACGCCGCGTATAGCTAATCTCTTGCTGCGGCGCGTCAGAGACTTCGCCCAGATACAAGGCAACGGAACGATAACTCTCGACATAGCACGCATCGGACTCAAAGCCCTCAACGTCGATCAACACGGCCTCGACGATATGGATAACCGTATCTTATCAACAATAATCGACAAATTCAAAGGCGGACCTGTTGGACTCAATACCATAGCGACAGCCGTCGGTGAAGAAGCAGGGACGATAGAAGAAGTGTATGAACCATTCTTGATACAAGAAGGCTACCTGATGAGAACGCCTCGCGGAAGAGAAGCGACAGAGTTCGCATACCGACATCTCGGAAGAACAAGAGGCGCCGCCAACGGAGAACTGGAGCTGTTTTGAGAAATCGGAAAATTTCAAAATCTTAGAATTTCGAAACATCTAAACATCTAAGCCTAAGAATTTTAGTTGTTATATTCTGAAGTTTTTATTTTTAAAATTTTAGCAATTATCCCTTAATTTTTGAGATTTAAAATCATATTCTCCAAAATACCGACAGCTGCAAGACGTCGTTGAACATTCCGTAATATGGTAGTAATCGCTGAGTGTAGTTGACATTGCCATTATAATACGGACTCTTGGAACTGTTGCAAATCGATGTCAGAGCGTTGATTGTTCTTAATCCTATAGAAATATTGTCTTTAACATCGATTTTTACGCCGAGTAAGGCGTTGACAACCATTCTTTTCCATGGATTACTTTCGGTAACGGTGATACCTTGTATCTCTTGGCGGGCATTGACAAGAACGTCAAGACTCAGCCCGAATTCCAGCCTGAGCCATTTTAGATTCACATCGTTTACGTTGAATTTGTTAAGGTTATAACTGGCTGTTATCGGAAGGTCGATGTAATCAAGTTTGATGAGAAACGGATCTGTCGTAGGGCGGTTTTCGATGTCGTTGGAAAGCGATCCTTTCTGAATATATTTCAGTTCCATCTGAATGTCAAAGTCTTGTGACAGATTTAATCCGGTGAAGGCTCCGCACACAATCCCGACTTTATTATAACCTCCGCGTGCGTCGCCACCAATCTGCGAAGTCGTTCCGCCGAAAATCAAACCGCCGAAAAACTCCTGAGAGACAGCAGCTGTGACAAACGCGAAGACAAACGTTATCAAAAGTGAAAATTTTTTCATATATTTATTTTTCTCTGTTAATACAAAACTCGACTAACTTTTTCAACGAAGCCAAAGCTTCAATATTTTCAATCTCATCAAGTTGAGACATAGCGTCTTGTATGAACGAATTCATTTTTTTCTCGGCGTAATCTAGACATGCGTTTGAATGTACCTTATTAATTATGTCCATACGAGTTTCCACTTCGTCGCTATGATATTTTATCTTTCTGATAATGTTCCTTCTCTCTGAATTGTTACAAGTTTTTAACAGATGAATAAGCGGAAGCGTCATCTTATGTTCCTGAATATCGTTGCCAGCGGGCTTGCCTGTCTTATTATTTATCTGATAATCAAAAATATCGTCTTTTATTTGAAATGCTATTCCAGCCGAAATCCCGAAGCTTCTCATTTTCTCTACCTGACTTTCGGTGGCGTTTACGGAGAGAGCGCCCACTACGCAGCAGGAAGAAATCAAAGACGCTGTCTTTCTTCTGATTATGTCGTAATAATCATCCTCTGTGATGTCCATGCGGCGTGCTTTTTCCATTTGATATATCTCGCCCTCGCTCATCGCCTTCACGGTTTCGGAAATTGTGTCAAGCATCTGATAATCTTTGTTTTCCAGAGCCAACAACATTCCTTTTGAGAGTAGATAGTCGCCGACGAGCACGGAGATTTTGTTTTTCCATAAGGCATTGAGAGAGAAGAATCCGCGACGTTTGTCGGAGTCATCGACGACATCATCGTGAATTAATGTGGCTGTGTGCAGCAGCTCGATGAAAGCAGCGGCTCTGTAAGTGTTTTCGTTAATGGAACCATGACATTTCGCCGACAATAAAACGAACAATGGCCTGATCTGCTTGCCTTTTTGTTTTAGAACGTATTTCAAAATCTTGTTCAGTAAAGGCGTTGATGATTTTAAGCTATCTTCAAGAAACACATTGAATTGCTTGAGTTCCGGCTCTATCGTTTTTTTAATTTCGTCGAGATTTGTCATCGAAAATTTATTTTTTCACAAAGATAACAAAAGACTGCGGACTACATACTGCGGACTACGGATTTTTTTAATTAGAAATTGTGGTCAGAGTTTGGATTGGAATTCGGAGTTTTACTTAAATTCACATTCCTAATTATTAATCATTTTTTCCTTTTTTATTTAAAAAAATATCATACCTTTGGGGATTAAAATAAAAGTACATCAAAATGATGTATTTGAAAAAGTAACTTATTTAATATCAATAAAATAGATAAATCATGAAAAAAGACACTAAAGTTTTTAACTTGATTCGTAAGGAAAAACAACGCCAAATGCACGGTATCGAACTTATCGCTTCGGAAAACTTCGTCAGCGATCAAGTTTTGAAAGCTATGGGTTCAGTATTGACAAACAAATATGCTGAAGGTTATCCTGGTAAACGTTATTACGGTGGTTGTCAAATAGTTGACCAAACAGAAGAAATCGCTATAGCAAGAGCATGTGAATTATTCAACGCTACATACGCAAACGTTCAGCCACACTCAGGCGCACAAGCTAACATGGCTGTTATGCTCACATGTTTGCAACCAGGCGATACATTTATGGGTCTCGACCTCGCACACGGCGGTCACCTTTCACATGGTTCACCTGTCAACTCATCAGGTATCCTTTATAATCCAGTAGCTTATCAAGTAAGCCCAGAAACAGGTCGCGTCGATTATGACAACATGGAAAAAGTAGCACTCGAGAAAAAACCTAAACTCATCATCGCTGGTGCTTCTGCTTATTCACGTGACTGGGATTACAAACGTATGCGTGAAATCGCTGACAAAGTTGGCGCTATCTTGATGGCAGACGTTTCTCACCCTTCAGGTCTTATCGCTCGCGGTATCCTCAACGACCCATTGGATTACTGTCACATCATTACAACAACAACACACAAGACACTTCGTGGACCACGTGGAGGTATGATTTTAATGCGTGACGATTTTGAAAACCCATGGGGCTTGACAACACCTAAGGGCGAAGTCAAAATGATGTCAGCTCTCCTCAACAGCGCTGTGTTCCCAGGCGTACAAGGCGGTCCACTCGAACACGTCATCGCAAGTAAGGCAGTGGCTTTCGGCGAAGCTTTATCAGATGAATACTTCGAATATATCCTCCAAGTCAAGAAAAACGCTGCTGTCATGGCTAAAGCTTTCATGGACAGAGGTTACGATGTTATCTCAGGCGGTACAGACAACCACCTCATGCTCATCGACCTCCGCTCTAAGTTCCCAGAAGTGACTGGTAGAATGGTTGAAAATACTCTCGTTCAAGCTGACATCACCGTCAATAAGAACATGGTTCCTTTCGACAGCCGCTCTCCATTCCAAACTTCAGGTCTCCGTATCGGTACTCCTGCTATCACAACACGTGGCCTTAAAGAAGAACACATGGAACCAATCGTTGACATGATCGACGACGTTATCAGCAACATCGACAACACAGCAAAACTTACAGCAGTAAGAGAAAAAGTGAACGAAATGATGGCTGAATTCCCATTGTTCGCTTGGTAATTGGCAACGGACTATATATCGTTCGATATAAAAAAAGCGCGTCATTATGATGCGCTTTTTTCGTGAAAATGAACTTCGATTTGGCATAAATTTTGTTACTTTTCGTCTTCATTGAAAACGAAATTATTAACAGAATCTTATAATATTTTTATGAAAAAAATAACTTCATTATTTTTGTTTGTAACCTTATTAATATCATCGTATAATGTGTTTGCAAATGAGACCATGTCTCATGTAGAACCAGAAATTAAAGGTAAAGTTATTGATATAGAGACTGATGAGCCGTTGGAATATGCGACCGTCAGTCTTTTTAATTCCAGTGATTCCACTTTGGTGACTGGCGTTATCACTGATATGAAAGGCGTTTTTTCCTTGAAAGCGAAACCAGGTAAGTATTATATCGTCGTTCAATTCATCGGTTATGAATCCAAGACGATAAGCATAAACCTTAAAGATCATATTTCTCTCGGCGATATTGTGATGCGCCCAGATTCAAAACTGTTGGAAGAAGTTGAGGTCGTGGCGGAGAAAAGCACCATGTCGATGACTCTCGACAAACGTGTTTTTAACGTCGGTAAGGATGTGAGCAGCACTGCTGGAAATGCTATTGAAGTTCTCGACAATATTCCGTCCGTCAATGTAGATGTCGAGGGTAATGTCAGCCTCCGTGGTGACAGCGGCGTTCAGATTCTTGTTGACGGTAAGGTCTCGGGTCTCGCTGGCGTCAGCACACAAGACGCGCTTCGCAGTCTTCAGGCTGATATGATTGAAAGGGTAGAAGTCGTGACAAATCCTTCAGTACGTTATGATGCGGAAGGTACTGCCGGTATCATCAATATTGTGCTCAAAAAAGATAAACGTAAAGGATTTAACGCTTCTGTCGATCTCCGTGGTGGATTCCCGGTACAATGGGGCGAGAAATTCATTAAGGAGGATTTCCCTTTCCAGACAGGCCTCGGCGCAAGCTTGAACTATAGATTCAAGAAATTCAATGTGTTCGCTAACTATAACTTCAACTATCGCGACGACATCAGCGACGGATATAACAAGACCGAATATTACGGCGATGAATATGGTTATGATCCTCTGCTTGAAAATCATGATGATGCGATGCAGATCACGGAACAGTTTACTTATCGCAACAGAAATAGAAAAGGCCATAATTTAAGAGGTGGTTTCGACTATTATTTCACAGATAACGACATACTCACTTTTAGCACTATGTATCGTCAGTCGAAAGGCCATAACACGCCGTCAGTCACATATATAGATAACTTCCCGTTTGAAGGATTGCAGAATTTCTCAAGACGTACGGAGAACTGGTTCAACGACAGACCGATGATGGAATATACTCTTTCATACGATAAGTATTTCGGCAGCAAAGAGAATTCTCTCAAGGCATCAGTGCGTTATTTCTCAAATTCAGATACCGAATGGTCTGACATCGTAGATGCTGAGTTCTTGACAGAAGACGATATGAATAACAACAGACCTTTCTTCAGTGTTGATCAATATACTCATACTCAGGAAAATCAGCAGAACCTCCAGGCTACGGTGGATTTCATTCATCATTATGGCTTTTCTGTCGTTGAACTTGGTGGTAAATATACTGGACGTTGGATAAATAACAATGTCTTGGTCGAGGAAAACGACTCGATCCTTCAGGATTATACTCATGATTTCAACTACAATCAACAGGTGGCAGCTCTTTATGCGATTTACGGAAGAGAGTTCGGCCGTTTTTCTGGACAGATTGGCGTCCGTTCAGAATTTACTCTTATCGATACCTATCTGAAAGATGAAAATCAGCGTAACAACCAACAGTATCTGGATGTATTCCCTACAGGTCATCTTAATTATTCTTTGACGGAAGTCGATCAGGTTCAGGCTAGTTATGCCCGCAGAATCCGTCGTCCGTGGTACGGACAGATGGCACCGTTCAGTTCTTTTAATGACGACCGTAATATCAGAAAAGGTAATCCTGCTTTAAGACCTATCTACACAGATAGTTATGAAATGTCGTATCTTCGTTTCTGGGAAAAAGGAAATGTCAATTTCACCGCTTATTACCGTCATAGTACAGATGTGATTCGTCATTTCACTACGGTTATCGGTGATGTGGCGTACAGCCGTCCAGAGAACTTCGGTACTAGCGATGACTACGGTCTAGAACTTGTGGGTTCGTTAGATATTTTCAAATGGTGGAATATCAACGGAAGTATTAATTTCTTCAAGTCGAACACTGTAGGTGACTGGAATGGAAAACATTACACCACAGATTCGTATAATACATTCGCACGTCTCGTGGCCAAATTCAGAGTGAAGAAAGTGTGTGATTTCCAAATCACAGGACGTTATATGGGACCTCGTGAAGAACCGCTTGGCTACCGTGATGCAAATTACTGGTGTGATTTTGCGGCATCGCGTGATGTCTTTGACAAAAACGCAACCATTTCGCTGAACATCCGTGATGTCTTCGGCAGCAGACAACATGGCGGTGAGTCGTGGGGCGACAATTTCTGGCAATATAGCGAAAGCACTTGGAGCACGACATCGGTGACACTTAACTTCAATTACCGCATCAATCAACAGCAGAAACGCAGAATGCCAGGTAATGGCGGCGAAAGTTTTGAAGGCGGCGAAGGAATGGAGATGGAATATTAAAAAAAATGAGGCGACTGAAATCGCCTCATTTTTTTTGTTCGTTATTCTATCACGATTTCATCGCAGAAGATCCAGCCTGGTTCACCTGCACCGACATGCCAATCAGGGCAAGCATCGATTTTCTTGGCTACCATCTTGATATATCTAGCAGACAGATTCTTGTTGATGGAGAACTCGTGGAGAACAGGATCGTCGGTCTCTTGTGAGATCGTGTTGTCCATTACACCGACAGATGTGAAGTTTATGCCGTCGTTGGAAACTAAGAATTCAACTTGTTTAGGCATGAAAATCCATGATTTTTGATCTTGTAAGAAGCTTCCGGATAATCTTGTAATATCTTGGATTTCACTTAAATCGACGGTAGCGATAAGATCAACGCCGTGATAGCCTTGCCATGTTCCTACGCGGAAGTTGTTGCTGCCTCTTTGGTAGTCGATAAGAGCGATGTCGCCGCCGGCTTCATATTGAGAGTTGTATTTGTTCTCTATCTGGATGGTTCTGCCGGCAGCTATCTTCTTGAAGTTGCCTTCTACGATATTGCTTTTCTTTCCGTCTTTTATGGCGACAACCATCACGTCGGAACTTTGGTCAATGACAAATGGCTCTGTGTATAATGTGCCGTTTTCTTCAGGATTGCTGCCGTCTGTTGTGTAATACATCTTGACATCTGAGTCTAAATGACTTAACTCAATATCTAATGTCTCGAAGAAAACGTCGGACGCTACATTAATAATAGGTGCGGTCACGATAATAGGATTTTCTATTCTTTGTGTAGGACAATTTTCGGCTTCGGTTGCCCAAGTGGAGTTGCGTTTGTTTGTCATAACAAATTCCAACTTACCTCCATTATGCACTTCGTCGAAATAAATATAGCTGCGTTTCAGTGACTTGCCGTTAAGTTTTACCGATTCGATGTAACGGTTTTCTCTGGAGAGATTGTTAGCCGTGACGGTGAAAGTCTTGCCGTTTTCAAGATTTATGGTCATTTCCTCAAAGTGAGGAACACCGATGACATAATAACCGCTCGCCGGAGTCACAGGGTAGAATCCCATCGCACTCATCACATACCAAGCCGACATCTGTCCGCAATCCTCGTTTCCGCATAAGCCGTCAGCCTGATCGGTGTATAATTCGTACATGATTTTGTTGACGAGTTTCTGTGTCTTTGAAGGTTTTCCTAAATAATTATAGAGATAAGCCATGTGGTGACTTGGTTCGTTGCCGTGAGCGTATTGGCCGATGAGTCCGGTGATGTCAGACTGAATTCGGCCTGTCATTTCTGACGAAGAGTTGAAAAGTTCGTTGAGTTTTCTGTCGTAGGCTTTTTCTCCGCCCATCATTTCTATATGAGTGTTGATGTCTTGTGGTACAAAGAAATTATATTGCCAAGTGTTAGCTTCTGTTAACATGAAGTTTACTTGAGTAGGGTCGAACGGAGTCACGAAGCATCCGTTTCTTTTGCCGCGGAAGAACTTTGTTGAAGGGTCGTATAAGTTCTTATAATATTGAGCTCTTTGATAGAATTCATTGGCGATGTCGTGTTTGCCGAGAGCTTCTGCTAATCTGGCGATGCACCAGTCGTCGTAAGCATATTCGAGAGTCTTTGATACAGATTCGCCTTCGCAGTTTGAAGGGATGAAACCGTATTCTTTGTAGCAAGAAAGTCCGAATTGATCTTCGCGTGCGCTCTTCACCATGGCTTCTAAAGCTTTTTCATAATCGATGCCTTCCAAGCCGCAGAAATAAGCGTCGGCAATGACAGGAATAGCGTGGTAACCAATCATGCAGTTTGTTTCGTTGGCGGCGAGTTCCCATACAGGAAGAAGACCGCCTGTTTCGTAATTATTAATAAAGGTGTTTATAATATCAACGCTGCGTTCTCTTTGGATGAGAGTTAGCAAAGGATGTTCTGTTCTGAAAGTGTCCCACAAAGAGAATATGGTGTAACGAGGTCTGTCGCTTTGATATATTTCCTTGTCATGAGCACGATAACGACCGTCAACGTCGGAGAAAAGATTCGGCACCACAAAGCAGTGGTACAAAGAAGTGTAGAAGATGTCCATGTCATCGGCGTTGACATTAGTGTTGATATTGATGCGGTTAAGCTCGTCGTTCCAATGATTGTAAGTTTTTTGAGCCAAAGCGTCGAAGTCAAAGTCGGTGATTTCGGCGGCGAGGTTCTTTTTGGCACCATCCACATCGACGGCGGAAGTAGCCACTCGCATCACTATAGGTTCGCCGTCGGTTGTGTCGAAGTCGAGCCAAGCCTGGAGATCTTTGCCTTCAGCGTGTTTCATGCCTGGATATTCGATGTTGTCGGAACATATTCCGTAGCCAACGAAAGGCTTTGAGAATTCAGCGTAGAAATAAAGGTACTGGTTAGAAGCCCATTGGCCGGTACGACGGAATCCGCTGATTGCATTGTCGCTTTCAATTGTTACGAAAGATTCGTGTATTGTTTCGGCGGAAGTATTGGATTCCTGGAGTTCAACGATGATATGAGCGTCGTTTGTTTGAGGGAAAGTGTAACGTTGCATAGCTGCACGTTCTCCTGCCGTGAGTTCCACTTTGATGTTGTTGTCATCGAGGACGACAGAATAATAGCCGGCTTTCGCGCTTTCATTTTCATGTCTGAATGATGAAGCGTAATCTTTGGATTTCAATGAAACTTTTCCTGTGACAGGAGCGAAGCGGAAATCACCATAGTCGTTACAACCTGTTCCAGTTAGATGTGTGAGACTGAATCCGAGAATCGTTGTGTCGGAAATGTGATAGCCCGAACATCCGTCCCAAGAATCCATACGAGTATCGGGACTGTTCTGTATCATTCCAAAAGGAGCGATGGCGCCAGGATAAGTGTGGCCGTGACCGCCTGTTCCAATAAACGGATTAACATATTGAGCTAAATCCTGTTTCTCATTTTTTGGTGTTGAACATGAGAAAAACAAACTAATCGCAATGATTAATAATGTGATTTTTTTCATCTTTGATAATTAATATAAGGTAAAAACGTTTTCAAAAAATATTCGGTAAAAATACTCAATAATTTACAATTGTGCAAGATTTAGTTTTCGCTAAAAATAATTTTAAAAAACTTATTTTTTTTACACCATTTGCTTGAATATTTATTATATTTGCAGTTTGAAAAGAAGAATCAAATTTTTATTAATCAATTTTAAATAACACTAAAATGAAAAAAGTTCTTTTACTTTCTTTGGGTCTCGTAATGGGACTTGGTGCTTTTGCACAAGATAAGGCTGTTAAACCAGTGTTATCACCTTACAAAGTTTCTCTCCACAAAGAAGCTTTAGGTACAGACGTCGTTAAAGGCGAAGCTAAATTTGCAAATTACCCATTCCGCAACGTACAAGGCGGTACAGTTGTAAATGAATTCTACGCTGAAGCAGAAGGTATGTATTCAGTTTACGATTTGCAAACAAACAGCATGGTTGCAAACCGTATGTATCAATCTAAAGACGGTCACGTTGCAGTTACAGCAACAATGTCAAATGACGAATACGATGTTAACCAAATGGACCGTGGTACAGGTTACAACTTCATCCTCAATGGTCAAATGGACAACTGCGGCGATGTTCCAACAGTTCGTATGGAAGCTAACGCAACAGGTGAAGATTTGAGAACAGGTTGGCCAACAGTAGCACCTTACGGTGAAACTGGTGAAATCCTCATCAACCACTCAGAAGGTCTTAAATACTGGACAAGAGAAATCGCTGGTCAAGGCGTATGGAATGGTCCTCACGCAATTCCAAATCCAGAAGGTCTCGAAGGTCAAGATGACATCGACTTCCAATTAGCATGGCCAAGAGTTGTTACAACAGGTGAAAACAATGACGTAGTTCACATCTTCGCATGTGCTCAAAACACAGATGAACAAGCTGTTGGTCAATTCTACTTACGTACATCAGACCTCCAAAATTGGGATGTTCAATGGTCACCACTCGTACAAGATGACATGCACCTCAATGTTTATAGCGCTGACGACTATGCAGCATCAGCAAACGGTGACAACATCGCTGTTGTTTATTGCAGTGGCTTATCAACACACGTCATGCTCTATGAATCAAACGACGCTGGTTTGACATGGACAAGCAGAATCGTTTGGGAATGCCCAATTTACGGTTTAGACTGGGAAACAGACGAAGCTTCTATCTTCGACGGTCTCTACGCTCCAACACAAGCTACTGTAGCTATCGGTGTTGACGGTGTTTCTCACGTTGCTCTTACTGTAGGTTGCTACAAACACGATGCTTTGGGTACATCATATAACTTATACTACGGTGTTCAAGTTGACGGTATCGCTTACTGGAACGATACAACATCATGGGAATATGAAATCAACGGTACAGACACAATCGCTGTTCCTAGCCCAATCCGTTCAATCTATGACAACAATCCTAACAACGCATTAAAAATGTGGTGGCCAGTTCCAGAAGATACAAACTACATCATGCGTAACATCTCTACATTCTGCGCTTGGATGCCTCCACACCCAGAAAGCGGTCTCGCAGGTATCGATAACGAAAAGATCTACACAGGTTCAGAAGGTGGTACAGCAGGTGACTACTTAACATTATTCGGTGGTTGTTCAGCTTACCCATCAATCGCAGTTGACCCAGCTGGTAACTTGGCATTAGCATACTCAGCTCCAGATGCATTACGTTTATACGACGATGCTTACTATTTGAGAAACATCTATGTAACATACAAACCAGTTGACTCTGTATATTGGAACTCAGCTTACAATATCTATGACAACTTCTATAAAGAATTCCAACACACAGGTGACGAAGCTACATTCATTTCTGCTGTAAGTGCTTCAGTTAACGAAAATGAATTCTGGTTCTCATGCTATTCAGATGATATCCCAGGTTTCTACTTCGGTAGCGTAACATCACAAGCAACTAGCAACCGTGGTACAGTTAACGTATTCAAATATTCACCAGTAGGTGCTATTTCAGATGAATCAGAAGGCGTTGGTATCAACGAAACAGAAGACGTTGTTCGCAATATCTTCCCTAACCCAGCTTCAGAATACATCTGCATCAGCTCAGAAAAAGAAGCTAACGCAACAATAACATTCGCAAACATTGCTGGTCAAACAGTTAAAGTTGTTAACAAAAACTTAACAACAGGTGACAACACAATCGTTATCAACGATCTTACAAGCGGTGTTTACTTCTGCACAGTAACAGCTAACGGTTACAGCAAAACATCAAAAGTTGTTGTTAAATAAGTAATACTTAAATAATAATGAAAAGGGCGGTCTGGATTTCAGATCGCCTTTTTTTATGAACAATGTAGAATTAAGAATGATTACAATGACTACAATGATAAATTATTTCTAGATGTTTTTAATATAGATGTGATAATTCGTATTAGCTTATCATTTTTATGTAATAAACATTGAATTGTTTTCGTTAATATAATCGCTTTTATACAATAATTCGAGCCAATATTCATTTCTCCTACTTCTTTAATGATATTGATAACTTATTAGCTGAAATCACGTTTAGGCTGCGCTAGAGACGCTTACTTTGCATTTGCGTCTATACTTGTGCCAGAATGCAAAAGCTGCTTAGAAAGGATAAATTCTTTTTTCTCTTTACATAGATATTTATATAAATCTTGATCTCTAAAGCAAAATCTTTGCTTTTGTCTAAGACAATATTATTAGGTTTCTAGTTTTTAAATTTTGGTAATTAAATTAAAATTATACTTCCTCCTCAAACCTCATTCTACATTCTTAATCCTTCATCATAAATAAAAAAAACCGCCCTAAAGCGGTTTTTTTATTCTAAGAACTATGTGAAATTATTCGCTGATCTTTTCGCCTTTACGTGCCGAGTAGTTGATACGGAAGGCACCGCATTTACGTAGTTCTTGTTTAACATCGGTGACGAGACCCATTCTTACTTCTTCATGGACTTTCAATGAAGTTGTGAGAAGAGGACGGTCAGCTTCGCTACGAGCCAAACGTTCGCTTTCTACGAAAGGAATAACATCAGTAACTTTTGAATACTGGTCGTTAAGCTGGATACGAGACTCTGTACCATATATTTTAGAGTTGGTCGGAGGTCCGATGTAGATATAGCTAACCAAAGATTTCTTTTCTAATTTTTGAACTTCAGTTGCTTCTGGTAATATCATTTTTACCTTCAAAGATACTTCACGCATAGATGTTGTAACCATGAAGAAGAATATCAACATGAAGATAATGTCAGGCATAGAACCGGTACTCATTGCCGGAACTTCCTTAGCTTCGTCTGATCTATATTTTGATGCCATAATTTAATCTCCTATGTTTTTAATAAGCTTCTGGTTCAGCCTCTGAAATACGGACAGGAACGGCTTTATTGATAGCGTCAATCTTGTCTTGATCTGTCAAGTCTGCGTAATGTTGTCCAAAGTATTTCATAGACATTTCATCTTTCATTTCATTGAAGGCTCTAGCCAATTCATTCTGAACGCTGATATACATTGCATACGAAGTACCGCGGTCATTTTTCAATGATACGACACCTTTGCTCAACATGACGTTACCGAGAAGTTCGATTTCTTTCACTTCTGTTTCAGGAGCTTTTTCGTCATTTGGATTAGGTATGATAAACTTTTTCGTCATTTCTTTAAGTGTGGTGAGGTCACCAGGCTTACCATTGACCAACATTTTATCATACTTGTTAATCATCACGTTCATGATGTTTCTTTCTTTAACTTTGACGTCCATTTCCGGATCTTCAACTGGTGGAGGGAGACGACGGGTGATACCGCTGTCAGTATCCATAGTTGTGGTAACGAGGAAGAATATCAACAGCAAAAAAGAGATATCGGCCATTGAACCTGCATTAAGATCCGGTACTTTCTTTTTTTGTTTAGCCATATTGATATTTTCTTAATTAGTTAAAGAATTTTGCTACAGCTGAATATAATACTGATAATAATGTTCCACCGAGCATAATGTAAACGATCCACATTAAGAAGTCGCAAATAGCTTCTGAACTAGCTGTAATTCCCATTGAATCTAAGTATTCTTGGCTTAATGTTGCACCTGGAGATACAACGTAAGCAACTAATGCAACTACTGCAAATAAACCTATAGCGATACCGATTTTCTTAATGTTACCAGGATTAACAACAGCTCCATAGATTGGAGAAAAGAGTATTGCTATGAGAAGCAATCCGAAGAGTACGTATGTCGAGTACATTTGAAGGTCAGCACTTGCTTCTCCTTTGAATGCGCAAATCGCAAGGATTAAAACAATGATGCCCATAAGACCCCAAAGTCCGTATTTACATATTTTTAATAATTTATCTTCCATTGTTAACTGTTTTTAATGTTAACGAAAATGATTAGTTTTTCTTTGAATAATCGTTCAAGATGTCCATGAAAGTGATTGTACTGTCTTCCATGTCGTTCAAGATGTTTTCAATCTTGTTGAGGATGAAGTTATAAGCGACTTGGAGGATCATAGCTGTGATCAAACCGAAAACGGTTGTCAACAAAGCGACCTTCATACCTGATGCAACGATTGTAGGGCTGATGTCACCAGCTGCTGCGATGTCGTCGAAAGCTTTAACCATACCGATAACTGTACCGAAGAATCCCAAGTTAGGACCTAAAGCGATACATAATGTAATCCAGCTTGAACCGCTTGAAAGGTTGCCGTTCATAACTGAACCGTAAGAAATCATAGCTTTTTCTACTTCATCAAGACCGTCGTTGTAACGCATCAAACCTTGGTAGAAGATACTTGCGACAGGACCGCGTGTGTTACGGCAGAGTTCCTTAGCTTTTTCAATGCCACCTTCGTTTAAAGCAACTTCTAATTCAGCACACAATTTCTTTGTGTTAGATGTGCTTAATGTTAAGTAAATGATTCTTTCGATTGAGATAGCCAAACCGAGAACTAAAACGACGAGAACGAGGGTCATAAATCCCCAACCACCATCAATGTATTGTTTCTTAAGAACTTCGTGGAATGTTGGTTCTGCTTCTTCTTCAGCGATTGTTGTTGTCTCTACAACTTCTTCAACTGGAGCTGCTTCTTCTGCTGCTACTTGTTCTGTAGCTGTTGTGTCTGTAGCTGTTTGCTCTGTTTGTGGTACGTTTTCTTCTTGCTGTGCAAGAACTGAGTTGCTAATTCCGAATGTTAAAAAACCGGCAACTGTGAGTAAAGCAATTAATTTTTTCATGATTAAAAATGTTGATTACTACTTTTGATTTTTTTGATTGTTTACTTATTTTAATTTAACTTAGTTTAATTCTATTAGCAATGAATTTCAATTTCTTGCGGAGAGAGCGGGATTCGAACCCGCGATACCCTTTTGGAGTATACACACTTTCCAGGCGTGCTCCTTAAACCACTCGGACATCTCTCCTTTTCAGTTTCGTAAAATTCTCGCCAAAGTTACATATTTTTTCTTTAAAAACGGCAATTATTTTAAAGAATATTTATTTTTTTTGAACTCTGACTCTGACATTGACACTAGGCTCTGAATTCTTCGGTCACTGAGCTTGTCGAAACGCCACACTGTGTCTTCGACAAGCTCAGACACCTCTGAGTTTGGTCTCTAATAATCTCTACAAGGTAATTTCTCCTCTGATAGGTATCTGTAACAATTCCTTGATCTTTTCATTACTGTATCCTTCTCCAAGCAGATACATCAGTTTAGCAATAGCTGATTCTGTGGTGATGTCGTGTCCGCTTATCACTCCGATTCTGTTCAAATCTAAACTTGTCTCGTAACGACCCATCTCGACAGAACCTGATTTACATTGTGTTACATTATAGACGATCAGCCCTTTTTCAATAGCTTCCTTGAGCCCGTCTATAAACCACGAGGCTGTAGGCGCATTGCCGGAACCGTAGGTCTCGATGATGAGTCCTCTTAAATTAGGTGTGTTTAATGTATGCTGTACGAATTCCTTGGTGATGCCTGGGAACAGTTTCAAGATGGCAACATTATTGTCTAACTTTGTATGAAGTTTTAACTTTTTGAAGTTTGGCTTCATCACATACTCCTTATTATATTTAATGCGGACGCCAACGTCGGCCAATGATGGATAGTTGCCTGAAACGAATGCGTTGAAATGTTCGGCATTGTGTTTTGTGGTTCTGTTGCCTCTAAGTAATTGGTTCTCAAAGAATATTGTTACTTCTGGTACTTTAGCGGTGTCTTCGTCTTTGGCGGCTGCAATTTCAATGGCTGCTATTATGTTCTCTCTGCCATCACTTCTGACCATTCCCATCGGTAGTTGCGAGCCTGTGAAAACCACTGGTTTGTTAAGATTTTCTAACATAAAACTTAAAGCTGAGGCCGTATATGCCATGGTGTCGGATCCGTGTAGCACAACGAAACCATCATATTTTTCGTAGCAACTTTCTATCTTCTTTGCTAAAGTTACCCAGAAATCAGGTGTCATGTTTGACGAATCTATCAGATTATCAAAAGCATAGAAATCTAACTGATAATCCAAATTCCTCAAAACTGGCAAATGATCATATAGATTGTCAAAGTCGAATGGTACTAAACTGCCAGTTTGTGGATCTTGCATCATGCCGATAGTGCCGCCGGTGTAAAGTATTAATATTGATGTTTTTTCTCCTGACATAACCTTGAATTTTATGTTATAAATTGAATAATTTTCTTGCGTTATTTGTTGTTGCTTTCGCAACTTCTTCTAAATCAATGTTTTTTATTTCAGCAATTTTCTTTGCGACTTCCACCATATAGGAAGGTTCATTTCTTTTTCCTCTGTAAGGAACTGGCGGAAGATATGGATCGTCGGTCTCTAAAATGATTTTTTCTAAAGAAATATTTGCCAAATAATTTTTAACATCACAGTTTTTGTACGTGATGACGCCGCCTAATCCAAGATGAAATCCTAACGACATCGCAATCTCTGCTTGTTCTTCAGTGCCGTTAAAACAATGGAAGACTCCGCTTAAACTGCCGTCTTGTTCTTTCTCCAAGACTTTGAACATCAAATCAAAAGCTTCGCGTGTGTGTAAGGCGACTGGAAGATGAAGCTGCTTTGCCCAACGTAATTGTTCTGTCAAGACTTCAACTTGTTGTTTTTCAAAAGTCTTGTCCCAATATAAATCTAAACCTATTTCTCCAACTCCGACCCAGCAGTTCTTTCCCATCTCTTTTTCTATGACAGAAAGATGTCGTTTATAATCTTCTTTGACTCCTTCGGGATGAAGTCCCATCATGACTCTGCAATTATCTTTATGACTCTCATAAAAATCTATCATCGGTTTGATGGTTGTCTCATCGGTGTTTGGAAGTATTATCATATCGACGCCTGCATCCAAAGCTCTCTGAAATACCGATTCTCTGTCGGCGTCGAAGGCTTCGTCATATATATGTGAGTGTGTGTCGATGTACATAATCAATATAAAAAGTTGTCGTAAGGGTATCTGATGGCGTGCATGTCACGGATTTCTTGGTACAAAAGGTCTCTGAACTCTTGATAATTATCTTTTTCTACAGCAGAGATGAAGATGCAGTCGTTGCCTTTCGCCATCCAAGTTTTCTTCCAGTCTTCCAAAGAATAGTTGCGTTTTGTTATAGGCGTTAAATCGTCTTCTTCTTTTTCTATATAACTATAAGCGTCTATTTTGTTGAAAACCATGATGACTTTCTTGTCACCAGCACCGATTTCATTGAGTGTTTTGTTGACTACTTCTATCTGTGATTCAAAGTCTGGATGAGAGATGTCAACTACATGAAGAAGTATGTCTGATTCTCTGACTTCGTCTAATGTTGATTTGAACGATTCGACGAGTTGATGCGGCAGTTTTCTGATGAAACCTACTGTATCTGACAGAAGAAACGGCAGATTTTCTACCACGACTTTGCGTACTGTCGTTTCCAATGTCGCGAATAATTTGTTTTCCGCAAAGACATCGGATTTGCTTAATAGATTCATTATCGTTGACTTACCGACATTTGTGTAACCTACGAGAGCTACTCTCACAAGTTGTCCGCGATTTTTGCGCTGGACAGTTTTTTGCATGTCGATTTCTTTAAGTCGTTCCTTTAGACTTGTTATCTTATCGCGTATGATACGACGGTCAGTCTCGATTTCTTTTTCACCTGGACCTCTGAGACCGATACCTCCTTTTTGTCGTTCGAGGTGAGTCCATAAGTGAGTGAGTCGAGGCAGCATATATTGATACTGAGCGAGTTCCACCTGAGTTTTGGCGTGTGCCGTTCTGGCGTTTCTCGCGAAGATGTCCAAAATGAGGTTCGTTCTGTCTAAGATCTTACATTCAAGTTCTTTTTCGATATTGCGAAGTTGGGTTGGAGTAAGTTCGTCGTCGAAGACAGCCATCGTGATATTCTCGGCTTTGATATATTGTCTCACTTCTTCCAATTTTCCTGAGCCTAAATAAGTTACGCTGTTTGGGTGATCGAGAGGTTGGATGAAACGAGCCATTGGCACGCCACCAGCAGTCTCGACTAAGAAAGCGAGTTCATCGAGATATTCCTCTGTTTTTTCTTTGTTTTGCTGCTGAGTGCTCACCGCAATCAACACTGCTGTCTCTTGTTTTTTTTCGTAAACTACAAACTTCTCCATGACTCATTGAAAGTTTGCTATGAGCTGAGAGTTATGAGAATTGAGCTGTTTCTCACACCTCATAACCCAAGGCTCGTAGCTGGTTAAAAACTTCTAAAACCGATAATTTCTCTAACTTCTTTTATTGTCTTGCTTGCGCTTTCGTGGGCTTTTTCTGCTCCCATGCGAGCGACTTTTTTGATATATTCGTCGTTGCTCGAAAGTTCGTTGATACGTTCGCGGAATGGTGTCACCATTTGTATAATATCTTCGGCGAGTTGTTTTTTCATGTCGCCGTAGCGGATGCTCATGTTGTTATAAGCGTCGTCAAAGAATTGAACCGTTTCAGGTTTTGAGACTATCTTCATAAGGTTGAAGAGGTTTTGTATAGGCTCTGGCTTCACCTGGTTTGGTTCTGTCGGGCCGCTGTCGGTTACAGCTCGCATCACTTTTTTGCGTATCGATTTGTCGTCTTCGTACAAGAAGATTGCGTTGCCTTCGCCTTCAGATTTTCCCATTTTGCCGCTGCCGTCGAGTCCAGGGACTTTTATAAGCTCATTTCCGAAGTTAAATGCTTGTGGTATAGGGAAATAATCTATTCCGTAAATGCGGTTGAAACGTTCTGCGAAGTCGCGTGCTTTTTCAAGATTTTGTTCTTGGTCTTTTCCGACAGGAATATAATTTGACTTGTGAATCAAGATGTCGGCTGCCATCAAAGTAGGGTAGGTCAGAAGACCGGCGTTGACGTTATCTGGCTGTTTGCGAACTTTTTCCTTGAAAGTTGTGACGCGTTCCAACTCTCCGATGTATGCGTTCATGTTTAAGAAAAGGTAAAGTTCGACAACTTCAGGAACGTCGCTTTGAACATATAACGTAGCTTTTTCAGGGTCGAGACCTGCGGCGAGATATTCAACCAAAATCTGTTTCACTCTGCCATGTAAGTCGTCTGGATGAGGATGTGTGGTAAGTGAATGATAGTCAGCAATGAAAAAATAACAATTATAACTATCTTGTAATTTGATGAAATTTTGAACTGCTCCGTAATAATTGCCGAGGTGTAAATTACCTGTTGGTCTGATACCGCTTAAAACTATTTCTTTCATATTTATAAATTAATACGCAAAGATAAGAAAAAGTCAACAGACTACGGACTACGGACTGCGGTTTTTTAAAAAAAAGCTCATAAATGCAGAATCCCAAAACCTCAAAAGCTGTCAGATTAACTTTTGAGATTCTGAGATTCCGATTTTGAACTTGATTTGCCTTGAGTTATAAAAGTATTTCGTCTCCGTTTTTATTGAGGAAGTTATATTGCATGATGTGGAATGATTTAACTTCCTTAATATTAATTTTCTTGTGATATTTCCATCTCCATTTTCTGTTTATTGAGAAGAATCCTTTTGTGAGATAAGCGCAGATAAAAGGATGTACTTGTACTGTGATAGATTTTTCGTTTTGATCTAACAGCAAGTATTTCAAGTTGTTCTCAATTTCGTCTATTAACAATGCTGAAGATTTTATTTTGCCTGAACCGTTGCATGTAGGGCATTTTTCTTGTACGGCCACTTCTGTTTCAGGTCTTACTCTTTGGCGTGTTATTTGTATGAGACCGAATTTTGATGCAGGCAGGATTGTGTGTCTTGCGCGATCTTTCGACATTTCTTCTTTTAGTTTATTGAAGAGCTCTTTTCTGTTAGCTGCTTCCTGCATGTCGATGAAGTCGATGATTATTATACCTCCCATGTCGCGGAGTCTTAGCTGTCGCGCTATCTCTGTCGCTGCTTCTAGGTTGACACTCAAGGCGTTCTCTTCTTGAGAATTTTCTTTGTTTACACGATGCCCGCTGTTGACGTCGATGACGTGCATGGCTTCCGTGTGCTCAATAATGAGGTAAACACCATTTCTGATTGTGACTACTCTTCCGAAAAGTCCCGCTATTTGTTTGTTGACACCGAATTCTTCGAAGATGTGGTTCTTGCCTTTGTGGAGTTTTACGATGTCTTTTTTCTGCGGGGCGATGGTAGAGATAAAGCTTTTTATTTCTTCATAAAGATTGTTGTCGTCGGTGTGAATGCCGTTGAACGACTCGTTTAGGATGTCTCTCAAAACCACTGAGGTGCGGTCTAATTCGCTGATAAGTTTGCAAGGGCATTTGCATCCGTTTATTGCGGCTGTCATGCTTTCCCATTTGTTCAGTAATGTCTTGAGGTCGGCATCGAGTTCGGCTACTTTTTTACCTTCTGCTACGGTACGGATTATTACGCCGAAATTGTTAGGTTTGATGCTTTGGATAAGAAGTTTCAGCCTTCTGCGTTCTTCGCTGCTTTTGATCTTCTGTGATACCGATATTCTGTTTGAAAATGGGACAAGGACTATGTAGCGTCCTGCGAATGAGATGTCGGCCGAAATTCTAGGGCCTTTTGTATTGATAGGCTCTTTTGCGATTTGTACTGGAATTCTGTCACCTACGGAGATGAAATCCGAGATTTTCCCTGATTTGCTGATGTCTTTTTCCAACTCGAACGATTCCATGCCGAGTTGCGAGACTTTGCCGTCTTCAGCCAGTTTTGTGAATTTGTTGAGGGAGAGAATCTGCGGTCCGAGATCCAGATAATGTAGAAAGGCGTCTTTTCTGCAGCCTATGTCAACGAAAGCTGCGTTAAGTCCCGGCAGAATCTTTTTGATACGTCCTAGATAAACGTCGCCGACGGAAATGCTGTTGTTTTTCTGTTCTTTATGAAGCTCTACAAGCTGTTTGTCTTCCAACAAAACAATATTAACCTCTGAAACATCAGAACTGATGATGAGCTCTCTGTTGATTTGTGTGTTATCGTTCATTTCAGTTAATATTTACAAAGGTTTTTAAATTAAAAAAAACATAACACAACACTAAATTTATAATGTTGTGTTATGTAAAGTAAGAATAATCATTGATTATTTCTTCTTCTTATGTCTATCCTTTCTTAAACGTTTTTTACGTTTGTGTGTAGACATTTTGTGTCTTTTATGTTTTTTACCGTTTGGCATAACTATATGTGTTTTAGATTATTATTTTACTTCGTTAGCAAAAGTTTTTGATGGCTTGAATGCTGGAATGTTGTGTTCTGGGATGATGATAGATTTATCTTCTTTGATGTTTCTTCCAACTTTTTCAGCTCTGGTCTTTCTGATGAAACTGCCGAAACCTCTTAAATATACTGGTTCGCCTTCAGCAACAGATTTTTTAACGATATCCATGAATGCTTCAACAACTACTTGTGTGCTTGATTTCTCAACGCCAGTTTTTTCAGCGATTTGAGCTACGATTTCTGCTTTTGTCATGTCTATTATTGTTATTTAATGTTAATATTAATTTTTTTAGGGTGCAAAGGTAAGAACTTTTTTTGATTGTTGCGGTATAAAATTCAATTTTTTTTTCTAAAAGCATTAAAAATGTGAGAAATAGAGTCGTTTTGTATGTTATTACTTATCTATTAATGAGTATTCCGTAGAATTATTTTTTATTTTTTGATTTTGTCAAGAAAAATGCTGTACCTTTGGTAAAGTTTTTTTAACATTAATTATATGGCAAGTTTAAATAAAGTTATGCTTATCGGTCGTCTTGGGAAAGATCCGGAAGTAATATCGTTTGAAAATGGAACAAAGAAAATGTCGGTGACCTTGGCTACGACTGAGCGTTACCGTGATCGTAATGGAGAATGGGCGGAACAGACTGATTGGCATAATCTTATCAGTTGGGGAAATCTGGCTGCTGACATCGCTGAGAAAAGACGCAACTATGTCAAAGGCGATCTCATGTATGTGGAAGGTAGAATCAAGACACGCCAGTATGTGGATAATCAAAATCAGACCCGTTATGTGACCGAGATCGTTGTGGATAAAATGATGAATATCGGAACTAATCGTGTTCAAGCTAATCCTGCGCAGCAGAATACCTCTTATAATAGCTATCAGCAAACTGCTGCCAGCTATCAACAGCCGGCCCCGGAATATCAGCAGCCTGCATACCAACCTGCTGTTAACGTGCAGCAGCCAATGTTACAACCTCAAATGCCAGACCCTGGATATGACGGCGACGACCTCCCGTTTTAAGTCAATAAGTCTATGAGTTAATGAGTTGAATAAAAAAACTTATAGACTCATAGACTTATAGTATTATTGACTTTTTTCGTATCTTTGCACTCGAAATCATAAATCATCTTATTTTGGAAATATCTTCAATAGACCCTCTTATATGTCTGCTGACAATGACAGCGGCTGAACCTTTTTTCATCGGCATATCTGCCAAAGTGATTCTTTGTTTATTTATGTTGTTCGCATTGCTGCTGTGTTCGGCAATGACATCCTCGAGCGAAACCGCCTACTTTTCATTGCAGCCTAACGACATCAACGAACTGGAATCCTCCTCGAATCGTAACGAACAACTCGTTCTGGAAATACGCCAAAAACCAAAAACTCTTCTGGTTACAATATTGATAGCTAATAATTTAGTTAATATCTCAATAACGATATTTTCAACCTACATCATGAATATGATGTTTAATATGTCAGTCAACCCGATAGCGGCTTTCATACTTAACGTCGTTGTCGTTACATCATTGATTCTGCTTGTAGGCGAGATGATACCAAAGGTTTACGCTTCAAAAAAAGCTAAGTCTATCGCTATCGCAATGGCTCCGATATTAAAGGTGCTTATTATGATTTTCAAACCTTTAAGTAAAATATTTGTGTCATCGACTTCTTTTATAGATAAGAAACTTGTAAAGAAAACCGGAACGATTTCATTAAGCGATCTTTCTACGGCGGTGGACATCGCTACTGAAGACGGATCTTCTCCAGAAGAAAAAAACATGCTTAAAGGTATAGCTACGTTCGGCGAAAAAGAAGTGAGCGACATCATGCGTCCTCGCGTCAATATGTTCTCGGTTTCGATGGAAACGACTTTTGAAGAG
Source organism: Bacteroidales bacterium (assembly GCA_045615285.1). Lineage (GTDB taxonomy): Bacteria > Bacteroidota > Bacteroidia > Bacteroidales > F082 > Limimorpha. Next base: position 71,091 of record JAZLEO010000025.1, read on the forward strand.
CTGATGCCTCAGATTATTGATAAGGGTTTCTCAAGAATTCCGGTCTATGACAAGGACCTTGACGATATGAAAGGCATGCTTTATGTGAAAGATCTTCTCCCGCATCTCGATGAGAAAAATCTGGCATGGCAGAATCTGATACGTCCAGTTTTTTTCGTTCCTGAAAACAAAAAGATAAACGATATGTTCCAAGATTTCAGAACAAAGAAAATCCATATCGCGATTGTGGTGGATGAGTATGGCGGAACATCTGGACTGGTAACATTGGAAGATATTGTTGAGGAAATAGTCGGCGATATTAGTGATGAATTCGACAAAGAACCTGAAAATGAATATTATAAGAAAATAGATAATAATACTTTTATCTTCAAAGCTCAAATAAGTCTAGTGGATTTCTGTAAGGTCTTCAGCATCGACGATGATTATTTTGAAGAGATAGAAGGCGAATCGGACACACTTGCAGGCATGATTTTGGAAATGGAAGGACGTATTCCGGAAGTCGGTTTTACGAGTTCTTACAAAAATTTTGCTTTTGAAATAGTGGAGGCAGATAACAAACACATTATTAAAATAAAGGTCATTCGTAAAAATGAAGAATAATAAAGCAATCAACAATCAGCAATCAGCAATCAGCAAGTATAAGAAAAACCTTCGCCTTAGTCTTGGTTTTAGTCTTGGTCTTAGTCTTTTATTGACATTCCTCTCTTGCGATAGCAATCAATATCAGCCGAAACCGAAAGGATATTTCAGGATAGATTTCCCACAGAAAGAATACGTCAGACTCGACAGTATGCCGAATTACAGTTTTGAGTATCCTGTTTATTCTAAGGTAACTCCCGATTATCTTTCGCCTCAGGAAAAAGAATGGGTCAATATTGAATATCCTTCATACAAAGGTACGATACATATTAGTTATAAGACTGTAAATGATAATCTTAACGTTTATCTCGAAGATTCATACTCGATGATGACAAAGCATATTTCTCGAGCTATGGGAATTCGCGACAGCGTTATTATCGATCCTGATAGAAAAATGTATGGATTGATGTATTTTCTTGAAGGAGAAGGCGTTGCGTCTCCATTACAGTTCTATCTTACCGACAGTGTAAATCATTTTATGAGAGGCTCTTTGTATTTCAATGTCAGGACAAACAACGATTCTCTCGCACCTGTAATAGATTTTGTCACTGACGACATCCGCCATCTGATTGAAACGATAGAATGGAAGTGATTTTGATTAGGAATGTGTAACTTATAAATGGGGATAATATGCCCATCTGTATTGTTTAAAAATAATTCCTAATTCCTAATTCCTAATTCCCATTTTTTTTTATCTTTGCACGAATTTTTTACCAATACATCATGTAGGATTTATATATTCATTATCAAAGAAAGGGGGAAACCATGATAGAAACATTAGCAGTAGGCAAACTGAAATGGCATCATATTACAGACCCGACGGAAGAAGATTTCGTTGAATTAAAGGAGAAGTTTCATTTTCACCCTCTTGATATTGAAGACTGTAGGTCGGTGAACCAGCGTCCTAAGATAGACATCTACGACGATTATTATTTCCTTATCCTGCAATATCCTGATTTCGACAGACAAGACAAATTCGTGTTCCCTAAGGAAGTGAAGCTTTTCTGGGGAAAAGATTATATCATAACTCTAGAAAGAAAACGTTGGCACGTAAGCCAGCTGTTTAACGAATATAGCGAACGTGATGACGAATCATTGGTGAAAGAACTCGCCACATCAGATATTCTCCTTTATCGTATCATAGAAAAACTGATGAAAGAATCTCTTTACCTCTTGAAGAAAATCGGTTTTGAACTTGAAATGCTTAATAAGGAACTCTTTGGTAGCAAACAGGTTAGAATCATCGAGAGAATATCTATAACAAGAAAGAACATCATAACTATCAATACAATTTTCAAACCTCAACTGAGAATGTTCCATAGCTTCGAGACTGGCCAGATTAAGGGTTTCGGCGATGTCGAATTCATGGAAGACTACTGGGGTAATATTCTCGACTATTATCAAAAGGTGTGGGATATGACTGAAGATCACGAGGATTTGATAGAAGGTCTGTCGAAGACTTTTGATTCGATGCAGACAAACAAGACGAATGAGATTATGAAAATACTTACTTTGCTTTCGTCAATAATACTTCCTCTTACTTTTATCACCGGACTTTTTGGAATGAATGTCGTTTTTCCTTTTATCGCTACGACAAAACTGGCGTTCTGGATAATAATAGGTGTCATGCTTCTGGTAAGCGCTGCACTGATTTATTTCTTCAATCACAGAAAATGGTGGATGTAGTTTTGATATTAACAGTTTAAGGTTATAAAAAAAATGGGTTGAATTTCAACCCATTTTTTGTTACATGGTATGTTTTTAATGTTTAGCTTCGATTGTATCCGCTACTTGCTCTGCTCGTGCGAGCGCTTTGTGAATGTGGTCGAGGACGTTTTCTTCGCCTACCATATCAACGATACCGGCTTGTTTTATAGCGGTATGGACGCTTTGGTTAACACCTGACAATATTATGATGTGACCTTCGTCTTGAGCTGATTTGATGAAAATCTCAAGGTTGTGAATGCCAGTCGCATCGATGAAACTTACTTTACGCATTCTGATGATACGGATGATATTGTCGGAGTGACGGTGTGATAATTCTTCGAATTTATTTGCGATACCGAAGAAGAAAGGTCCTTCAATTTCATAGACTTCTGTGAAGGCTGGGATGGCGAGTTTCTCGTCTTGTTCGCCGTCGTGGTGTACGTCTAACTCATCTTGGATGACAGAGATGCTTGTGTTTTCCATAACACGTTTGATGAATAATATGACGGCCATGACCAGACCGATTTCGATGGCGATAGTGAGATCGAAGATGACGGTGAGTAATAATGTCGTGAAGAGAACTGCGATGTCGCTTCTTGACTGTTTACACATAGATACGATTGTTCTCCAGCCGCTCATATTATAAGAAACGACGATGAGAACACCAGCGAGACATGACATCGGGATGAGACCGACAAGGCTGCCTAAGAATAAGAGTACCAATAATAAAACAAATGTGTGGACGATACCTGCTATCGGAGTGCGACCTCCGTTGTTGATGTTGGCCATTGTACGAGCGATAGCACCTGTCGCAGGAATGCCTCCGAAGAACGGAACTACCACATTAGCGATACCGTTGCCGATGAGCTCTGTGTTTGAATTGTGTTTGTCGCTGATGACACCGTCGGCAACCATCGCTGAAAGCAACGATTCGATGGCGCCTAACATGGCGATGGTAAATGCTGAAGGAAGAACTTTTTGAGCTGTGGAGAATAATGTCTCGCCTTCTGCCAAAGCTGGCATCCTGAATGAAGGAAGTCCAGAAGGTAATTCATACAAATCGCCGATGGTCTTGATAGAATCGATGCCGGCGTATCTTTTTAAAACCCAAGTGATTGCGGTCATCACTATAATGGCTAACAAAGAACCAGGAATTTTCTTTGAGATTTTTGGAGTGAGGACGATTACCAAGATGCTGAGAACACCTATTAATAATGACCACCAATTTATGTTAGAAAAATTTTGGAAGTAGCAAGCCCATTTGTCTATGAAGTTGGCAGGGACTTTTTCGATGCCGAGACCGAAGAGGTCGTTCATTTGTGTGGAGAATATGGTTATCGCTATACCGCCAGTGAAACCTACGATGATAGGATACGGCATGAATTTGATGATGCTTCCGAGTTTGAATGTGCCCATCAGAATCTGCATGATACCAGCCAAAATTGTGGCGATTGCCAAACCGGTGAGACCGAATTGCTGGATGATGCCATAGATGATGACGATGAAAGCGCCTGTAGGACCGCCGATCTGTACTTTAGATCCGCCAAGTGCAGAGATGATGAAACCTGCCATAATAGCGGTGACTAAACCTTCAGTAGGGCCGACTCCCGATGCGATACCGAAAGCGATAGCTAAAGGAATGGCAACGATACCGACGATGACACCAGCCATCGCATCTTTGTAAAATAATTGTTTGTTGTAATTTTTTAACGTTGAAAATAAGCGAGGCTTAAAATCAATAGAAAATTTACGGCTTTTCTTTGCCTTTGCGTTAACAGTATTTGCTTCTGCCATGACAAATGAATTGAATGATAATAACTTATTATTGTTTTTTAAGAAAAATTACGCTAAAAATTTTGAAGCTGCAAAGATACAAAAAGTCAACGGATTACGGAATAAAGACTACAGATTTTTTTACAATATCATCTTCCATAAACTTAATACCACTAAAAATCCTACCGCAAATCCTATGTAAATCTGTGAACTGTCATGTGATTTTAGATGTAGTCTCGCTGAACCGACAAGGCCGGATAAAAGCAGACTCGCTATGAAATAAGGTAAAAATATCTCCGCGGAAATCGTCGTCATTATAAGAAGAGTAGCTGAAAAAGCTCCCCAACCGACTTCATGCATACTGATTTTCCACCATAAATTGATCCAAAATACTACCACGCAAAGCAGTAAGTTGCTGATTAGATAAAAGTTATATGAGGCTAAAGCGTTGATTCCATTAAAGAAACGGCTTGTGGCGTAAAGAAAAATAACCATGACAAAAAGAGGAATGAATCTTTCTTCTCTTTTTTTCATCGTCAGTGATTCTATTACCTTAAATTTTTTTAAGACAAGAAGAAATAGCGTCGGTAGTAAAAATGATGTTCCAAAAACAATGGCGAGGCATATATCGGCTCGTATGAATGATATTTTGCAAATCCCTGATGCGATGAATATCAGAAACATCCATGTCGGCAATAAAATTGGATGAAATATTATCGATATAAATTGAGCCAACTTGTTCATAAGTAAATTACAATTCTTTACGTAGTCGTGCCACGGGAATGTCAAGCTGCTCGCGATATTTTGCGATGGTACGTCTGGCGATATTGTAGCCTTTTTCCTTTAAAATTTGAGCTAACACATCGTCTGTCAATGGCTTGGATTTGTCTTCCTGATCGATGCAGTCCATAAGTATTTTCTTGATTTCTCGTGTTGAAACTTCTTCGCCTTCGTCGTTTGTCAACGATTCGCTGAAGAAACTTTTCAGTGGGAATGTTCCGTATGCTGTTTGGACGTATTTGCTGTTTGCTACGCGAGATATTGTTGAAATGTCGAGTCCTACTTTTTCTGAAATATCTTTGAGAATCATAGGCTTGAGTTTTGTCTCGTCGCCGGTGAGGAAATATTCTTTCTGATATTCCATGATGGCTTCCATCGTAGTGAAAAGCGTGTTGTGCCTTTGTTTGACGGCTTCAATAAACCATTTCGCAGATTCTATCTTGTTCTTAACGAAGTTGATAGCTTCTTTGTTGCTTTTGTTGTTCTTTTGTTTGGAGAAGTCTTCAAGCATTTCGACATAATCCTTATTGACATGAAGTTCTGGATTATTACGGCTGTTCAGCGTCAGTTCAAGTTTGCCGCAATTGTTGTATATTGCGAAATCTGGAATGACATAATTTGAGCGTTGCGAACCACCTACGGAACCTCCTGGTTTAGGATTGAGTTTCAGTATTTCCTTGAGGGCTGAGCGAAACTGTCGTTCACTTATGTTACCTTTTTTTATGATTTTGTCGTAATGTTTTTTTGTGAACTCATTGAAATACTGTTCAATAATGGTTATGGGAAGAGTATAGTCGATGTCGTCGTCATTTTCTTCCTGAAGTCGATGAAGCTGTATTAGCAGACATTCTTGAAGATTTGTCGCTCCTACGCCAGCCGGATCGAATTCTTGTATTATGCGAAGGACGTCCATCACTTCTTCTTCGCTTACGTCGAGGTTTTGTGTGAAAAGGAGGTCGTCCATGATACCTGAAATCGGTCGGCTTAGATAGCCGGAGTCGTCGAGGTTGCCGATGATATAAGTTCCGATTTTGTATTTCTTTTCATCCAGCTTACGGTAGCCAAGTTGTTGGATAAGAATATCTTGGAAACTGTCTTCGTCAGAGATAGGCGCTTCATAATGGTCGTCGTCGCGACTGTTGTTATTGGCTTTTAGTTTATATGCAGCGGCGTCATCATCGTCGTCTTGCATATAATCGTCGAAATCGGAGAGCGGGTCGTAATCGTCTGTGTCTGAGTCGGAATCAAAACCATCGTCAGATTCTGGTCCAGATTCTGTGTCAGAATCAAAGTCATCGTAATTCTCACTCTCTTCGAGAGCAGGATTTTCTTCTATTTCCTCTTTGATGCGTGAGCTGAGTTCCATTGTCGGAATCTGCAACAGTTTCATAAGGAGAATCTGTTGAGGCGACAGCTTTTGCAGCATCTTTTGCGTCTGTGTCAGTCGTTGTGAGGACATAGAAGAAAATCCTAAATTTTTATTTAGAAATTAATATTCACAATTTTTAGGAGTACGAGGGAAAGCGATGACGTCACGGATGTTACCCATACCAGTGATGAATAACATAAGGCGTTCAAAGCCAAGGCCGTAACCTGAATGAGGCACAGAACCGAAGCGGCGAGTATCCAAATACCATTCCATTGATTCTTTTGGAATACCTACTTCGTCCATACGTTTTAACAATTTCTCGAGGTCTGTCTCACGTTCAGAGCCGCCGATTATTTCACCGATGCCTGGGAATAAAACGTCCATAGCTCTTACAGTCTTGCCGTCTTCGTTTTGTTTCATATAGAAAGCCTTGATTTCGATAGGGTAGTCTGTCAAGATAACAGGTCTCTTGAAGTGTTTTTCAACGAGATAACGTTCATGTTCTGATTGTAAGTCAACGCCCCAGCCTGTGATAGGATATTGGAACTTGCCTTTCTTGTTGTAGTTGCTATTTTTAAGGATGTCGATAGCTTCTGTGTATGTCAATCTTTGGAATGGGTTTTCTAAGATGAAGTGTAACTTCTCGATTAATTCCATTGATTTTTCTTCAGCTTTCTTATTCTTTTCTTCTTCTTGGAGACGTTTGCTTAAGAATTGGAGGTCATCCATGCAGTTATCCAATGCATATTGAATCAAGAATTTAAGCATATCTTCAGCCAAGTCCATATTGTCGTTGATGTCGTAGAATGCCATTTCAGGCTCTATCATCCAGAATTCAGCGAGGTGGCGTGAAGTGTTTGAGTTTTCAGCGCGGAAAGTAGGACCGAATGTGTAGATCTTACCTAATGCTGTTGCTGCCAATTCACCTTCAAGCTGACCAGATACTGTGAGGTTTGTAGCTTTGCCGAAGAAATCTTGTGAGAAGTCGATTTTGCCTTCTTCAGTCTTTGGCAAGTTATTGAGGTCTAATGTTGTTACTTGGAACATTTCGCCAGCGCCTTCGCAGTCTGATGCTGTGATGAGAGGAGTGTGGATGTTATAGAAACCTCTTTCGTTGAAGAACTTATGGATTCCGAATACCATGCAGTGACGTAAACGCATGATAGCGCTGAAAGTGTTTGTACGGAAACGGAGGTGAGCTATTTCTCTTAAGAACTCGAGTGAGTGTTTCTTAGGTTGTAATGGATATTTGTCAGGATCAGCGGCGCCGATGAGTTCGATGCTTGTGACATTCATCTCAACGCTTTGTCCGCTACCTGCTGATTTTACCAAGTTACCTGTTGCTGATACTGATGCGCCAGTGTGCATCAAAGCGAGGTTTTCTTCTGGAATGACGTTGAGGTCGATTACCAACTGAAGGTTATTAATTGTAGAACCATCGTTCAAAGCGATGAAAGCTACGTTTTTGCTGCCGCGTTTGTTACGCACCCAACCCTTGACATTTATCTCTTTGTCAAGCTCTTGCATTTGTAATGCATCTTTAATCTCTGTACGTTTCACGATTATATTTCTTTAAAATTATTCTAAATTTATTTAACTCACAAAGATAGTAAAAAGTCTAAAGGCAAAAGGCGAAAGACGAAAGTTTTTTTATGATTTTTTGTGTGAATGAATTATAAAAGTACGGTAATATAAAAAATGACCTGAACATATTTACGATAATTATATTTTATTATATTTGTTGCCATAAATCTATATGTTTATGGCAACAGAAATTGTGAAAGTTAAAGAGATAGAGTTTTACTCTATGAATGAAGAACAAACCTTGAATGCTTGCCTCGATACTATAGCCCTTGATATTATAGCCAAAGATAATAATATTACAGAAATGGCTGACCGGGTAACAAATATTACGTTCGAAAAGCTAGAAACGTATTCTTACTGGGTCGCATTATACCAGGGACATACTGTGGTGGAATGCGTTGGGAAGGAAAAAAATTCTAATTACTATGAATATTATCAAGACACTTTAGACTATCATATACAGCAGGTTAAAATATGGAAGCGTGAAAAAGATGCTCCAGATATAGTAGGTATTGAAAAAAATGTTATTTACAAACAGAATGTCATTGATATCAGTAAATATCCAGATGTCAATGAGATGGACGCAGAAGAGTACATTAGGATGTCTATATGTGATGTTGATGATAGTTTTGTTTATGAAAGTATGAAATCATGTTATCCATCATCCCGTACTTGTGTTGGTGAATATAAATATAATAGTTCTATAGATAAAACGAGTGAATATGTGAATAAAACAAAAGCACTTAAACCATTTTACGAGTCACCTATACCGTGTATAATGTATGTGCCATGCTTAAAATGGAAATATAAAGATTTTAACGGGCTTTCTTACATTGATCCTCGTGATGGTAAAGTTTTGGGAACATCATTCCCTGAAAAAGACATGCCTTATAAGACTCCTATCTGGGCAAAAATCCTAAGCATTTTGATGTATTCGGGTTTAATAATATTCCCTATTCTATGGTTTAAAGATGTGTTGAATTTTATTTTTATGTTGATAGGTATGGTTGGCAGCTTTTTTATAGCGGAAGAGTTAAGTGTTATCAATCCGAATAGTTTTAATAGAAAGAAGCGTAAATATCATGGATTAATTCTTAAGAAGCTAAAGAAACGGTATATGGAAACAACAAAATAAAGGAGTTTTTATGAGAGATTTAAATATATATCAATTTTGTTATGATGAAGAAACCATACATGATAAATGCATTGACTTTTTGGTTAAAGAAAAGAAATATCCACTGAATATTGTACAGGAATTTTCTTTTGATAAAATGCAGAGAGTTGAAGCTCTTTGTGCAATGTATGTTTTCAATTGTGAAGTGTCTTGGGAATATAGAAAGACAGAGTGGGTTGATTGTTATAAATATTATTCATGGGGTGAAAAATCTAAATCTAAATGTGAGATTGTTAAATGGGATAAAGGCAATAGCATGGTATCCATTTCAGCATTTTGTCTTTTGAAAGAAACCAATACTTTGTTGGATAAAAGCTTTCCACTCTATTTTTCGAGAGACTTTGTTTTTAAAGATATTCCTGTTATTGGAAAAATGACTCCCATGGATTATACTAAGGTAAATCCACACCAATTTAGTCATAAAGCCATCAGGGAAAAGGCGGTCAGACATATAACTAGTGATTACCCTGGATATAATATGTTAGAAAGTATAGATTATTCCTATCCAAAGATTGTCAATGTAATATATCACACCTTACCATTCACTTATAAAGATAAAAAAAGCTTTATTAAAGTTGATCCTTTCACAGGTGTTTGCGAGGGTGTGAGTATGCCATCTGTTCTTACTACGAAACTGTTCAATATCTTTAAATAAGTAAGAAATTCGATCATGGAAAGACGCGGTAACAACGTCTTTCCATGATCGAATTATTTTAAACCAATATGTTACTTACTTGGTAAGAACAAGACGTAATCCGACGTCTGAGAGCTTCTTGTCAGTTTTATTAAAACTACGTTCGAACACTAAACAATTACCTTCGATATTATAACTGCCGCCTCGAAGAACACGTCCACGATAACTCGAGGATGCTCCCTTTGGATTTGTCTGTGGATTTGTGTTATAAGTTCCATACCAATCTTGACACCATTCATATACATTGCCGCTCATATCGTGTATGCCTAATTCGTTATCCAGCTTTGTCTTCACATTATGTGAACGTTTTTCAGAATTATTTTTATACCATGCAACCTCATCTATATCATTGCTACCACTAAATATATGATCTTCTGATTTATTACCACCTCTTGCTGCAAACTCCCATTCCGCTTCCGTCGGAAGTCTAAATTTTCTGCCTGTAAGTTGATTTAATTTTTTGATGAATTTCTGACAATCGTTCCAAGAAACGTTTTCTACTGGTCTTTGTGGGCCTAAATTATAACTTGGGTTGCTGCCCATAACTGCTTGCCATAATTCTTGTGTCACTTCTGTCTCACCTATGTAATAATCAGATAACTTAACCTGATGAGGTATCACATTTGCACCAACAATATACCTATATTGGGCAATTTCTGAAGCATATCCCATTTTGAAAGTGCCGTTTTCTACTTTAATCATGGTAAAAGAGACTCCATTAACGGTAAACTTTTGTATATAATTTCTTTTAGATTCTATCCTGCTATTCAAATCTTGATCAAAATATATAGAATATTCTGTATTCAAATATTGTTCCTCAAGCTTTTGAGCGTTCTCATATTGTCTCATACTTTTCATATGATAACCTTTTTGTGACAAGTCATCTCCATCTTTAATACACGAATGATATTCGAGTATGTTTTCAATAGTTATATACTTATCTTCTGCGTTTTTATTAAAACGTCCAGAATGCTTAGTGTCACGATACTTTTTCTCTAGTGCACGGGCGGCAAGAAAACTATATCTACAATCGATATAATCTCTTTCTTTGAGCGAAGCGTATCCATCTTCAATTGATTCCTCATATCTTTTTAAATTGTTGTTGACAATAATATTTACTACAATGAAATAAAGTATGACGCATACAGCAAGTACAATCAATGTTTGTATTAGTCTTTTATTGCGCTCTTTTGTAGCTTTTGCTCTGCGGATATTGTCTTCCTCCACCATGCGTTTCCACTCTTCTTCTCTTCTACGCCTTCTTTCCTCTTTTTCTTTACGCTTAATTTCCTCATTTTCATACTCAATCACCATTTCTTCTTTTGCCGAATCATCATCGTCCAAAAACGATGTTTGTTCCATATTTTTAAAGTGTTGTTCTAGATCTGGCAATTCCATGACACAATACGCAGTTCCGTTCTCCTCAAATACGTCATATACCCTTATTTCGTTATTCTGCCCTAATTTTGTCATGGCAGTCTTTGCTTCCATAATATACCTATTCTTAATCATCTCAAAAGCCTCACTATCTTCCGTATCTGATACATATACGTTCGAAGTGTCGCCATAACGTTTACAGCATTCTTCAACAAAAAACTCCTCGACTACAACTCTGAGATTAAGATGCAAATCTTCTGCATAATAAGTGATGCTAAGCTCAGATTGTCCAAGTACTTCACCTATTCTATATCTACCGTTCTGTAATAATGTATTTATTTGTAATTGCATAATATTATGTTTCTAATCAATCGATAGTATTCTAAATTTATATAAAGATTATATTGTATTGTTTTAACATTCACAAAGATAGTAAAAGTTTAATATAAAGATATAAAAATATTAAAAACTGATAAATTAAAAATGTTTTGGTAAAAGAGCAAAGACAAAGAGCTAAAGTTTTTTTTTATTTTTGCAAAAAAAAGATGAGAGATAGTTTTGACATAAAAGGCTGGATTGAAAATCCCGATGAGCTCTTGCTTATCGCGGGACCATGTAGTGTGGAAAGTAAGGAACAGTTTTTTGACACTGTGATAAGACTATCTGAATTACAAGAAGTTAAGATTTTACGTGGTGGTATCTGGAAACCTCGTACTCGTCCTAACGGTTTTGAAGGAATAGGAGAGGAGGGCTTGAAATGGATGCGTGAGGTCTCGCAGACAACAGGACTTCCAGTCATGACTGAAGTGGCGACGCCGGAACATGTGGAGCTGGCTATGAAATACGGAATAAACGCTCTGTGGATCGGCGCCAGAACAACAGCGAATCCTTTCTCAATGCAGCAACTCGCTGATACTCTTCAGGGTTGCGATATTCCAGTCTTCGTGAAAAATCCTATCGCTCCCGACCTTAAGCTCTGGATTGGAGCCTTTGAGCGTCTCGCTTCTTCAGGTCTCACTCATCTCGTCGCAATACATCGCGGCTTCCAAGATACAAACGCTACTCCTTATCGCAATAACCCAAGATGGGAAATCGCAATAGAACTGCATCGTAAAAATCCTAATATCCCGATAATCACTGATATAAGCCATATCTGCGGCTGCCGTAATCTGCTGCAATCTACCGCACAGAAAGCTCTCGACCTGGCCACAAACGGACTTATGATTGAGTCGCATTGCAATCCGGAAATCGCTCTCACCGACGCAGAACAACAAATTACTCCATGTGAATTAAAAACATTGATTTCCAATTTGATGGTTCATAAAACTGAATCGAATAATGCGGACTTCCTCCTTCACGAACTTAGAAACCAAATAGATGACATCGATAATGAATTGCTGAATCTTCTGGCAAAAAGAAGTGAAATATCATCTAAAATAGGTGTAGTTAAAAAAGAAAATAATCTCGCTGTGCTTCAATTAGATAGATGGAATTCCATACTTTCAAATCATATAGTGAAAGGAAAATTGCTCGGACTGAAAGAAGAGCTCGTCAAAGAAATTTTTGAGACAATTCACAAAGATTCTATCGATAGACAACTTTAGAAAAACTCTAGAATTCTAGAATTTTAGAACGTTAGAATGATAAACTTGGTGTTATGAGAAAGATATTGATTTTCATTATATGTTTGTTTTTATTAACATTTGATATTTTTGCCAACACCACAAACACCAAAGCTATCGATGATTTTCTTAATAGAATATTCAACCAACAGCCAATAGCTAACAGCCAACCACCTATACTTACAATTTTGGATGAGACTTTGGTTCAACATCCTGATGTTTTCATCATCACTTCAAAAGACGGAAAACCGTGCGTTAAAGGTAATTCCATTTCAGCGATAACGACTGGCGTTAATTGGTATCTTAATCATTACGCTCATATAAATATTTCTTGGAATCAACTGACGATTGAAGATGTTGAAAATCATATATTTCCAATTCCTGAAAAGGATGAATTTCATCTTTGTTCCGCCGATTATCGTTATTATCTGAACTATTGTACTTTCTCTTATTCGATGTCGGTCTGGACTTGGGAACGTTGGGAAAAAGAGATTGATTGGATGGCTTTGCATGGAATCAATATGCCGCTGCAGATCGTCGGCCTCGATGTTGTCTGGATGCGTTTACTCACTGAGTATTACGGATATACATTTGAAGAAGCTAATGAATTTATTGCTGGCCCTTGTTTTCAGGCTTGGTGGGGAATGAATAACCTTGAAGGCTGGGGCGGAAAAAATCCGAAATGGTGGTACGAACGTCAGGCTGTCTTGTCAAGAAAGATTTGCGACAGGATGCGTGAACTTGGAATGCAGCCTGTCCTTCCTGGTTTTAGCGGAATGGTTCCGAGCAATTTTACGGAAAAGACTGGTAACACTGCTAATAATCAAGGGCTTTGGTGTGGATTCGACCGACCGCATATTTTAAATCCTAACAGTGATGCCTTTAAAACTATGGCTGCCAATTATTACAAAATCCTCGAAGATGTAATGGGGACATCGACTTATTATAGTATGGATCCTTTCCATGAAGGCGCTAATACTCAAGGAATTGACGTCGCTTCGGCTTATAAGGCGATAGCAGAAGCGATGTACGTTGCCAACGACGACATTGATGAAAAATGGGTTATTCAATATTGGCAATGGAATTCCGATCAATATCATGTTCTCGATCAGGTTGAAAAAGGTGATTTGATAATCCTTGATCTTTTTTCTACGGCACATACTCATTTTCAGGAATATAAAGGTCACGATGCTGTTTATTGTATGCTGCCTAACTTCGGTGGTCGCTCTGGATTTATGGGACGCTTCAATGGCGTGATTGACGGATATTTTGCAAATAAAAATTTGCATCCTAACATAAAAGGTATCGGCGCAACTCCTGAAGCTATTGGCTATGTGCCTGTTTTGTACGATATTTTGTATGAGTTGCCGTGGTATGAAACGAAACCTGACGCTAAAGAATGGATGAAAGATTATACCGTAAGTCGTTATGGAGAAGCGAATGTTCTGGCACAAGGATCTTGGGAATTGTTGCGCAACTCTGCGCTCGATTGTAAGACGCAGCTGCAAGGACCTCATGAAGCTGTTGTATGTGCACGCCCTTCATTATCAGTGAATAAAGTTTCTTCATGGGGAGGAACGGAGATTTTTTATGATCCGAATGATGTTGTGGAAGCGGCATGTAAATTATTCGATGCGAATCCGTCTTTCAACACAAAATTGCATAAGGAAAATTATTGTTACGATCTTGTCGATATTTGGCGTCAAGCCTTGACTGATAAAGCGTATTATTTGTTAAAAGAAATTAATGAAACTACTGTAGAGACGTCATTCCATGGCGTCTCATCATATCAAATAAAAGATTCCTTAACTTTCATTAAGAAACGTGATGAATTCTTAAAATTGATTAATGACATCGACAGACTTCTTAACACAAACGAACATTTTATGTTAGGGACTTGGACTTCTATGGCACGTGCCATCGCTGATGAAGTTGAAGGAACGTCAGAAGATGACAAAGATTGGCTGGAACTCAACAACGCTCGCACTTTGATAACGACTTGGGGCGATGAAGCTAATGCTAATCAAGGTGGTTTGCGCGATTATTCTTATAGGGAATGGGGTGGAATGTTAAAGGATTTTTACCTTCCTAGATGGAAATATTTTTTCGACAACAATCTTAAAGAGCCTTCCGAAGGTTGGTTCGAGATGGAAAGAAAATGGGCTCTTAACAATGAGTTAAAATATCATAACATTCCTCAAGGTGATACAAGGAATGTTGTTGAAGAGATAAAAAAAGCGCACCATTTCTGATGCGCTAATATTTTTTAAGAAATTTATAATCTTACTTGATAGCTTTTCTTCTGTTCTTGTCACCCCAGAGACCATAGACTTCGCTTACGTTGCCAGCTGTGATGAAAGCGTCGATTTCGTTTTCGTTGATGAATTTCATCAAATCTGAGAACTCGTCTGTTGACAAAAGAACTTCGATCTTTATTTTGTCTTCTCCGCTATAACCGCCTTTGACATTATAGATAGTCAAACCGCGTGATATGTCGTTGATAATGAATTGTCTGATTTTTTCGTGATCAGGAGAAATGATGCTGACTTTCTTTCTTCTGTTGAAACTTGCTGTGAAATAGTCAACAACCAAACCGTTGATCCATGTACCGATTAAACCGATGATAACCAAGCGTGCATCGTTGATCATGAAAGCTGTGGCGCAGATACACCAACCTGCTACTGATACTGAAGTGCCGATGTCGAAGTGTAAATATTTGTTAACGATTTTTGCCAAAATATCAAGGCCGCCGGTAGAAGCGTTGATCTTGAACAACACTGCTTGAGCCAAACTTAATAAGAGAACGAAGCAGCAGAGATCAAGCCAAAGGTCGCCCATAATAGATGGAATTTCTGATGTAGGATCGATGAAGTTTTGATATGGGAAATGTTTTTCTAAAACACCGATCAATGGTCCTAAGATGAGAGCTGTATAAACAGTCTTGATACCGAATTCTTTGTCAATCAAGATATAAGCCATGATCAAAAGAATTGCGTTGATTACCAAAATGACTGTTGAAACATTGAGAGGGAATCCGAAAAACTTGTCGCAAATTCCACTGATGACGATTGAAAGACCAGAAATTGTACCGATGATAAGCTTGCTTGGCACGAGGAAATAATAAACTGCACAAGCTGTGACTATCATGCCTACTGTCATGATAATCAATTCAACCCAGAACTTCTTTGTTGCTAGGTAACTGAGAATGTCTTTGAATTTCATTGTGTATTTTTTTAATCGTGCAAAATTACAATATTTTATGATTCGTTTTGAACTTCATTTACAATTTTATTAGTTTTGCAAAAAAGTTTTTTTTATGAAGAAAATATTGACCTCAATCGTTGTATTAATATTGCTTTTTTCATGTGGTGAAAAAGATGCTTTCGTAAAGGAAAATATCATCCCAAGTCCGAAAGAATTTGTCGTAAATAACAATAAGTTATATCATATCAATGAGATAAATATTCTTGAAACTTCCGATAATTTAATTTATCCGAAAAATAAAGATGAATATTATCTGAAATCTGAAAAAGGAAATGTGACGATTGAAGGCAACGAGATTTGGGCGCGACAGACTCTTGCGCAGCTCGCAGACAAGCAAAATCGCATTCCAGATGTGGAGATTCACGATTGGTCGGCTTATCCTTTCAGAGGTTTCATGCATGATGTCGGTCGCAACTTTCAGACGATAGAAATGCTGAAAGAGACAATAGATCTGATGTCGTTGTATAAGATAAATTATTTTCATTGGCATCTCACCGATAATCCAGCTTGGCGAATAGAATGTAAGACCTATCCGCAACTTAATGATTCTCAATATCAGCGTCCAGGTCGCGACTGTGGGAAGTTTTATACATACGATGAGATTCGCGAGTTGATTGCTTACGCCAAAGAACGTGGAATTACAGTGATGCCGGAAATTGATATGCCAGGACATTCTGCTTATTTCAGAAGCGCTTTCGGCTTCAGCATGGATTCAGAAGAGGGAATGAAGGTGCTTGAAAAATGTATAGAGGAATTCTGTGAAGAGATTCCAGTTTCGATGTGTCCTTATCTTCATATCGGTTCTGATGAAGTCTATATCTCTGATCCAAAAGGATTTATGAGATTCACAGAAGAACTTTGCAGAAAACATAACCGCATCGCTGTGGCTTGGGATCCGGGACTGCCTTCCGACTCGACGACAGTACGTCAGATTTGGAATACCGCTGCTGGATCAAACGCTGCCCAGACTAAAAAAGGCGGTAAATATCTGGATTCATTTATGGGCTATCTTAATTATTATGATCCTATCTATTTCACAAACAAGGCATTCCTGCATAAAGCCTGCGCTCAGGATGTTCCAGACACCACCAACGCTCTCGGCGGTATATTGTGTCTCTGGAACGACGTGCGTGTCGATGACAAAACCCGTATTGCGCTTCATAACGGAATGATTAACGGCATGATGACTTTCTCGGAACGTTTCTGGAACGGCGGCGAAGGTTCTTGGGAAGAACTTGTCGCATTTGAAGATAAGATGTCTCATCATAAAAATAATGTGGTGAAAAATCATGATGTGCGATGGAATCCTAACGCCGCTACTTTATGGAAGATAAAGATTGGCGACAACGAAATTCTTGAAGCGAGAGGCGGAGCCGTGGATGTCAATGACTTATGTGCGGAAAATAACATAACTGTCGGCGATACTGTTTCGGCATGGGCGATGACGGAAATTCATTCTGATACAGATACTATTATTAATGTGTGGGTCGGTTTTGAAGCAGCGGCTCGTTCTAACAGAATATCAGGCGGCATCGGACTTCAAGGTAAGTGGGAAAATAACGGCCGTCTGTTTGTAAATGATGAAGAATATTTCCCTGCTCAACAATGGAATGAGCCTGAACAATATAAGTTTCATTTCAACACTTGGCATAAGCCTGAAGAAGAAATTCCTTTTACCGACGAACAATTCTATTGGATGCGTGAGCCTGTGACGATAAAACTGAAAAAAGGTAATAATGAGGTAAAACTGTATATACCAAAGACTTTCAAAGGTCAGAGATGGAGCTTTGCTTTTTTAATGACGCAATGAATCGCATCCCTACAATAATTCCCACATCCCGTTCCCTGAACTCTGCGTCTTTTAAAAAATCGCAACATTTTTACATAAAAAGTGTTATCTTTGCAAAGACGTTAATTTTCTATGAAGAAACATATTTTTATAATAATATCATTGATTTTTATTATGTTGGCTTTCTCTTCGAAAGCTGATGTTTCTTCTTTAGAATATGATTCCAATAATGATTCCTATATTTTCGATAGGCAACAATCTGATATTGAATCGATTTTTGACAGCGCTAATTCCAGTAATACGATAATTCCGGAATTGCAGAATTCGCTGCCAGCTCCTTCATTTCGGCTGATTTCCTCGCAAAAGAAAACACAACAAAATCTGATAAATAGCATTCTTTTAAAACGCTTCTCCTCGGAAGTGCAACCAACCACCGAAAAATACAACAACAAATTCTCGTTTCCTTTATCATCGAAGGAAGATTTAATTGTTATCGTAAGACACCTTATTATTTGAACTCTAGAACTCTAGAACTCTAGAACTCTAGAATTTTAGAACCTCAGAATCTCAGAATCTCAGAAACTGGTCAAGGTCTGTTGACTGTAGGCGGTTGTCTTTTTATTAACAATTAAATTTAAAAAATCATGACAAACAATATCAAAAACACACAAATAGAATTAATTGAAAAGAAATTTAACGTTACATCATTAATATTAAGTATAATTTTAGTTGGCTTAGGCGTTTTCATGTTTATATATTCAGGAAATTTTGAGAACAATATGCTTTCTTCAGCGATGGTTTTCGTCGGAATAGCAGTGGTGGCTGTCGCCATATTTTTGTTGATCGCCAAGATGAGCAGCGAGATTTATACCAAAACGAATTCTCCTATCGTGAAACGCGAACTTTATTTCGACACCGCTGATTTTTATAATATAAAAAACGTTATCGAAAATAATGATTATAAGTCAATCGAGAAGTTCAAGAGAGTTGATGAAGGTAACGTGCAACTTTATGTGATTCATTCAAAAGACAAGAAATTCGCTGCGATGCAACTTCTGAAATACGAGCCATTCGATTTCGTTCCGCAGACCGAAATCAAAACAGCTGAATTTTAATAGGATTTCAGGATTTCAGGATTTTAGGATTTCAGGGTTCCTGAGTTCCTGAATTCCTAAATTCCTAAGTTCCTGAATTCCTAAAATCTTTATCTTTGCAGAAAAGATAGTTTTTTATGAAGGACGTAATGACTTTTCTCAACGGCGTTTTGCTCAACAACAATCGCCCTTGGTTTCAGGAAAACAAAGACTTATATCTCAAGGCTCAGAATCGCATCAACGAAATGTCTGTCGAGCTCATCGACGGAATTTCCAAATTCGATTCTTCGATAAAAAACCTCAGCGTAAGCGATTGTACTTATCGCATCTATCGCGACATTCGCTTCTCTCCTGATAAACGTCCTTACAAAACACATATCGGAATTTACGTTTGCCCAGGAGGCAAGAAGACAGGTCTCGCTGGTTATTATCTTCATTTTGAAGGTGATGAGGCTGAGTATCTAGGATGTAACGGCTTGTTTACAGGTCTGTGGAATCCTGATAAAAACGCTCTTAAAAACATAAGAGAAGACATTTGTTACGACGGCGCTGCTTTTGAAGAAGCGATCGAAAAAGCCAAAAACTTCACATTAGATACATCGAACAGTCTCAGTAAAACTCCGAAGGATTTCCCGAAAGACTCTCCTTACGATTACCTCCTTCGCTTGAAACAGTATAATCTTGTCCAGAAACTTCCAGAAGGAATGTTGTATAGTAATAATCTGATAGAGTGGGCGTTGGAGGAATTCAGAAGCTCACTGGAGTTTAATCAGCTGCTAAACAGAGCAGCAACCTTTGAAGAACTTTAGAACTCTAGAATTCTAGAGTTTTTTTTAAAATTGTGTGCAGCAAATTTTCAATTCTTACGTTAAATGAGTGTAAAAACAAGAAAGATGTCGAGATTTGAAGATTTGTTGATAAAATGCAGACGGCGTAACTCCAAGGCTATGATGGAGTTATATAACATTTGCGCAATGCCCGTCTATAACGCAAGTCTCCATATCGTGATGAACGAATTCGATGCCGAAGAGATAATGCAAGATTCCCTCCTAAAAGCATTTGACAATATCGACAGATTCCTTGGAACAGAAAAAGATTTCATAGCTTTCGTGAAGAAAATAGCTGTCAACAAAAGCATTGATTGGTTCCGTAAAAACAGCAAAACGCCTTTCTTTACTGAAGTCGGCGATACGGCAGAAGATATTGCTGCTGAAGACGATGAGCCGATTGAATTTTCCATCGAATTGATAAAAGAGAAAATTAATCTGCTTCCTGATGGCTATAGAATGGTTATCAATCTTCACCTTATCGATGAACTTGGTTTTGAAGAAATAGCTGAAATGATGAATATAAAACCTTCATCGGTGAGATCGCAATATGTGAGAGCGAAAGAAAAACTGAAAATAGAACTAAAAAAATAGAACTCTAGAACTTTAGAATTTTAGAACTCTAGAATAATATAGTATGGAAAATTATATAAGAAATAATAAAGAGAAGTTTATGACCGAGTTGCCTTTAGGTCATCAGGAGCGTTTTGCGAAAAAGATTCAAAACCTCAAAACTTCAAAACCTCAGAATCTCAGAGGGCTTTGGATTGGAGTCGCATCGGCGGCAGCTATTTTGTTTATCTTCTTTATAATCAATCGGAAAGATTTGATGCAGCCTTATATTTATAATGAGAATGAAAAAGTAGCTGAGATGCGGATGCTTTATGAACAACAGCTCGACGAGACTGTTTCTTTGCTTGAAAATATTTTGGTAAATGTCGATGATTCAACGAGAAACGAGATTAATAAGGTGATAGAAAATCTGAATCATACTTCCGATGTCTTTGAGAAGATTGCGCCGCTGCCAGAAGAGAAACAGCTTGCCATAACATCGCAAATATATAATAATCAGTTGCAGACATTAAATTCGATATATAGAAAAATCAATAAAAAATAAGGAGGAATTGTTATGAAAACTTCGATTGCCGGTAATTGGCGCTTGGCTAAAATTACTACAATATTGCTGCTGTGTTTCATTGCTTCGTTCGTTTCCGCTGAAGAATTAAAGGATTTTAACAAATCTGATAATAATTATAAATATACAAAGAAAAGAATCATAGACGCTAATTTTAACACGAGCGACGCCTATTCTCTCAGTCTCTACGGCAAATTCAGCGACTATGAAATCTCTACCTGGAATGAGAATCAGGTCGGTTTTCATGTCGAGATAGTGACGAAATCTAATAAGGAAGAAAAAGCTGAAGATTTGCTCCGTCAGATTGATATTGAATTCAATCATTCTAAAACCGATAAGAAAATCGTGGCTAAGACAGTGCTGCCGAATAAGATGAATAACGTTGAGTTTCAGATTGATTATTATATTATGATTCCTAAAAATATTTCTCTTTTGATTGATAATTCTTATGGCGACATCAATATCGACAGATTGGATAAATACCTCGACTTGGATTTGGATTACGGTAGCTTTTCAATAGATAGTCTGTTGGCTGACAATAAGATAGATGTCTGTTATGGTAATGCGAAAATCAAATATGCTGAAAAAGTCGATGCGAAAATCAGTTATGGAAACGTTCGCGTCAACACTGGAGATGATGTCAATGTCAATTTAAGATATGGTAACGGTAAATTCGGTGAGATAAAAAACTTGAAGGCTTTTTGTCAATATTCTGATGTCTCTTGTTCCGATATCGATTCTGCGAGTCTGAAGGTGCAATATACCGACACTTACTTAAAAAATGTTAATGATGTGACGATTGACGGTTCATATAGTGATGTTGAAATAGATTATCTCTTAAAGAAAATTAACTTTTTCTCAACTTATGGCGATATTGAAATAAATAAGGTGTCACAGGACTTTGAGGTCATTGATATTAAAACGGTATATTCCGATGTGAATGTCGTATTCCTTGAAAGTCATAGATTTTCATATAATATTTCGGTTTCGTATGGCGACATCGACGGCGATTTACTTAAAGACAATGCACGAAGATATATAAAAGAAAATAATGAGATTACCGTCATTGGAAACTTTAACGATGATAATGAAGAACATCAGATTAAAGTCGATATGAAATATGGCGATTTTGAATTGGAGTTTTAAGAATAATAACAAA
The DNA here is from genome assembly GCA_045615285.1 of Bacteroidales bacterium. Lineage (GTDB taxonomy): Bacteria > Bacteroidota > Bacteroidia > Bacteroidales > F082 > Limimorpha. Next base: position 93,078 of record JAZLEO010000025.1, read on the forward strand.
TAAAATTTAACAATATGAAAAGATTAGTGTTACTTTCGATGTTAATGACTTTGGTCGTAAAAGTGTTTTCTCAGGAAATAAAAAACGACACAGTATTTGTTGTCAATAGCAATAATGTTGAGATTCTTATCAATAATAACAAGGTGAAGATTGTTGATGGTTTCAATGGCTTGAAGATCAACGTCTTTTCTATTGGCGAAGATGGCGAGTTCGAGAATCATCCTTATTATGAAAGTCGTTACGAAAACAATGTGAGTTCCAAGACTGAAACGAGAAATATCAGCATCAATTTTCCGATAAAACCATCTTTTATAAAGGACGATAAAAGTCCTGAATTAAAGTTCCAGAGATTTGAACCGATTTATCCTACTATCTATTATGCGTATTCCGCTTTGGTTAGGACCAACAATCTCATGTTGAATCCGCAGCGTGCCAATTCTTTTGAATGGGGTTCTTATTTCTCTCAATTTGAATTATGTCATAATAAGAAAAAGACCTTTGGTTTGACGGCATCACTCGGAATATCAAATACATATAATTATTTTGATTATGTTTTAGGAACGCATTATGAAGAGGCGATTAATTCAGATAATTGTACGTATTTTTATTATGGAGGTGATAATCAGGATGTTCCAGATGGATTGGTGGAAGATGTAAATATGAGAGATATTAAGAAAAGCTATCTGCGTTATTGGAGTCTTCGTATGCCAGTAAGCGCTCAGTTGCAATGGAGAGTCGGTGGTAAGAAGATGGCTTTTTCTTTCGGTCCTGAATTAGAATGGCGTTTTGCGATGAAGTCTAAGATTAAATATGAAGATGGAGGCAAGCATACGGTGTCAGATAATCTAGCTTATAATCCTTTTGGCGTCAATGCTTTGGCTGTGTTTAGTTTCCGAGACTTCGTTATCTTTGGCAGAGCGGGTTTGACACAAATATTCAATAAAAACAACAGCCACGGAAGCTACGTTCCAGTCAATTTAGGAGTAGGATTCAGTTTTTGATAATGAAGAATTAGGAATTAAACATTACCAATTCCTAATTCCTCATTCTTAATTCCTAATTAATAATATCTTTCACTTTGTTGATTTCCAGGAAGGTATTTCCTGCGTTTTTGCCGAGGCTGCCGCTTAGGTATGCGACTTTGTCGTCCATTTCGACGTAGCCTTTTTGATGTAAGAGATGTAATGCCGTCACATATAACTCGTGAGATGACAAATCTGCGTTTTGTGAGAACGGGATAACACCATAACTCAAAGCCAAAAGCCTGTGAACCTTGTCGTTGCAACATAAAGCGATAACGGGATTATGGCCGCGATATGCTGATAAGTTACGGGAGGTCTTGCCTGTGACGGTATCTGTTATGATACATTTAACTCCCAGATGTTCAGTCGCTTCGATGGCGTTCTTTGACAGAAACCCCGTTATGTCGTTGAAGTCGCAGAGAGGAATCTCGATGTCGTTTTCTCTTATTTTGTCTTTTTCGGCTTGTTCTGCAATAGATGCCATCGTTTTCACCGCCTCGATAGGATATTTTCCGGAAGCAGTCTCTCCGCTAAGCATCAAGGCGTCGGTGCGATAATATATAGCGTTCGCAATATCAGTGACTTCCGCACGAGTCGGACGAGGATTGTTGATCATGTTGTGGAGCATCTGCGTCGCTACTATGACCGGCTTTTTAGCGAGGACACACTTACGGATAATTCGGCGTTGAATGCCGGGAATATGTTCTATCGGCACTTCAATTCCGAGGTCGCCGCGAGCTACCATGATGCCGTAAGAAGCTTCAATTATTTCGTCGATATTATCGACACCTTCTTGATTTTCAATCTTTGAGATAATCTGAATGTCGCTGTGATATTCGTCGAGGATGTCCTGAACAGCTTTTACGTCGGCCTTATTTCTCACGAAGGAATGTGCGATAAAATCGATGTCTTCATCAATGGCCAGCTTGATGTTAGCGATGTCTTTTTCCGTGAGAGCCGGCAGGTTGATATGTACGCCTGGAACATTGACGCTCTTGCGAGATCCAAGGCGTCCGTCGTTTTGTACCTCAGCTATGAGTGCGTTTTCTGTTTTATCGATAATCTTCATCGCAAGTTCGCCGTCATCGAAAAGAACGTCGTCGCCTATGTTGATGTCGTTAACAAAATTAAGATAAGAAACGTTAACATTATCGTGAGTCGTCATTTCCGAAGGATTGCCGCAGATTTTCAGAGTGTCGCCGGTCTTGAAGAAAATCGGTTCTTTGACAGCAGTCGTCCTTATCTCAGGGCCTTTGGTGTCGATGAGAATCGCAAGGTGCTTGGTGACAGATCTCACGTTATTAATCACTTTCCTGATACCTTCTTCCGTCGCATGAGCAGTGTTGATTCTCACTACGTTAACTCCAGCTTTATATAAATCTCTAATAAAATCGACCTCGCAACGAAGGTCGCTTATAGATGCTACAATCTTAGTCTGTTTCATAAAAAAAATTATTAGTTGTTTTGATAAACAAAGATACGAATGTATTTATTGAAAATCAATTTTAATTTTTATAAAATTTCGACAGAGACATAATGAATGTGTCTTCAAAGTGTTATTTTTGTAAAAAAATATTTTATGGATAAGAAAGAATTAAGATCTCATATAAAGACTTTAAAGAAACAACATTCTAAGGAAAGCCTTCTGGAACAATCTAAGTTGATTCTGAATAAGTTGGAAGAAAATAAGTATTTTATCGAAGCGAAAACCGTCATGCTTTACAGCTCGCTTCCTGATGAAGTGCAGACGCACGACTTTCTCGCTAAATGGCGTAACGAAAAGAAAATCATACTTCCTACTGTCGTTGGCGACGATATAATTCCTGTTGAACTTTCAAAAGAAACTGATTTCGCTGTCGGAGATTTTAATATCTTAGAGCCTCAGAATGAACCATATAACGGTGGTTATGATTTGATTATCGTTCCTGGTGTCGCTTTCGACAGAAAAGGCAACCGTATCGGAAGAGGTAAAGGCTATTACGATAGGTTTTTATGCAAACATTTGGATGTCAAGAGAATAGGAATCTGTTTCGACTTCCAACTCGTGGATGAAGTCCCGACAGAAGAAAATGACATCAGAATGGATGAAGTTATAAGTAGAACTTTAGAATTCTAGAATTTTAGAAATTCTGGGGCTTTAAATAAATTCGGCGAATCTGTCGGCTTGTTCTTTTAGTTCTTTCATTTGCTCTTCGGTGAGATGAAATTCTCCTTTAACCCAGGCTTCCATGCCGAGTTCTATGCCGACCTGCGGCTCTTTCATAACGTCCATCTTGATATATTCCAGAAGCTCGTTGAGTTTCTCGCGGCACGACTTTGTCTTGTTTTTGCCGCCCGCACCGCTCGCCGTGACTTTCTTGCCTTGCACTGCTGTTGGATTAGCGAAATTTGAAATGTCCATCGGACGCGACAGCCAATCAAAAAGATTCTTCAACAAGCCTGGATAGCTGTGATTATATTCTGGAGTGAAAATCCAGATACCATCGCAATTCTTTATTTCCTGACGTATATTGTTTATACTTTGGCTGCTGACTGTTGAACATTGACTGTTGGCCGTCGAAAACTCCAAATCCTGATTCATATAAGGAATGTTTTCAAAATCAAGATAAGAGATTTTGAATCTGTCTTTGAGCATATCTTCCGCTATTTTGGCAAGTCGTCTGTTGAAAGATTCTTTTCTGAAAGAACCGACGATAAAAATAATGTGTTTCATATAAAGCCTTTTCATATAAAACAAACGAAAGGAGGAAAGGTTTTTGGAAACTCAGAAATTTTTGATAAATGGGCTTTTATAAAAAAACTGGATGAGAGTTGAATATCCCATCCAGTCTATGTTATGTCGTTGATTGTTAAGTTTATCCTTTGATGTTGTAATCTGCAGCAAGAGTGTTCATTGCATGCATTAATTTGTAAGTATATACGAAAGGTCCGATGCCAAAGAGTAATGATCCGAAGAAGTACCAACCCCAGAATGTGCCTGCGCTGAACTGATAAGGTAAGTTTCTGACGATTAACTCATTTCCTATTCTGTTTGAAAGATTATGGTACCAGATTAAAGGAACGATACCTAATGTCAACCAGCTGAAAACGAATAAAATCAAGTAATATGTCATTGTTGATTTTCCGTCGTGTTTTGTGGCTATGGTGTTGATGTCTCTGGATATGTTACCCATACATATAATTCCGTAGATGCCGAATGTGATTGACGAAAGGAAAAAGAATTTTAACAATCCTCTGTTAGTTCTCAATTGAACGGCAGGTCTGAAATTTGTAGAATTATTTTCCATAAATAAGTCCCTGATACGTGTCGGGCACAACTTTTGGTTATACAAATACTGTTTTTTTACGCTTGTAACCACTCATATTTTGCCAGACTATAAATTGGTACGAGTGGAAGTAGGATAGGAGTTTTCTTAATATATTTTTGGAATTCAGGGTCGTTGCCGTAAGTGACGGCTTGTCTCATCTCGAGACGACGTGCGCCGCTGAACATCACATAGACGATTCCGATATAACCGATGACTGCCACGATCCATTGCCATGCGGAACATGAAGCGCCGATGCAAACGACGAAAGAACCCGTCCAGATGACCAACTCGCCTAAGTAGTTAGGACAGCGTACTATTCTGTAGAGACCGGTATCGACATATTTCTTAGGATTCTTTTTCTTAGCCGCTTTTTTCTGAGCGTCGGAGACAGATTCTAAGATTACGCCCAAAGCCATAAGAGCTGCTCCAATCCAAGTCCAAGTCTCGTTGACGGCGATGCCATCAGCTGCGTTTGCGAGATAGAAAGATACAGGGCTCACCTGACCGACATAAAGAAGCGCACAGAAAATCCACACTGTGATGACGACGAAGAGCGGTTTCTTTTTATTAGCGTCAGGGCCGTAGAGAATCTTTCTGTACTCCGTCGATCTTTTTTCACGAGTAGCGAGGTAAAGACCGAGTCGCATTCCGAAGATAAACATGACGACGCATAAGATTGCCGTCGGGATTGTGAGCACGTCACGGAAGATGACCGCGATTGCGATTGCCAAGGCTGACACTCCGAAGCCGTAGCCGAGGCTGAAGAAATAAATGAAATAAACCCATCCTAAAGCCGAGACGGCTAACGATACTAAAAGTAAGATTAAAAGATAATGCATAACTTATTTTTTTAATTAACAATTAATGATTGACAATGTACAATGAAGAATGTATAATGAATAGTTAATTCTTCATTAACCAAAATCATCACTATGTTTTCGTTTACAAAGTAAGCGATATTTTTTGAAAATGTCTAGAATTTTTTCTCTTATTATTTCCTACCTTTGTAAAACTCTAATTTTAACAACTCAAACTCACAATAATATGAACAAACAGGAATATAAACAAGCCAATATTGATTGGTTGAAGGCTAAGGCTCAGGAAGATGGCGTCAAGGCTCTTCCGAAAGGTATTTATTATAAGGTGATAAGCGAAGGCAGAAATGACGGCGTGCATCCTTCGCCTCGTAGCGTCGTCACAGCTCATTACACTGGCTGGACTATCGACGGTAAGGCGTTCGACAGCAGCCGCGACGAGGGCGTGCCTATCGCATTCCGTCTCAACGAACTCATCGAGGGCTGGATCATCGCGATGCAACAGATGTGCGTCGGCGACAAATGGGAGATTTATCTTCCTGCTGAAATGGCTTACGGCAATTATTCTCAGCCTGGCATCCCTGGTGGCTCAACGCTGATATTCGAAATCGAGCTGTTCGGTATTGCTTGAGATGAATTTTAAGAATAAGTTTTTCATTATAAAAAAAATAGGGACGATGTATCGTCCCTATAATATTTTCAGTCACTGAGTTTCATTATTTACCTTCACTCAATTTCTTGTAGCCTTCGTAGCGAAGCTTGGCGTATTGTTCTGTCTTAGCGAACAATTCTTTTGCCTCTTCTGGGAAGGTCTTAAGTAATGAGTTGTAACGAACTTCGCCCATGATGAAGTTTTGGAACTTGCTCCAATCTGGTTCTTTGCTGTCCAAGTGGAAGCCGTTTTGACCTGCTTCTTCTTCAGCTGGGTTGAAGCGATAGAGTTGCCAGTAACCGCATTCTACTGCAAGTTTCTCTTCGTTTTGTGTGCGGCCCATGCCAGCTTTGATACCGTGGTTGATACATGGAGCGTAGCAGATAACGAGTGATGGTCCTGGATATGCTTCAGCTTCTTTGATAGCTTTGAAATATTGTGCTTGGTTTGCGCCCATCGCTACTTGTGCGACATAGACGTAACCGTAGCTCTTTGCTATCATGCCGAGGTCTTTCTTACGTAATTTCTTACCTGAAGCAGCGAACTTAGCGACAGCACCTGTTGGAGTAGCTTTTGATGACTGACCGCCTGTGTTTGAATAGACTTCTGTGTCGAGAACGAGAACGTTGACGTCTTCACCTGATGCCAATACGTGGTCTAAGCCGCCGAAGCCGATGTCGTATGCCCAGCCGTCGCCGCCGATGATCCATTGTGACTTCTTGACCAGGTGGTCTTTAAGTTCAACGATTTGTTTGCAATATGAGCAGTCGCATTTGCCAGCCATCTCAAGGATTTGTGGAGCGAGTTTTTCTGTAGCTTGTCCATTTTCACGGTTGTCGATCCATTGTTGGAAGAGGCCTTTTAACTCTGCTGAGCAGCAGTTGCAGTTTTCGATAGCTTCTCTCATAACGCGTTCAACACGGTCACGGAGTTTGTTGGTGGCTGTCTGCATACCGAGGCCGAATTCTGCGTTGTCTTCAAACAAGCTGTTTGCCCATGCCACGCCCTTACCTGATTTATAGTTTTTACAATATGGTGTTGCTGGAGCAGAACCGCCGTAGATTGAAGAACAACCTGTTGCGTTAGCTACGAGCATTCTCTCACCGAATAATTGTGTGATAGTCTTGATATATGGTGTCTCACCGCAACCGGCACAAGCGCCTGAGAACTCGAACAATGGTTGTGCGAATTGGCTGTTCTTGATGTTAGCGTATTTGTCGATGAGTTCGTCTTTATAAGCGACTTTATGTTGGCTGTATTCCCAGTTTTCTGCTTCACCGAGTTGTGACTCGAATGGTTGCATTACCAATGCTTTTTCCTTAGCAGGACATACGTCGGCGCAGTTGCCGCAACCTGTACAGTCCATGACAGATACTTGCATACGGAATTTCATTCCTGCGAATTCTTTTGGCATCTTGATGTCGATGGCTTTCATTGACTCAGGGGCGTTAGCCATTTCTTCTTCGTTCATCACTACAGGACGGATCGCTGCGTGAGGACATACCAAAGAACATTGGTTACATTGGATACAGTTTTCTGATTTCCATTCAGGAACTACTGTGGCGACACCGCGTTTTTCGTATGCTGTTGTACCAGCTGGGAATGTACCGTCGATGATTTCTTCGAATGTGCTGACAGGAAGGTCGTTACCTAACTGAGCTGTCATAGGACGCATGATTTTGTTGATGAATTCTGGTGCGCCTTTCAATGGTTCGAGGACGAAGTCTGGCTTGCAGCTCAAGTTTGCCCATTCTGCTGGGATTTCTAACTTTGTGATTTCACCGCCACGATCGACAGCCGCGAAGTTCATTCTTACGATGTCTTCACCTTTCTTGCCGTATGACTTCACAATGAATTTCTTCATTTGTTCAACAGCGAGGTCGTAAGGGATGACTTCTGAGATCTTGAAGAACGCAGATTGGAGAATCGTGTTTGTACGATTACCCAAACCGATTTCGTCAGCGATCTTAGTAGCATCGATGATGTACATATTAATATTATGTATAGCCAAATATTTCTTGACGAAGTTTGGAAGATGGTTCTTTGTTTCTTCAACATCCCATGGTGAGTTGTAGAGGAATGTTCCGTTATCTTTCAAACCGCGTAAGCAGTCGTATTTGCTTAAATATGAAGGAACGTGAACTGCTACGAAGTCAGGTGTTCCTACGAGATAAGGAGCCAAGATAGGTTTGTCGCCGAAACGGAGGTGTGAACATGTGTAACCGCCAGATTTCTTTGAGTCGTAATCGAAATAAGCTTGGCTGTATTTATTTGTGTTATCACCGATAATCTTGATAGAGTTCTTGTTAGCACCTACAGTACCGTCGGCGCCGGGGCCGTAGAACTTAGCTTCGAAAGTGCCTTCTGGAAGGATTGAGAACTCAGGAAGCATTGGAAGAGAACCGAATGTGACATCGTCGTTGATACCGATAGTGAATCTGTTGCGAGGTTCTGGTCTTTCCAAGTTTTTGAATACTGACAAGATGTGAGCTGGCGTTGTGTCTTTTGATGACAAGCCGTAACGACCACCGATGATGTGAGGCATGTGTGAGCTATGGTGGTTGAACAAGTCGTTATAAGCTTCAACGACGTCTAAGTAGAGAGGCTCGCCGTTAGCGCCAGTATCTTTTGTTCTGTCGAGGACGCAGATACGTTTTACTGAATCTGGAACGACATTCAAGAGATATTTCACGCTGAAAGGACGGTAGAGGTGTACGCTGACCAAACCGACTTTCTTACCTTCTTTATTTAATTTATCGACGACAGTCTTGATGACGTCGGTGATAGAACCCATAGCGATGATGATATTTGTAGCATCTGGTGCGCCATAGTATGTGAAAGGAGCGTATTCACGGCCAGTGATCTTGCTCATTTCTTTCATATATTTTGCTACTATATCAGGGAGAGCATAGTAATATTTGTTTTGTAATTCGCGTGTTTGGAAATAGATGTCTGGGTTTTGAGCTGTACCGCGTGTTACAGGATGTTCTGGGTTTAATGAACGTTCGCGATATTCTTTAAGAGCTTTCCAATTGACAAGTTTCTTGATTTCTTCTTGGTCGGCTGCTTCAACTTTTTGGATTTCGTGTGATGTGCGGAAACCGTCGAAGAAGTGCATGAAAGGAACGCGACCTTCGATAGCTGCGAGGTGAGCTACCGGTGCCAAGTCCATGATTTCTTGTACCGAGCCTGTCGCTAAAAGAGCGAAACCTGTCTGGCGAGCGCTCATAACGTCGGCGTGGTCACCGAAGATTGACAAAGCCTGAGCTGCCAAAGCACGTGCTGAGACGTGGAATACGCCAGGAAGTAATTCACCGGCGATTTTGTACATGTTAGGGATCATCAACAAGAGACCTTGTGATGCTGTATATGTGGTTGTTAAAGCGCCTGCTTGTAATGAACCGTGAACAGCGCCCGCAGCGCCCGCTTCTGACTGCATCTCAACGACTTTAACATTTTCTTCGAAAATATTCTTTCTGCCTGCGGCACTCCATTCGTCAACATATTCTGCCATTGGTGATGATGGTGTGATAGGATAGATCGCAGCTACTTCACTGAACATATAAGATACGTGAGCGGCGGCGCAGTTACCATCACATGTCATAAATTTTTTTTCTGCCATAATGTTTATTTTTTAGATATGATTAGTTGAATAAGTTTACACTTAAATCAAGTTTCACTTTTTTAACACGCAAATTTAATTTTTTTTTGTACACGAAAATCAAAAAACAAATAATTATTTAATAAAAAAAGCGGAATAAAATCCGCCTTTATTAAACCGTTGTAAACGAAAAATGTTTTACACTAAAATTGTCCACGAAAGAACACGAAATCACACTAAATTTTTCGTGTTGGATTAGTGCCTTTTCGTGGATTATTAATGTTGGTGGTTACAACCTTCGTGTTGATGTTGATGGTTGTGTCCTTCGTGGTTGTGACCTTGACATGCTTCTGGTTTAGCGTCGCATTTCTTTTCACATTCTTGCTTCTTTTCGCAAGCTTGAGATTTGTCACATTGTTTTTCGCAATTCTGTGATTTTTCGCAAGCTTCGTGATTGTGACCTTGGCAAGCTTCTGCTTTTTGTCCTTCGCATTCGTGGTTATGACCGTCACATTTTTGTTCGCATTTTTGTTCTGCTTTACCGTCGCATTTCTTTGCGCCTTGGTTGTTGTTGCAGCAGCTAGCTAATAACATCGTAGCTAAGCCTAATACTAAAAAGAGTTTTTTCATAGTGTCTGAATTTAAGTTTTAAAAATGTCCGACAAAGATAATGAAATTTTCCTAAAAAGTCAACGGTGTTTTTAATTCCACATTCCTAATTGAATCTATCGGGAATCTATAAAATACCATCTCGTAGCTTGTGGTATCTACTTCTCTTTCTTCGACGTAGAATCCGATCGTTTTGTCAGGCAAGATACACATTGAAGAATATGCTGAGAATCGAGGGACTACTATTTTTCCTTCGTTCCAAGTCTTTCCTTCGTCGTTGGAGATGTAAATCGCTACATCGCGGCGGGAGCTGCCTGTAGGAAGACTGTGTAGCAATGTGTTTTCGTCGTAGCGTATTATGTCGCCGTTGCAGGCCGGGCCGATGAGGTCGTCCCAGACGTAATGTGTCTCGTTCCATGTCACGCCGCCGTCATGCGAGATGTTATACCATCTTTTCCCCGAAGTTCGGATACTCATCAAGATGTCGCCATTGTTGAGCTCCACTACCTTGGCTTCGTCGCCGCCGACAGAAGCGCGTTCCGACACGTTCCATGTCTTGCCGTTGTCGTCGGAATAGATGACGTAATTATTTGCGGAAAAGGCAGATGTTTCTCTTACACATGCCACGAACATGATTCTGCCTTTGGATGTGAGAAGTCCGTTTCCTGATGCGCAGAACGAAGCACGCCATTTGCTTCTTATGCTGTCGTTGCAATCTTTTCCGAAGATGAAATGTGTGATGTCTTCCGGCTCTGTCCAGGTGCGGCCGTTGTCGTAACTGAATGCTTGATAGGTTCTGTTCGGATTATTAGCCGTCGATTGCCAGAAGCCTTGCCCTCCGACGAAGATTGCAATGAGTCCGTTGTCGTCGTTGGAATGAGCCACTGCGCAGTCGCCGAAACCTTCCATATAACCGAAGCCTTGCGCTATGGTGTAAGGCTCGCTCCATGTCAGGCCGCCGTCGGTGCTGTAGTTGCAGATGACGTCGATGTCTTCAGGAAGGTCAGTCTCGTTTTCCTTGCGTTTGTCGGTGAAGATGACGAGGCTGCCGTCTTTGGCGGTTATCAAGGTCGGGATGCGGTAATATTTTGAGCCATAATCTCCTGGACGATAAACGACAGTGCGAGTGAAACCATCGAACTTATCTTTCTTCTCGCAAGAAGAAAAAACAGAAATAAGTATTAATAAAGGTAAGATGATTTTTTTCATAATTGTGCTTTTAAGTCAACGGACAACAGATTTTTTAATAATGTAGAGTCAATGATAGTGGTTCGGAGCCAAAGTCAAAGGCTAAAGCTAAAGCTAAAGCCTAGAACTTACTCGGCTGCTTCGATGATGTAAATCACTTCGTTATCGCGTTTCATCATATATTTCTCGCGGGCGATGCGTTCCATCAGTGCGGAATCTTTATGAAGATTGTCAAGAACTTCCTGCTGGTTCTTGATTTCGTTTTCGTAATATTCGACTTGCTCTTTAGCTTTGTTAAGTTTCTTTAAGTTCTTTATCTGAAAGAATAAATTGTATTGGTCGATGAAGATTATTATCACTGCAAATATCAGAGTCGCAATGATATACTTGTTGTTAAATTTTTTTAGGATTGCCTTGAAGTTCATAACGATAATTTTTGCAAAGGTAATAAAAGACAACGGATAACGGACAACAGACAACGGATTTTTTTCGTTAAAAAAACTTTAGACTTTGGTCTTTATTTTTTAGTCTTTTTCGTATCTTTGCAAAACACTACAATGACTATGGAAACTAACTATGACATAATAGATCGTCTGCATCGTGGCGATGTCTTGAGTCGCGATGAATGGATGGTTTTACTTTCTTCTTTAAACGCCGATGAGCGAGAATATCTTCGCTCTAAAGCTCAGGAAGTTGCGGTTGCTCATTATGGCAGAGGCATCTTCGTGAGAGCTCTCCTGGAAATAAGTTCCTACTGTAAAAATAATTGCTACTATTGTGGCATTCGCGCTTCTAATAGAAACGCACAGCGTTATCGTCTCACCAAAGAAGAAATCCTTGCATGTTGCAAAGAAGCCGACAGGTTAGGTTTCAATACTTTTGTGATGCAGGGTGGGGAAGACCCTCGTCAGACCGACGAATGGGTCGTTGACGTGGTGAAGTCGATACGCACCGCTTATCCCGGCAAGGCGATTACATTATCCGTGGGCGAGCGCAGTGCGGAAGCTTACGCCGCTTTCAAAGAAGCTGGCGCTGACAGATTTCTGCTACGCCATGAGACACGCAACGACGATCATTATTCGCAACTGCATCCTTCGATGATGAGCTCGGAAAACAGGAGAGAGTGTCTCTTTACTTTGAAACGCCTCGGCTTTCAGACAGGCAGCGGCATGATGATAGGAAGTCCGGGTCAGACCGACGAACATCTTTATGAAGACATACGATTCCTTGAAGAGCTGCAGCCGCAGATGATAGGCATCGGCCCTTTCCTGCCAGCCACCGACACGCCTTTTGAAAGCCAGAATCCGGGTAGCGCCGACAAGACAATACTGATGCTCTCTTTGTTGAGACTTCGTTTCCCGAATGTATTACTTCCAGCTACAACGGCTTTGGCTACCTTATGTCCTAACGGAATGGAACGCGCCATACTCGCAGGTGCCAACGTGGTGATGCCTAATGTGTCGCCGCTCGAACAACGTAAGAAATATTCTATCTACGACAATAAGAAAAGTACCGGCGCTGAGTCGGCACAGCAGATGCAACAACTGGAAGACAGACTTAATGCCATCGGCTATCATATCGACTATGCGAGAGGGGATTTTAGGAACTAGGAATGAATAATGAAGAATTAATAATGAATAATTATAAAACAACATATTATGTATAATATTAAATCACAGATAGCAGAGGAATTTATCAACGATTCCGAGATTCGCGAGACTATGACATACGCTCGTGAAAATAGTAATGACAGAGAACTCATAAAATCAATTTTACAGAAAGCCCGTGAATGTAAAGGCCTCACTCATAGGGAAGCATCTCTTCTCCTCGAATGCAACGACCAAGAAATAATCGACGAGATTTATGATATCGCACGTGAGATAAAACATAAGTTCTACGGAAACAGAATAGTGATGTTCGCTCCGCTTTATCTCTCTAACTATTGCGTAAACGGCTGCGTATATTGTCCTTATCATCTCAAAAACAAAACAATCAGACGTAAGAAATTGTCACAGGAAGAGATTCGTCAGGAAGTCATCGCCTTACAAGATATGGGACATAAACGTCTCGCTCTCGAAGCCGGTGAGCATCCTGTGGAAAATCCTATCGAATATATCCTTGAAAGTATCAAGACGATTTATAGCATCAAACATAAGAACGGAGCGATTCGTCGTGTCAATGTGAATATCGCTGCTACTACAGTAGAGAATTATCAGAAATTACGCGACGCTGGCATCGGCACTTACATCCTTTTCCAAGAGACATATAACAAAACAAATTACGAGGCTTTGCATCCAACAGGACCTAAGAGCAACTACGCATATCATACTGAGGCGATGGACCGCGCTATGCAAGGCGGCATCGATGACGTGGGCATCGGCGTTTTGTTCGGATTGGAGACATATCGTTACGATTTCATCGGTTTGCTCATGCACGCCGAACACCTTGAAGCTACTTACGGCGTTGGCCCTCACACCATCAGCGTTCCTAGATTATGTATGGCCGACGACATCGATACGGCCGACTTCAAGAATGCGGTGCCAGATGACATCTTCTATAGAATCGTCGCTATCATAAGAATAGCTGTTCCTTATACAGGCATGATTATCTCTACTCGTGAAAGCGAGAGAAGCCGCGCTCGCCTCTTAGAACTCGGCATATCACAGATCAGCGGAGGCTCGCGCACCAGCGTCGGCGGTTATGTAGAACCTGAAAAAGAAAGCGAGAACTCGGCACAGTTCGACATCTCCGATAACCGCACCCTCGATGAAATTGTTGGCTGGCTCCTCGACCTCGACCATATCCCAAGCTTCTGCACAGCATGTTATCGTGAAGGTAGAACAGGCGACCGTTTCATGTCGTTATTGAAGAGCGGACAGATAGCAAACTGCTGCCTGCCTAACGCCTTGATAACATTGAAAGAATATACCAACGACTACGCTTCTCCTGAAGTCAAGGAAAAAGCGAAGGCGATGATACAACGTCTTCTTCAGACAGTGCCGAACGAGAAAGCACGTGCTACAGCAGCGAAATACCTCGACGCTATCGACAATGGCGAAAGAGACTTTAGATTTTAATTTGCAGTGAGCCATGAGCTGTGGGCATTGGGCTCATAACTCGTGGCTCATAGCTCATAGCTTAAATTTATGAAAGATATACAACGTTCAAACCGTTATCATATAGGAATTTTCGGCAGACGTAATGTGGGCAAATCTACTTTGCTCAACGCTCTTGCCGGACAAGATGTAGCTATAGTGTCGGATGTGGCTGGCACTACGACGGACACCGTCTGGAAAAATATAGAGCTGCCCGGAATAGGAGCAGCCGTCATCGGCGACACGGCAGGTTTCGACGACATAGGCGAGTTGGGCTCGATGCGTAACGAACGCACACGCCGAGCATCGCAACAAGTGGATATGGCACTGATACTCGTAAGCGGTAAGCCGGAAGATGTATCTTACGAGACAGAATGGCGTGACTTCTTCAAAAAAGCCGAAATACCGACGATTTTCGTAATGACGAAGTGTGACGCAAGGTCGCAAGGTCATAATGACGCAGAGTCTCAGTATCTCAATCTCTGGAAGGAGGCGTTGAAGGAAGATGTCTATGCTGTCTCGGCGAAGGAAAAAATCGGTGTCGAGACTTTGCTTTCTACGATGGCGTCTCTTTATAAAAATGACGACAACCTCGACGACATAACATATTCTTTGGTCAAGGCCGGCGATGTGGTGGTGCTCGTGATGCCGCAAGACGATTCGGCTCCGAAAGGAAGACTGATACAGCCACAGGTCGTGACGTTGAGGAATCTTCTTGACAAACACGCACTTGCTTTGTGCTGCACTCCCGAAGAGCTGCCACAGATGTTGGACAGCCTCAAAAATCCTCCGGCTTTGATAATAACAGATTCGCAAGCCTTTGCACAAGTGCAGCCTTTGACCCCGAAAGAAACGAAACTGACTTCATTCTCCGTACTGATGGCTCGCCATAAAGGCGACATCGATACATTCCGCGACGGAGCCGAGGCTTTGATGAAATTACCTGAAAATGGCAGAGTCCTGATAGCCGAGGCTTGCTCGCATATTCCTCAGAATGAAGACATCGGAAGAGTGAAACTGCCGAAAATGTTACGAAAGAGATTCGGCGAGAAACTTCAAATCGACATCGTGTCTGGCAACGACTTCCCGGAAGATTTAAGTCAGTATGACATCATAATACATTGTGGCGCTTGTATGTTTACACGCCGTCATGTTTTGTCGAGAGTGAGAAAATCAAAAGCGCAGAACATCCCGATCACAAATTACGGAATCGCTATAGCAGCTCTGACAGACATATTAAATAAGGTGACAATCTAGGTTTTAATGTTAAAAATTATTATATATTTTTTTGTTGACAAAGCCTTTTTTGATTATTATCTTTGCTGAATAAATCTATTTGCTTATGAGAAAGTCGTTGCTTTTATTATCGTTTTGCTTGATGTCTCTTGTCGTTTGTTCTCAAGATGATGAATATCAAAAATATTTGGAATCTAAGAAGAAAGAACAGGCCGCTTTTAAAGAGAATTCTAGAAAAATGGAACAAAGCCTGAATGCGGAATTTATGGAATATAAGGCTAGAGCTAATGCTGAATTCGCAGAATTTGTCGCTAAGGAATGGGCGCTATTTGAAGAATTTAAAACTCAAGAACTTTCCATGACATTGCCTAAAATAAATAAGGTTCCGGAAGTGCCTGAGTCTGAAATTACAGAAGTGAAATCTGACGATGTGAAATATAAAAGCAATGCCGACTTGCCGCAAATATCTGATATTGATAATGTAAACGCTGGTGATGATGTTAGCAATACTTCTCGCACGGACAATTATGTCGTGAGAAAAATACTGACGAATTCTGGTGTTAAGGAAATTACTAAACCTTCAGATTATATAACTCTCGTAAAAAATAATATAGTTGCAAATCAAGATGTTACATTGAATTTCTATGGTAAGAAACTAGACTTCAAGGTGAATGATAAATTACGCTTGAAAAACAAGGGAATCAAGGAAACAGATGTGGCTGATTATTTCAAGGAGATGTCGAAAATGACTGAAGAGACTTCTGATTTATGGAAGCAGATAGATGGTTATGTAAAAGCGATGGGACTTAATGAATGGGGATATTTCTGTATATTGCGTTCATTGTCAGAATGTTTGTTCCAAGATATTGATAATTGCGTCTTGTTCGATTTTTATATGTTGCGTAACGAAGGCGGCTTTAAAGTTAAAATAGCACGTGGTAAAGAGTCTAACAGACTGACATTGCTGGCGGCGATAGATAATACAAAAGATGTGTATTCGTATTCGTTTTTCCGTTTCAAAGAAGCTGACAACACAAACTTGAAGTATTATTCTATTTATGGCGGCGGAGTGGCAAAAGAAAGTATTTATACGTACGATAATAATGAACAAGACGCTGATTTAAAACAAATTGGACTTGATTTCTATAATACGTTGAATATGGGACAATGTGACCTTAAAAGGGAATTGGCGTTTTCAAAAATAAATGACAAGATTGAATTGCCTTACAACAGCGCCCATATAGCGTACCTCAATGACGTGCCAATGACAGTGTTCCCGATTTATTTCGCATCGCCGATTTCTATTGAGGCACAGAAGATTTTCAATGAGAAACTGAGTGAAATAAAACAAGAATATACGTCAGTGCAATTTATCGATATAATACTGAATTTCGTTCAGACAGCATTTGAATATAAGACCGATGACCAGCAATTTGGATACGAAAAATATTTCTATCCTGAAGAAGTTATCGCATATCCGTATAGCGATTGCGAAGACAGATCGGCATTGTTCGCATGGCTGGTGACAACATACACAGACGCTAAAGTTATTGGTTTACAATATGAAGGCCATCTCGCTACAGCAGTATGCTTCGGTGAAAATGTTGACATAAACGGTGATATGTTCGCATACGCAGGCAAGAGATATTATGTCTGCGATCCGACATACATCAACGCATCAATAGGAATGACAATGCCTCAGTTTAAAGGTAAAACACCTAAAATCGTCAAGATGAACAGATGATTTATTCCACTTTGACAAAAGTGTATTCAACTTTATAATCGTCGTTGTATTCTAAGTTTGATAAATCTAACTTGTTTATGGTGTATGCTTTAGGAATTATTCCTCCTCCAATTTCCATTTGGTGGTAGTGAAAGATTCTTTTTTTATTGACTTCCCATGTGAATTTGCTTCCTTCAGATTCCATTATGTCGTCGGCAGTGTCCCAAGTGACTCCGCTGTAATCGTCGTTATATCTGTAGAAAACAGTTCCGGATTGCCATAATCCTATCATCATGTCCGTGTCGTAAATTTCATCTTCAAAGACTTCAGGTTCAAGGTATTCAGGAACATATTCCTTTGGTTTTGTGATTGTCCAGACAACAAAAGCAGCTGCACATAAAGCAGCGATAATCAAAATTATAATTAACAAAGTCTTCTTTTTCATAATGCTATATTTAATTGTTGATAAATCTTTTTATTACGGCGTATGCTTCTTTTATTCCTAATTCTCCTGCCTTACTTAAATCATTGTTAGCCAATTCTTTTTCTCCAAGAAATAGTAAGGTGAGGCCTCTGTTGTAATAAGCTTCAGCCAAGTTTTTTTCATATTTTATCGCAAGAGAGTAATCATCGATTGCTTTATGGAATTCTTGCATTTGCAGATGTACGTTTCCTAAATTATACCAGACAAAAGGATTGTTGTTGGCTTTTTTCGCAAGTTCCGTCAATGTGTTTAAAGCTTGCTGATAATCAGGTTTCACGATGTTTTTGATGCTGATTTTTTCGTTTGTCTTCTTTTGATTTATATTTATCGGATCGTTATAATTTTGGTTCGCTAATATCAATTCGGCTTTGTCTTTTTGCAGAGACGCTATGTTTATTTTAGCGTAAATTTCATATATGTTATTGTTTATCAAAGAACTGAATTTATTTTCAGCATGTTGGTAATTATGGATTTCATAATTTGTCAGGCCATTAAGAAATGTTTTCAAATAAATGTCGTTTATTGATTCTATCAAGGAGTCATTAATTGGCGATTGATAGTTCTCGTTGAAGAAATCTTCTTTTACATATACGAGTCTCAAGCCTTTAAGTTGCTTGTTTTCATTGATTTGGCTTAATGTCGCATCTACGAAATGTCTTTCGTTTTTATCATCTTTTTTTGCGTTGAATTCAACGACATTGATTATGTAATTTCCAAAAGGCTTGATGTCGATGTTTGAAAACTGAGCGAGTTTTCCACCTTTATCACCGTTTGAGAAGTCGGATTCAAAAGCGATGATTTTGTCGTAATCCAATGATTTAGAGTAGATATTATACAGAGAGTCGATATTGGAGTTGTTTTCACTTATTAAATTTATGATTTCTTTTGATTTTAATCTGTCGGCTTCAGCACCTTTGGTGTCGCCTTTTTCATATCTCACCACCGATCTGTTCACCCAAGCGTCGATGAAGTCTGGGAACAATTCGATGACCTTCGAAAAATCGTCTTCCGCTGCGTCAAAATTATTCATTTTGTAATGCAGAATACCTCGGTTGAAGTAGCCATAAACGTTTTTTGGATTTATTTCCGTCACTTTGTCGAAGAGAGCCAGTGCGATGTCGTTTTCTCCGAGTTGTCCGTAAATGATAGCTCTGTTAAAATATGTTAAGGCGTTACGTTCGTCGAGATTGTTGACGCGTTCGTAATCTCGTAATGCAGAAAGTGTATCGCCCATATTGAGGAGTACGGTGCCTCTGTTAAAAAAAATTATAGGATTTTCGTTGTCCATTTTGAGGGCGTTGTTGAAATCGAGGATAGCGTCTTGATATTGTTCTCTTTCCATTTGTATGATGCCTCTTCTCACCAACGCCTCGATATTGAAGAAGTCGTAATAAACAGCTTTGTTCAGATCTTCTACAGCTTCGTCCAATTTGTCAAGGTATCTTTTTGCTATTCCTCTATTAATAAATGCGTTAGCATTACTTGGATTTATGATTATAGCAGTGTCGAAACTGGCTATTGCGTCTTCAAATTCATTGAGATGTAATTTTGTAGAACCTAGAGCGATGTGTAATTCAGGGTCGTATGGGTCGAGGGAGATAGCTTTTTTATAATCGTTTTTGGCGTCGTAGTAATTGCCTAGACGGTCGTTAGAGATGCCTCTGTAATGATAAGCTCTTACGTATAAAGGGTGAATTTCAAGGGTTTTCGTGAAATCATCGACAGCTCCTGTATAATCGTTGAGGCTATATTTAGCGATGCCTCTTAAAAAATAACCTTCAAAATCATTTGGTTTGGCGATGATGGCCTTGTTGAAATTGTACATCGCCTCGGTATAGTTCTCTTCCGACAAGTCGATGCGTCCCATCGTAATGAAATGTCTGTGATTGAGTTGAGAAAACAAATCAAGTACGCAAAACAGTAATACTGTGATTATTAAATATCTCAACTTGTTCATCGTTTTATTTTTGTTTAGAATACATAATAAACAAATTCATTATAATTTCGTCGTACGATTTTGAGACAGGTATTTCTTTTATGTTAGGCAAGTCGAATTCCAGACTTAGTTCTCCGTTGTCTTTTTTCAATGATGATACATGTTCAAAGTTTACCATGTAAGATCTGTGGCATCGTTGGATAGATGTATCTTTCAGATTATCAGATAGTTTTTTTAATGAGATTCTTAATAGGAAATCTGATACTCTGTCGTTGCTGATGTATTTTATGACGCTGTAGTTATCTGATGACTCGATGAAAATAACTTTTTCAGAAGCGATAGAGAATCTAACTTCGCCTTTGTCGTCTTTGAAATGTATGACGTTTTTATCGATGTCTTCATCTTTTTTGTTGATGACATTTCTCAAGAGATGTTCGTTGTAGAGATATAGGAAAGAGATGATGTATGGTATTAGCAGCATCCAAGTTGTGTTGGCGATGGCTTTTCTGAATATCTCGAATATTGCTTCCCAATATACGAATTCTGGATTTTGTAACAGGTAGTTGTCTATAAAACCTACTTTATGAGCTATAAATACGTAGAATCCGGCCAGTATCGCTATTTCTCCGAAGATCCAGATTATATATTCGAGGTATCCGATGGAGATTCTTTTTACGAAGAAGTACATTCCTATTCGGCTGATGGAGATGAGTGTCAGGCCGATGAGCACCATGAGGGAAGAGTAGAGGAAGTAGTTGAAACTGTTGATTCCAGGAATCCAGGAGTCTGAGTTGAATGGGCGGAATATGTTAATGAAAATTAACGAATATACAGTAGTAAAGAATATCAGTTTCCTTATATTTTCTTTTGTTACAAGGAAAGCTGGCAGGTCTTTATTGCCGAAGCGCAACGAATATTTTTTCTTGTTATTAGAATCAGTCATAGTTGCAAATTTACGCTTTTTTCAAATACTAAAGTTATTCGTGGACAAAAAAAAGAGCTGTTTTTTACAGCTCTTTTCCATATTTGATTGTAATAATTTACTATTGTAATTTGAAGATGATAGGCACTGTGTAGTTAACACGTACTGCGCTACCACGTTGTTTACCAGGTTTCCATTTAGGCATACTTTGAACGACGCGAAGAGCTTCTTCGTCACAACCGCCGCCGATGCCACGCATGACTGTTACGTTTGTGATTGATCCGTCCGGTTCAACGACGAAGTTAACGAACACACGACCTTGGATGTCACTTTCGCGAGCCATCATAGGATATTTGATATTGGTTTGGATAAATTCCATCATCTTAGCAGGGCCACCTGGGAACTCAGGCATTTCTTCTACGACCTTGAAGATTTCAGCTTCTACGATTTCTTCTTCTTCGATCTCTGGTGGAGTGAATTCGTATTCTTCGATTACTTCGTTTTGGTCAACTTCAGCGTTGATGTCGATTTCGTCTTCAACTTCAACGTCGTCTTCAACGACTTCGATTTGAGTTACTTGTGGTTTTGGTTGTGGAGGTTGAACTTTTGGTTGTTCTTGTTTTGTGATTTCAACCATTTCTTCTTCTATGACCTCTACTGTTTGTGCAAATTCATTGACTGTTTGTTTGTCGTAGCTTTTGTATTCGATTATACGCCAAGTAACAAATAATACAACAACGAAACCTATCAATATAAAAGTCGATTTCTTGCTTTCAAGATCTGCTTTGGGTGATTTTTTAATTTCCATTTTATTCTTTTTTTCTGTTTAAAACTCAAATTTACATTTGCGCCACAAAGTTAATAAATTTATTAGATATTACCTTCTGTAATTTTATTTTTTTTATTTTTTTTTTCGCAAAGTAAAATATAAATGATAATACCTAAAATACAGCCTATTGCGTCGGCGAAGAAGTCAAAAACGCTGCAATATCTGTTTATGAAAAGATGCTTTTGCAGTATTTCCGTCAAGCCGCCGTATGCTATTGTAGATAAAACTATCGTTAAAAATAATTTGTTTTTGTAATGGCGTTTGTAATCTTTAATTCGGTTTCTGTAACCCCAGAGCGAGATATAGCTTAATGCTGCGAACAAAACAAAATGAACCATTTTATCTGGGCCTAGCCATTCCCAAAAAGAGACGACTGTCGGGAAACATTTTCCTGGCAAACCCATCAGCACCATTATTATTGTGGCGCAAATAAGCCCAGGATAAATTCCTTCCGACAGTCGTTTCACAATTTTATTATCTTAAAGCCTTAGCTTTCGTCTTAGCCTTAGCCAATCAACTCTTTATAAGCTTCAGCGTCTAATAAACCTTCGAGTTCAGCTGGGTCAGAAACTTGAACTTTGATGATCCAACCTTCGCCGTATGGGTCGTTGTTTACTGTTTCAGGAGCGTCAGCGAGAGCTTCGTTGAATTCGATAACTGTACCTGCAACTGGCATTAACAATTCTGAAGATGTCTTAACAGCTTCAATTGTACCGAATGTTTCTTCTGCTTCGAGTGTTTCATCAACTGTGTCGATGTCAACGAAAACGATGTCACCTAATTCGTGTTGTGCGAAGTCTGTGATACCTACGTAAGCTGTTTCGCCTTCTAAGCGAATCCATTCATGATCTTTTGAATACTTTAATTCTGCTGGAATGTTCATTTTGTTTTATTTTTAAGAATTAATAAATACTTTTTTAATGTGCCAAAAATACGATTTTTATTTTTATGATTGCTAGTTTTTGAAAAAAAATTATTGTGTCAGGCTAAATCTCATGGTGACGCCCGCAAACGTGTTCGATGTCTTGTATGAATTGGCGATAAACGGGTCGCTTACGTCATGTCTGAAGAACGCTTGCATTCCGAGTCTGGCGCTGAAATCGTAGTCGGCGGTGAGGTAAATGTTAATCTTATTCTGACCTGACGAGATCTGACTGTAATTTTCGTCGATGCTTCTCAAAGTCGTTTTGTCTCTTCTGAAACCGATGTCAAGTTTCATGGTGAGGTCGTTGCTTGTCTTTGAAGAGCTGCCGCTGGCTGTAGAGAATGTCAGTCCGAGATCTTTGAACGTGTAGCCGCAACCAATCACGATTTCTCTTCCTTCAGATTCTGTGAGCTGGTTGTTTATGAAACTTATCGTCACGGTTCTGCTTTTCTTGAAATCCAATGAAGGCGACAAATTGTTATTGAATGCCAGTTTGATACCGATTAATGGTGCGTATTGTTCAGATAATACTATCTGTGCCATGTCGTATTTTGGCACTCTCAGGTTTGTTCCGTCGTACATCATCATCGGGTTGTTTTCTGAATAATTGAGGTTCGTTCCCCATGATGAGATGGAATAGGTTGATTTATAAGAATGTGTTATGTTAATGGTTTTAAACACTTTTTTCAATGCCGGGATTTTTGTGAGTCCGGTGAAATTCACTGTCCAGTTAGGAAGTGCGAATTTTCTGAACATAGTGAGTTCTACATCGTTAGCGTCTTGTCCTGAGTAAGTCGCAAGGAAAGAGTAGATGAGGACTTCTTGCGAATTGGCGCCGTATCCGTATGGATAGTATCCTTTACCGATAGAGTCATAGACCATCTGGCCTCCCATATCTATCCATGTCTGATTTTCATTGGCGAGGCGATTGGCAATATCTTGTCTGTTTTTTAACAGATTTTCGAATAATTCATCACCGTCTTTGAATGAAGTCGCTGTCATAAGATGTGAGATGCTGAAGCTGCCTCCGTTTGTAGGCGTGTAGAAATGGAATTCTCCATTGGCGTCGGCTCTGAAATATTCGGAGAAGTTTTCCACATAGCTTCTGTTTCCGCTGACATCTATCTTCATGTCTTGGAAAGGTTCGAGTGTGACTTTATAATTATATGTCTCATTGAATCTTTCTGAATAGGCTTGGTTGAAAGTGGTATCTGTTGTGATCCAGTTGCCTTTGATGGCTTTGTCTAAGATGTCGCCGTTCTGACCTAAGACGAAACCCCATCCAGGAGCTCCTGTCATGGCATTTATACCAAGATAATCAGGCTCGTACATATAACCAGGCAACGAGACTCCGCTACTTTGTGAGAAAGAGAACGAGGCTTTCTTGACACTTAATAGGACTCTCACCATGTTATCTCCTACGATTTTTGCGTAGTTTTTCTTAGGCGCTTTTCCTGTGGTATCTATCACGACTTCCTCTTCTTCTTTTTTCGGCTGCCTGTTGTTGATACGGCTGCTACGTTTCGGTGCGGTGATTTTCTTGAAATAAGGTACTTTGTTATACAGCTTCGAGAAATCGGCGTTGCCGTTGATTTGCAGAGCTAACTCATTCTCATTCAGGTTACCCATGATGCTTTGTGTGGAACGTGATGATGCTGTCCAGCGATATGTTCCTGTGTAGCTTGCACTTGATGTCACCCAATCGAGATATGGTAATTTATTAATAGGTATAGTGTAATTGACTTTTGAAGTCTGATTGAATCTAGAAATGGATCCCAAACCGAATATCTCGTTTTTGATGGTGTCTCTGTTTGCGTCCCATTCTGCGGTCTCTCTTTCCGGTAAGCCTGCTGGTTCGTAGATATATGCGTTGGCTGTTGCGTTATATGTGAAATTCAACGCTTTGGTAAGGTCATATCTGAAATCGTATGTACGGCTCCAATCCCAGTTTTTGGCGTAAGTAGGCTTGATGATAATGTCGCCGCTGCTCTTGTTCCTCAACTTTTGTTCTTGATATTGTCTGAACATTTCTGTCGAGAAAGAGAAACTTTTTGGTAGATAGTAGAAGTTGAAGTCTTTGATTATCTGTAGATAAGGAGATGAGGCCCATTTTGCTTTGGCAAAAGGCTGGATATTTTTTGCATTGGTGGAGTAGGTGTAACCCAAACCGCCGCGATAACTCTTATCGATAGAATATTCTATGTCGCTGCTTCTTTGTTCTTGCTTAGTATAAGCGTACGATGCGTTGAAGTTCTCGATGTCCCAGAAATGCGGTTTCTTTTTGCCGACACGGTTTTTCCTTAAATTGGTGACATTGAAATTAGTCTGCTTGACAATATCTTTGGCTGCTGTTTTTAGAGAATCTTTTCCGGCTTGATCTTCAATGATGTCTAACGCATTCTTGAATTTTACGTCAGGATCGAATGGATTGTATTCCGGTGTTATCGTCGTTTGGTTTACATCATAGTGAACAGGTATTGTGATACCAGTCTTTTGAGGTGCCATGAATTTGCCAAGATCTATGTCGGTCGAGACGTTATAGTATCCGTTAGATTCCATCTTAGAGTCTGTCACTTTCGTCTCCAATGCTCCGTAACCTGATGAGTTGTAGGATCCTGAAGCCGTCACGCGGCCTAAGTCGGCTAATGTAGCTTCGATGCGTCCTGTCGCGGCCCAGCCTCCTTGGTTGTTTAAGTCGGTGAGACGCAATTCGTTAATCCAGACTATAGCGCTCTTGTCAGTGCCTACTTCATTGTTGTTTATAGGATTTCTGATACCTATCATCATGCTCCTTACTTCGCTGATGGTAGGGTTACCCAGAACTTTGATTCTGTTTTTGCCTGAATATTCGGTATAGACCCTGTTCGACTGTACGTTATTGGTACCGATTGACTTGTTACGGTTGTTCTTTACCTCGATAAGTTCTTCAAAATCAATTTCTATATTGTTTTCTTCAGGCCAGATTCCGTATTCGTCTGTCGCAGAAGTATGCCATTTCGTGAATTTAAGCGGAACTTCATATTCGTAATAGTTATCGGTCAGGTCGGAACCGAATCGTAAGAATACCGTCATGTCGCCATCTTCCATATTGTCGTGTTCATACATTTGTTCGGCATGGATGAACATCTTCAGCTTCTTGTAATATCTGAAGTCGAAACTCGTTGATTTATAGACAGCTCTTGCATCGCCATCGACGAGGTTCTCGACAGAAAGCTGCAAGGCTTGTTCGTTTTGGCGTATGGTGGAAAGTGTTCCGGTATATACTTCCTGATATATTCCAGGAGGAATGACGTATGGAACAGGCTGACGGCCGCTGTTTTCTTCAAGGTTTACCGCCGATTGCTCGAATAATGTGTGGTTTGTCTGATCGCCAGGCATGTATTCTCCAGGTGCTTGTATCGACTGTGTATATGTGCGCCATTCGCCTCTGACGAGGTCTAAGGTGGCGAAACGTATCACGATGTCGCTCTTGAAGCCTTTCATAAAAATTCTCATAAAGCGAATTGACGAGAATCCTTCGATATTACCCACGACTTTGTCAGGTTCTCTGATAGGGATGCGGAACTGATACCATTTGATTTCTTTGGTTTCGCCGTTAAGTGTGGTGACGGTGGTTTTGTGAATGTCGGAGATTCTGTTTTGTCCGGCTTTCATCATTTTATTAGGATCGATTTCGATTTCGTATTGGTAGTAGTTTTCCGATTCGCTCAGAGTATTGTCGTTGTTGATGTCTTCAACATCTGGTAACGTTGTGTTGTTAGTTGTAAAGTCTTCTGTATATTGGGTTTCTGACGGTGAGTTTCCTTCGTTGCCGTTGTATTTTTTGTAGCGTTCCAAGATGCTGCTGTATGTCGGATCATTGTCATAGTCGTTGCCTCTGAAGTGATGGTAGTCGTCGGATGAAGGGTCGTTATAGACTTTGTTGTAGGCTTCTGTTGATAATTTATCTTTCAATATTTCAAGATAATTGTTGAAGAAAGTACGTTCGTCTTTGTTTGAAAGTCCGTCATAACCAATATCTTGGAATTCTCTTGAACTAGGATTTGAATCGAAGGCATCTACCAGGGCCTGCAATGAAGGTACGCGTCCCCATGAAGTGGTATCTACGTTAACTACCTGACTTGATGTCGGCAATCCGTTTTCATACGACTTCCTTCCGTCGCGCAAAATGTCTTCCGAAATGTCTCCCAAGTTGAAGTATAATTTACCTATATTGCTTTTGTCGGGACTGTTTTCGCCGTCTTCAAAGAAAGGATCCATCATCCAGAATTCGATGTATTCTACGTTGGTAGCGTTGAAGTCTGACGATTCTATCGCTCTCATAATACCGCCCCATCTGTCTTCAGGATTAGAGAATGTTCCATCTGGATTAAGGTTCTCAGTATCATAGTTATAAGGCCCTCTCATGTCGGGATAGTACGCCAGATTTAACACCGCTACGTTAGTCGAAACGCCGGCTTGAATGTCTCTGTTCGGGAATATTTCGGTCTCGATAACCTGTCTCACTCTGTGATCAGACAATTCGTCATTTGAGACGTTTTCTGGTTTTATGTCGTTACGACGTTCGTAAAATACAGATTGATCTATGGTGTACCACGCTAATTTAGAACGGTTTTTGCCATAATCGACACCCATGGTTGAGTATGCTTCCGGGAATAGATTATGTTGATGTTGTGGCGTGCTCGCCAGATGCCAGAATGACCACTGACGAAGGTCGATGGTTGATTTAGATCCTTCAAAATCATCGATATATGAAGTTCCGGTCTGACCGTTTTCTTTATTTATACCTTGGATGAATTGAGCGAATTCTCCATAGACTGATATTCTTGATTTCTGTTTGGTCTCGATAAAAGGCAGCTTGTCTATAAGGTCGGTTAATAACTGAGAATCAGTCTGATAGTTTAAGTCGAAACCGTATATAGTGTTTGATAATGGTTCGTCGTTATAATTGACTTTTGTGGTGTAGGCTCTTTCTGTGAGATGTAAAATCGTTCCTCCGATCAGGAAGTCGGGGTTTATTTCGTGTTCCACTCTCGCTCCCATGAATGTTTTTTTCATGGTTGAAATGGCGGTGTTGTTTTCCAATGAGATGTTGATGTTTGTTCCGGAATTAAGCAGCGCTTCGTTCAATATTGTCACGCGTCCTAATGTGTAATCGACTGTGTAATCGACGTTTTCCACGAGAGGTACGCCGCCTGCAGTGACATTGACGGATCCTGGTTGTACGTTAAGAGCGTTCAGGTTGATTTCGCTTCCTGACGAAGATGTGTAGTGACCTTCTAATCTGAACTTGTTCTTTTCTGTATATTGTTCCGCCGAAGTCTTTGTGAGGCTGTACAGAGAGTCGAACGCATATTTGTCAGCAAGCGCAGGATCGTCTTTGAATATTTCTCTGATATGACTTCCAAACGGCTCAAGGACAGGGAAGTAGATACGTCCGGTAGCTGCATTGATCGTACCTCCGTTTGTTGTGGCTCCGTTTATGAAGTCGAAGAGACCGTCGCCTCCTTCGATAGGGTTCATCTGTGAGTTTAAATTGTCGAGATTCATCAGGTGAAGCAATGATAGCCCTTTGGTTTCTCCTTCTGCGTCAGCGAAATATCCGGTAGAAACACCGTTGTCGTTGCCCAGATACAGAATATTCATGACGAAATCGCTAGGACTGATCTGATAAGCTCTGATGTTATAGACGTTTTTCATCATAAGATTCCACATTGGCATCTTGGTGTTTATAGTCGTACTTTTCAATAATTTGGTTATCAGGAGATTCGGGTCTGATATGCTTTGATCTGAAAATTCACCGACTTGATAAACCTTGTCTTGTCCGATGACTGTATATTGATAAGCGACGGCTAATGTTTGATTAGCGTTTAAGTTGATATTCAATGTGATGAAACCTAATTTGGTGTTGAGCACATATTCTGAAGGACTTAACTTTCTGGCTTTCTGTAACTTCTCGAAGTCTTTTCCTGAGGTGTATCCTTCTGATGTAAGATATGAAGTTACTGTGTTCAAGGATCTTAAATGGTTGTAATCCATGTTGTAAAGCAAGCTGTTGACGGTGTCGTCTGGATATTGCGCTCCTATTATGCCAGCCGATTTCACTTTCTCGTCATTGTAGATCCATTCTTCTTTTCCTTCACCTAAGTCGGTGAACGCTACTATGTTACGGCTGTTCTCGTAATTTGAAGTTGTATTTGTAACCCAGACTTCGATTTTGTTGATGTTGATGTCTGAAGTCACGAGCGGTAAATTCGCCAGTGCTCTTTCGTAATTGTCTCTGAAATATTGGCTGAGGAAGAAGTGCCTGTTTTCTTCATAATCGAGACATTCTATTTCGTATTCGTTTGTCAGTGAGCCGCCGCTGACTGATATGTTCTGTGTCTCACTTTCTTGGTATGAAATTACGGAAGTGACGCTGGTCTTTCCGAATTGCAATTTTGTTTTTACACCGAACAGCGACTGCGTACCTGTTATCAAAGAGCTTTTCAGCGGCATACTTACGTTACCTGCTTCTATGAGTTGGATGATGTCATCTTCGTCGCCTTCGTATTTTAAGGTAAGTTTGTTGTCGAAAGTGAATTGAGTCTCAGTGTTGTAGTTGAGTTTGAATTCGATTTTTTCGCCGATTTTCGCCGCTGCACTCAACTGGATGCTCTCGTCGAAATCGAAATTCGTGGTTCTTTGCTGGCTTATGGTTAATGATGGGTCGTTGCGTCTTTGATGCTTGATGCCGAAAGTCACGTCGGCGGAACCTTGCAGCTTGATGTCGATTGTGTTGCTGCCGAAAATCTTGTCGAAAGCTTTGCCGCCGACATAAATCGTAGGTATGAGCTGGCTGCCGTCACCTGAATTTGTATTCGTAGCTTCACGTCGTTCTTTCCAATAGTCTTTTATCGATTGTTTATTTTGATAATCAATATATTGACTTTGAGTCATGCTATATGGATCCTTGTACATGAAATCGCCGATTTTGCTGTAGAAAACATATTTTCCCGTTGCTGGATCGTAGATGATTTCGCGTGTTACGTTGGATGGCTCTTTGAAATACAGCCCCGATTTTTCTTCTTCGTTAAACGGATTTCCGTCATCGTGCGGAATAGGATAGATGAGCTGCGTGGTGTCAGATGTCTGCGCCTTTACGCTAAAAGGAATGATCACGCTGAGCAGTAATATGAGCGTGAAAATATGTCTTGTATTTTTCAAAAGATATTTCTTCATAGTTGAATAACAGTAGCTTAAAGTAGTCTGAGGGCTTCTTTGATAAGTTGTTCCACATTAGGGTTTTCCATCTGTGACAGGAGTTTGTCCAAAATTTTCTCAACACTTGTTCTGTTGAAGCCTAAGACCATCAAAGCAGATAACGCCTCTTCTTTCAATGTATTGTATCCGGATGGTGTTTTTTCTCCTTCGGAGATGTTAAGTTTTGCGACCTTATCGTGCAGATCGACGATTATTCTCTGTGCGGTTTTCGCTCCTATGCCTTTGACGTTCTGGATGGCCTTCGTGTTATTGTTCGCTATGGCCTCCACGGTCTCTCTTACTGTCAGTGATGAAAGTATCAGACGCGCTGTGTTGCATCCGACTCCCGAGACGGTGATTAGCTGCAAAAACAAAGAGCGCTCTTCCTCCGTGTAAAAACCGTACAGAACATGAGCGTCTTCTCGAATCGCAAGATGAACGTATAGCTTTACTTCCTGCTGTTCGCCAATTGACGCAAATGTATTTAATGTAATATTAATTAAATATCCAATACCTTGATTGTCAATAACTAAATATGCAGGATTTTTTTCTGCTACCTTACCTGAAATAAAACTATACATACTTCTTTTCTAATTTCAATTATTGAATCGGAATAGTTCCATAAATGACCGACAAAGGTACGATTTTTATGCTTAAAAAACAATATATTTTTGTCGATTTTTTATATTGTTTTTCGTGTTGTTTTGATAATATTTTTACCTTTGCAAAAATGAAAATTTTGTTTTTAATTTAACATAATAATTGATTATGAATCCATCAGTAGTTATTCTCGCCGGTGGTGGCCCGGCTCCTGGTATCAACACTGTTATCAGTACGATCGCTAAGACTTTTTTGAAAGATAATTATCGCGTTATCGGTCTTCACGAAGGTTATAAGAATTTGTTTAAGTCGAACCCTAAGCTTGTCGAAATGGACTTCGCTTACGCCGACTTGATCCAAAGAATGGGTGGTTCAGCTTTGCAGATGAGCCGCTATAAACCGAAAGATGAAGAGTTTAATACAGATTTCTTTGTCAATAATAATGTGAAACTTTTGGTGACAATCGGTGGCGATGACACTGCTTCAACAGCGAATCGTATCTCTAAATTCTTGGCAGCCAATAATGTGAAGATCCAAAATATCCACGTTCCTAAGACTATAGACAACGATCTTCCTCTTCCGGAAGGAACTCCTACATTCGGATATTACTCGGCAAAAGAAGCTGGCGTGAGAATCTCGCAGACTGTCTATGAAGATGCTCGTACTAGCGGAAACTGGTTCCTCGTTTCTGCAATGGGCCGTGAAGCTGGTCACCTCGCTTTCGGTATGGGCGCAGCCTGCCATTATCCTATGATTATCATCCCTGAAATGTTCAATAAGACTGAAGTCACTTTTGACCGTATCCTCCGACTTGTTATCAGCGCTATGATTAAACGTAGGATATTGGGAGTTAACTATGGCGTGGCGATCATCAGTGAAGGTGTGTTCCATTTTATGACAGATGATGAAATCAATAATTCTGGCGTTAACTTTACATACGACGATCATGGCCATCCAGAACTCGGTAACGTAAGTAAAGCTCATATTTTCAATACTTTATTGCAAAAACGTATTGCTGAACTTGGCCTTTCCATAAAGAGCCGTCCTGTTGAAATCGGTTACGAAGTCCGTTGCGTCGATCCGGGTGCGTTCGACTTGTTCTATTGCAGCATGTTGGGATATGGCGTAAAACAATTGTTTGATGAAGGCGTTTCTGGCGCTATGGTTACATCTGATAATAAAGGTGAAGTTAAACCGTTGTATCTTAAAGATGTAGAGGATGAAAACGGTAAGGTGAAACCTCGTCTTGTCAATATGGATGGTGCGAAGGCAAAACTAGTGTTCCGCGATTGTCTGCAATATATCACTCCTGCTGATTATGAAGCCGCTAAGAAATATGTAGCGAATCCAGAAGATTACGATTTCAAGAAAATTCTCAACTGGTAAAATAACCATCCACGAAAGGACACTAAATCGGCACTAAACTTTTTTTTCGTGTTAGTTTGGTGTTTTTTCGTGGAAAAAATAATAATGGAAATAAAAAAAGAGGGCGAAATTTCGTCCTCTTTTTTTGTTGAGCCGGCGGAGGGATTTGGACCCCCGACCCCGAGATTACAAATCACGTGCTCTACCGCTGAGCTACGCCGGCGTGCAATACCTTTCGTTTGCGAGTGCAAAAGTACAACTTTTTTTTAAACTGACAAATATTTTTTTGACTTTTTTTATTTTTTTTGATAATGTTTTTTCAAGGCCTGATTTAAATTTCTGGCAGCGTCTTTTAAAAGAGCCTCATCGCTCGGAAAATCAATTGGTTGTGCTCCTAAAAGCTGAAGCGTTTTTGCAGAACAGGCTTCCTTGTTACCAACCATTTCTGCGTACTTATATACGAATGTTGAACCGATATCGAAAGGTGTACTGATTAAAATCTTGCCGGTTTTTACGTCATAAAAAACAATTTTGCCCGAAATATTAGCGCTTTTACTCATGGTTTTGTCTGTTACTTTTGCTGCTTTGTCGCCGTTTCTTTCCTCAAAAGTTACGGTCTCCATACGCTCCGGAGATATTGTTTTGTCTGCGACTATTACAAAAATCGACAAGTCGTAATCAGTGTTTTTATTGCGAATTGTGTCGAAAGGAATGCCGTAAATGGTCTTTTCGTCAAAATCATTGATTATTTTTTCGAATTCGTTCGGAAGATTTGATTCTGGAAGAATTATCGCTGTTAAAAGTATTCTTTTTGCAGGTAAAATGGCGAGTTTTAATTTGAGCTCGTCGATGTTGTTGCTTTGCGGATTTATTTTACAGAGGTGATTTACAAGATATTCTGCTTCGTTAAGGTTGCTTTCGTTTATATCTTTGAGTAATAGTTTTGTTTTTGCGTAAATATAAAGTTCTGCTTTTTCTCTTGAATTTTTGATTTCATTGTCTAAATTTAAGACTTTGAAATTCATAGAGTTTTTGATGTTATCTGGTAGGGCTTTTATCTTGTTCTGCCGATTGTCTATTTTGTTGATTCTATAATAAATTTCAATCCAGATGTCGGGCTGACCTGATTTTTTCAAGTCGATAATTCTCTGGTGATCTTCTTGATTAGCTTGGTGGTACGATGACGTAAGCAGATTTATCTGTTTCTCGTTAAGCTTGTTTTTCTTGGCTTTTGGAATTAATTTGTCGATTGTAGCGTCGAGTTCCGAAACGGTTGCGTTTTGGGATTTTAAGTCGTTGCTTAGCAATAGTGACAGACAGAGGATAATTAATTTTAAAGCTTTCATCATTGATAATTTTTTTAAAAAATATTACAAATTTCGCACCAATTTTTTATGATTTGTTATCTTAAAAATTGTATTTTTGAATTTCAAAAAAATACCTCTGTTAATTAAGTGAAATTAAAATGATATATTATGCTGAAAGTTGAAAAAATCCAGTCTTTGATAAATGATTATATTGATAATCAAGACTTCACAGGAAATCCGTCTGAACTTTACGCTCCTATAGAATACATACTTCGTCAGGGCGGAAAAAGGATGCGTCCGACATTATGCCTGCTCGCTTGTGATATGTTCGGAGGAAATGTAGATGATTGTATGGTTCCTGCTGTCGCGACGGAGATTTTCCACAACTTCACTTTGGTTCATGACGACATCATGGATCAGGCTCCTTTGCGTAGAGGTATGGAGACTGTCTATCACAAGTGGAATTCTGATATCGCACTTCTTTCTGGCGATACGATGCTGATTAAGGCGTTCCAATATGTTTTGGCGATGAAGAAAGATTATTCTTACGATGTGTTCGCTGAATTGTGTAAAGTCGCTTTGGAAGTGTGTGAAGGACAACAATTTGACCTTAATTTTGAGACTCAGGATGACGTAAGTCTGGATTCTTATCTCGAAATGATTCGTTTAAAGACCGCTGTATTGCTTGCTTCTGTCCTGAAAATAGGAGCTATCGTGGCGAATGCTGATGAGAAAAGCCAAAAAACGATCTATGATTTCGGTATTAATATAGGTATGGCGTTTCAACTTCAAGATGATATTTTCGACTGCTACGGTGATGTTAGTGTTTTTGGTAAGATGATAGGTGGCGATATAGCCGATAATAAAAAAACATATCTGTATCTCAAGGCTTTAGAGCTCGCTTCTGACGAAGATAAAAATACTTTGCTAAAACTTTTCAAAATGCCTAAAGGCCGTGATGAGAAAAAAATGGAAACAGTATTGGATATTTATGCCAAATATGATGTCAGAAATATTGTGACTAATCTTATGACGGAATATTACGAGAATTCTCTTAAAAATCTTGAAGATATTGATATACCAGAAGATAGGAAACAAATCTTAAAAGATTACGCAGCTTATCTTTACACACGAAATAAGTAATTGACTTGTAGTCTGTAGTTTTTTTAATGATGCGTTAAACAATTTTCTTACTTGTTGGTTTATACTGCAAAACAACAAATTATGAAAACACTTAATAAAACTTCAGTTTTGCTTGTCGAGGAAGATGCTGACTTGCGTAATACGATAAGTGAGAGTCTGAAAGCTATTGACTATAAAGTATATACAACAAAGAAAAGTGTTGAGGCGATAGAAATATTCAAGAAGTATGACATAGATGTCTGCGTTCTTGATATCGAGATGACGGGTATGGATGGGTTCGCTTTGGCTGCTCAGATCAGGATTCTGAATCAGGATATGCCGATTATCTTTCTTACGTCAAAAGGATTGTTGGTCAATATGTTGAAAGATTTTGAGTATGGCGTTGACGACTATCTGACAAAACCTTTCAGTAATGAGGAGCTGCTTTTGAGAATTAAGGCTGTGTTGCGCCGTGTTGAACGAAACGATCCGTTTTCTTACACGTTGGGTAACGTCAAGATTAATATCGGACGTTTTGTGTTTGACGCAAAAAACATGCTGCTTATACTAGATGGTGAAGAACAGCCTCTGACAAGAAAAGAAGCTGCTTTGCTTAAAGTGTTGTACGACAATAAAAATGACCTTGTCACTCGTAAAAAAGTCTTGAAGATGATATGGGGCAACAGCGATTATTTCATTGGCCGCTCAATGGACGTATTCATCGCTCGTCTCCGCAAATATCTAAAAGCGGATCCTAATGTCAGGATACTTACGGTGCACGGCGTCGGATTCAGATTGGTGATTGCAGAACCGGAAACAGTAGCGGTTGACAATTAATAATTGACAGTTAAAATTAATAATTGACAATTAAGTAAATTGTTGGCAATTGACTATAGTAATAATTATACATTGTCAATTGATAAAAATGCAGCTGTCGCCGTAGCTTAAAAACCTGAAATCGTTGTCGAGGGCGTATTGGTACGCTTCTTTCCAGCGCTCTCCGATCAGAGCTGATACCAATAATAATAAGGTGCTCTTGGGCTGGTGGAAGTTGGTGATGAGTGCTTTGGCGATTTTAATCTTGCACGACGGAGCTATCATCAAGGCGGTGCTTGCGTGAAAGACTTTCATCTGATGTTTATTCATATATTCCAATATTGTTGAGAGAGATTCTTCCGCTGATGGCAAAGACTCTCTTTCTTTGTATGGAAACCATTGATTCAGATGCAGATTGCGTTCTTCGAGGCCTTCTTCGATAAGCATAAGCCCAATCCAATAGAGCGATTCTATTGTTCTCATGCTTGTTGTCCCGACTGGGATTATGGTTTTGTCATGGTTTTTGATCAGATTTTCTATGCAGGATTTTCTCACTACGATAGTCTCTGAGTGCATCTCGTGATCGCCGATTGTCTCCGACGACACTGGACGGAAAGTTCCTGCCCCGACATGTAGTGTCACTTCTTCAAAAGAAATGCCCCTCGCTTTCAAGTCGCTGATTAGTTCGTTTGTGAAATGCAGCCCTGCTGTCGGAGCTGCCACAGATCCTTCGTGTTTCGCAAATACGGTCTGGTAACGTTCTCTGTCAGAGGCTTCTGCCTCGCGATGTAGATATGGCGGCAAAGGAATCTCGCCTGCTGCTTCTAAAATCTCGGCGAAACTTAAATCTGATGGTTCCCAAGAAAATTCAATCAGTGAATAATTGTCGTTTTTTTCAATGCGATTCGCGAAAAGCGTGAAGCCTTGATGTTTTGGCGTAGCCGCTACCTGAAGACTTAGAATAGTGTCGTTTTTCCAGCGGCGTGAATTGCCTACCAGACATTTCCATACTGAAGGAGAAGAGGCTCCGAACGCAAGCTGGTAGTCGCCGTCGCCTGTGACAGGCTCGAGGCAGAATATTTCAATTGAGGCTCCGCTTTCTTTCGTGAATTGAAGACGCGCTCTCACGACTTTCGTCTCGTTGAATATTAATAAAGAGTCCTTCGGTAAAAAATCTCCGATGTTTTTGAACTGCGATGAAATGAACTTCTCTTTGGTGGAAACCAATAACTTGGAAGCGTCACGTTCGCTAAGCGGATATTTGGCGATTCTTTCGTCAGGAAGCGGATAATTGTAATCTTCAATGGAAATATTTTGAACCTCTTTGATCATCTGTTAATAAGAATAAATGTTTTTTGCGTTGCAAAGATAAAGATTTTATCGCTTTTCACGCATCTAATTTTAATTGTGATTTGGTTGAAAAATCACTTGAATAATTCAATGTAAATTATTAAATTTGTACCCGTTTTTAATATGTTAAATTAATAAATTAAAATTATGAAGAAATTATTTACACTTGCATTGGTATGCATGTTAGCTCTTAGTTCTTATGCCCAAGGTTTGGGGGAAGTTGACACTAGTTTCGGTACTGACGGCTCATTCGTATTTGATCCATCTGAAAAACATGATTTCGTCTATAAGGTTTTAGTACAAGAAGACGGTAAGATTTTGACAATCGGTGAAGCTCGTACAGACGGTTATAACTATGCGATATATGTGTCACGCCACAATGTTGACGGTTCATTTGATGAAACATACGGTGATGGCGGTATCGTGTTCTTGAAAGTGGATCCGCTTATCTTTAAAAATTGTCCATACGACGCTGTTTTAAGTGAAGATGGCTTGCTTTATCTCGCAGGTTATGCTTATAATGGCCTTAACGCAGGTTTCATTTTGTGCTTGGACGAAAACGGCTTTGAAAATGAAGAGTTTGGTGAAGGCGGTTGGGTCGTTACGGAATTGGATGAATTCGGTCTTGTTTATGAAGCTATCGACATTGACGCTAAAGGCCGTTGCGTTGTAGCTGGTTATTATAACGACGAAATTATCGTGAAACGTTATAACGCTAAAGGTGTTCCTGATATTTCTTTCGGTGACAAAGGTATTGTCGCTCTTGAATTGGATTCATCTCCAAGCGCTCACTCATACGCATACGATATTAAAGTATTGGATAACGGTAAGATCATTGTTGTAGGTGATATGAGAACAAATTCTGATGAAGGTTTATTCATTTATTCATATATTTTGAGATTAAGATCTAACGGTTCGTTAGACGGCACTTTCGGTGAAAACGGCGTGTTGTATCTCTATGCAGGTGAATATGCAGAATTTGCTTTGTCAGTAGCAGTTCAACCTGATGGTAAATATTTGGTTGGCGGTCACAATGAATTATATTCAAACACGCCACAAATGCCAAGATATGAATCTTTCGTCGTTCGCGTTAATACAAACGGTACTATAGACGAAACATTCGGAACAGACGGTTTCGTAAAAATCGAACCATTTGAAGGCGACGGCTGTACAAATAACTCATATTCAATTTTAGTTGCTTCAGACGGACAGATTTTCGGAGGTGTTTATTCTAATAACAGGGCTACAGACGCTTTCCGCGGTTACGTTTATAATCTTGATGCAAACGGTCAATATAACGAAGAATTTGCAGGATCTGGCCTTATGGCATTGCCTGTAGTTGATCAAGCTCAAGACGAATTGAATGTGTATTCGATCGCATTGCAAGGTAACGATAAACTCATAGTAGGTGGTTACATCGCTTTTGATGATGGTGAATATACAAAAATCTATCTCACTAGAGTTAATGTGAATGTTGAAGGCGGAGAAGTAGAAAATCCATTGGCAAAAGTGACTGTAGATGCTGAAGCAACAGATGCTAACACAATCAAAGCTACTTTCACACCTGATGAAAACACAGTGGAATATCACGTAGGCGTTTATACTCAAGAAGCTTACGCTCAAGCTGCTGAAAATGAATTGGCAGACGCTTTGAAAGCTGATGGCAAAGCTCTTACAGGTAACCAAGAACTTACTTTCGGCGAATTGATTCCTGAAACAGAATATGTGATTTTGGTCGTCGCTAAAAATGCCGCCAACGAATGGAATGTACAAGAAACATACGTTGTTACACCAAAAGCAGAAGGCTTGGCTGAAAATAAAACTGGCTACAACATCTATCCAAATCCTGCCACTTCAACATTATTCATCGAAACATCGAACGGAAACGCTCATGTAAGCATCATCGACTTGACAGGCCGTTGCGTTAAAGAAACAGAAATTACAAAAACAGTTTCTTCAATAAACATCGAAGATGTTGAAAACGGTGTGTATTTCATTTCTATCACAAATGGTGACAATAATACTGTTGAGAAATTAGTGATTAAATAAAAGTATCTGGGTCGCTAAGACTCCGAGCCATCAAGGAAATGCATCATTAAATAATGGTGCATTTCTTTTTTTTGTAAAAAAATCATATCGTCTTGATGTCTCGGTGACTTTGTTTTGAACTTTTCATAATCTTCGTTGTTTATCTTCCACTAAAAACAATATAAAGATTATGAAAAAATTATTTGTTATCGTATGTTTGTTCTTCGCCTGGCAATTCAAGGCGGAGGCGTGTACCGGAATCTCGATGTTCGCTGCTGACGGTTCTTATTTTCAGGCACGAACCATAGAGTGGGCTGGTACTAATCTGAATAGTATGTATGTCGTTGTCCCTCGTAATTTCAGTCAGACTTCTTTTACGCCGAAAGGACAGAACGGAATGACTTTCAAGTCTAAGTATGGTTATGTCGGACTTGCGGTTCACGAAAAGGAGTTTATAGCTGAAGGCTTGAACGAGGCTGGTTTGTCGGCTGGTTTGTTTTATTTTCCGAACTATGGAAGTTATAAGCTGTATGACGAGAAATATAATTCTACGACGATAGCCGACTTGCAGCTGGTGTCTTGGATTTTGTCGCAGTTCGCTACTGTGGATGAGGTGAAGTCCAATATTAATAAGGTGCGTGTTGTATCTCTTATGGGCGGGAACGGATCTGAAGAAGCGATACACTGGAGAGTGGGCGACAATACAGGAAAACAAATCGTCATCGAGATTGAAGATGGAGTCGTTAATATTCATGACAATCCTGTCGGTGTTCTGACAAACGCTCCTAATTTTCAATGGCATCTCTCTAATTTAGGTAACTACATCAACATGACTCCTGTAAATCCTCCTGCGCACAAAATGGGCGATTTCATGGTGAATCCTATCGGTCACGGCAATGGATTTCTCGGGCTTCCTGGCGATTTCACACCGCCATCTCGTTTCGTGAGAGCGGCTTTCTTCAAAACTACCGCCCCGATGTTGCCAACGGCTCACGAGACAATGCTGCAATGCTTCCATATCTTGAATAACTTTGATATTCCAATCGGAATGAACTTCCCTAAGAATGAAATTCCTGATCTTCCGAGTGCTACGCAATGGACTTCTGCCATCGACCTGACAAATAAAGTCGTTTATTATAAGACGTTTTATAATAATGCTATAAGAAAGATTGATTTGAAGGACATTGATTTCTCGAAAGTGAAATATCAATATCACGCTTTGGATAATGCGAATTCTCAAGAGGTGGAGTCTGTAAGTATATGAGATGCTGAGATGAAAAAACCGGATAGAAATTCTACCCGGTTTTTTATATTTGAGCTGACCAAGTTCCTTAGTCTTAGCATCTCAGCTTCTTATAGACTTTTTACGATGTCGTATGTGTCTTTAGCGATCATATATTCTTCGTCTGTTGGGAACACAACGACTGTCACTTTGGAGTCAGGTGTTGAGATGATGCGAGCTTCGCCCATAGTGGCTTTGTTGGCTTCCATGTCGATTTTAACGCCGAGATATTCCATATCTTGTAAGATTGGGCCTCTCATAAACCAAGCGTTTTCGCCGATGCCGCCTGTCATCACGATGATGTCAACGCCATTCATCACAGCTGCGTAAGCGCCGATATATTTCTTGACACGATGTTTGAACATGTCGAAAGCGTAAGTGGCGCGTTTGTCGCCAGCTTCACGACCTGCGTTAACGTCGCGCATGTCTTGTTTGTCGCCTGTGATACCGATGAGACCTGATTTCTTATTTACAAGAGTATTCATTTGTTTGAGGTCATAACCTTCTTTTTCAGCGATATACATGAATACACCGAGGTCGAGGTCACCGGTACGGCTGCCCATCATAAGACCTTCTACAGGAGTGAATCCCATTGATGTATCGACTGACTTACCGTTTTGTACCGCTGCTATAGAAGCGCCGCTGCCAAGGTGACAGGTGATGATTTTCTGGTCGTTCCAGTTTTTACCTACGAATTTAGCTGCGTTTTCAGCAACATATTTGTGACTTGTTCCGTGGAAGCCGTAGCGGCGAACACGATATTTGTCGTAATATTCGTAAGGGATAGGGTAGAGGAATGCTTCAGGTTGCATTGTTGAATGGAACGCTGTGTCGAAACAGCCGCCTTGTTTTACGTTAGGAAGCAATTCTGTCACAGCTTTGACGCCTGCCATACATGCTGGGTTGTGGAGAGGAGCGAGGTCAACGAGTTCTTCCATGAGTTCCATGACGCTGTCGTCGATGAGGACGCTCTTGGTAAATTTTTCGCCGCCATGAACCAGACGGTGGCCTACTGCGCCGATTTCGTCTAATGATTTGATTACGCCGTGATTTTCATCGAGCAATGCGTTGAGAACGATGCTGATACCTACAGTGTGGTTCGGAATAGGAAGTTGTTCGTAATGTTTTTCGCCATTCCATTTATGTGTGAATTCTCCCATTTCAAGGCCGATACGCTCAAGGAGACCTTTTGCCAAAACGTTGTGACCATTATCATTGATATCAAAAAGTTGATATTTGATTGATGAACTGCCGCAGTTTAAAACTAAAACTTTCATTTGATAATATTGTGTTAAAGATTATTGTCGAAAAGAAAGACGTGTCAATGTGTGTTATTGTAGTTACATTGACGCGTCTCTACAATTATGAATTATGCATTATGCATTATGAATTCTTTTGAGCAATCGCTTGATTACATGTAATCGCTACGAGTTTATAGATGTCGTCTATTGAACAACCGCGGCTCAAGTCGTTACATGGTTTTGCGAATCCTTGGAGTACTGGACCTACTGCTTCGGCGCCAGCGAGACGTTGAACGAGTTTGTAGGCGATATTGCCGACTTCCAATCTTGGGAATACCAATGTGTTAGCTTTGCCAGCCACTTCACTGTTAGGAGCTTTGCTTGCGCCTACTGATGGAACGATGGCAGCGTCTGCTTGTAATTCGCCGTCGATGCAGATGTCTGGACGCATCTCTTTCGCCAATCTTGTAGCTTCGATGACTTTATCGACATCTTCGTGTTTTGCTGAGCCTTTTGTTGAGAAGCTTAACATCGCTACTTTAGGGTCTATTTTGGCGATGTTCTTAGCTGTGTCGGCTGTACATACCGCTATTTCAGCGAGTTGTTCTGCTGTTGGGACAGGAGTTACGGCGCAGTCGGCACAAACGATCTTGCCGTCGGTTCCGTATTTGTCGTTAGGTAAGAACATGATGAAAGCGCCTGATACGCAAGAAACGCCTGGAGCTGTCTTGATGATTTGCAATGCAGGACGGAGCATGTCGCCTGTTGTGCTGCGAGCGCCGCTTACCAAACCGTCGGCGTCACCGGCTTTGAGCATCAAAACGCCGAGATACATGAAGTTTTCAGCGAAGTTTTGTGCTTCTTCTATTGTCATGCCTTTGCTCTTACGGAGTTCGAAAAGCAAGTTGGCGTATTTGTCTCTGTCAGGATTGTTTTTTGGATCAACGATAGTAGCTTTTTCGATGTTTTTCAATTCAAACTCGGCGGCCATGTCTTTGATTTTTTGAGCAGGTCCGATGAGGATTACGTCAGCGATGCCGTCAGCAATCAATTGATCAGCAGCTTTTATTGTTCTTTCTTCATCTCCTTCCGGAAGCACGATGCGTTGTCTGTTTTCACGCGCATTCTGTTTTATTTGTTCTATAAGATCCATGATATTTAATGATTAAAATTAAAATTCTTGAAGACTACAAAGGTAATAATCTATTTTTAAAGTTTCAAAAAAAAATGTAAATATTTGTCAAGAAAAAAACAAAGATGTAAATTTGCAACGGATAATTTTTTATGAACGACACGATGGTATTATATAACGGTGCTGATATGACTAATAATGTTGTCTCTAATGATAGCATCGGGGATTATTTGTATAAGGATTTTACGTTTGTGACTGAACTGCCGCACGGTGAATTTGAAGGCCCGCAGTTGAGGGAAGTGACTTATATAGCGTCGGGATGGAATTTCATGGTGGTTTTTTTCGTTATGGTATTGTTGGTCGTTAATAAGTTTTTAGCTCCTCAGCGTTTCGCTTCCATGATCGCGATGTCGTTCCAAAATGTCGGTTCGGATAAGATCGTCCGCGACGGGCAGTCGTTCTTCAACATGATGTCGTTGTCGGTCGTGGCATCGTTCGTGATGTTGGTGTCTATTTTTATCCAGAGAAATTACATCGTTTATGGGGCAAATGAGATTCTTTATGACAATATTAATTTCTTTTTTGATGTAGCTGTCGTTGTGACGGAGCTGCTGATATTCAGTTATCTGCTTACGTTATTTTACGGCTGGTTGTTTAAGACAGATGCTCTCATATATATATACGCCAATCTGCGTGTGTCGGGCATGGCGATTTGTGCGGTGCTGCTGATTCCTGCCGTGATGGTGTTTCTGTTTTATCCGTACAAATTGTTCAGTGTCGTGTGCTTCGTTTTGCTGGCTATATTGTACCTTTTGCGATTCGCCAAATTATTAATTGAAATCCGAATGTTGTCGAAGTTGAATTTTGTAAATATTTTTTTGTATCTTTGCACCATTGAAATTTTACCTATTCTGGTGATATTAAAGATGGTGATTATGTCGCTATAAGTATATGATAATCATCTTTTTTATAATTTTATATAGGGGACTTTTTGTGTTTAGTTAAAGATTAAAAAAATTGTAGATGAAGATAAAATCGATCCTTTTATCGCAGCCAAAACCTGCTGATGTATCCAAAACGCCATACGAAACCATCATCAAAAAGTATAATGTCACAATAGATTTTGAGAAATTTATCAAGTTGGAAGACGTTTCGGCAA
This sequence comes from Bacteroidales bacterium, assembly GCA_045615285.1. GTDB lineage: Bacteria > Bacteroidota > Bacteroidia > Bacteroidales > F082 > Limimorpha. The sequence continues at coordinate 136,067 of JAZLEO010000025.1, forward strand.
GCGAATTGAGACAAGACAAGATAAAACTCACGGATTTTACAGCGGTAATTTTAACAAGTCGTAACACCATCGATCATTTTTTCCGCATCGCAAAGGAAATGCGCTATACAATACCTGAAGATTTGAAATATTTCTGTGTTTCAGAATCGACGGCTCTTTATCTTCAACGCTATATACAATACAGAAAGAGAAAGATTTTCTACGGCAAACAGACATTCGCCGACCTCGTTGAGGTGATGAAAAAACATAAAGAGGAAAAATTCTTCCTGCCGAGTTCAAATTTGGTGACAGAAGACCATGACGGAATGCTTACAGAAGCCAAGTTCGATTATACTAAAGCTGTCATATTCCGCACAGTATCAGCTGATTTGTCACATGTTGACATCAGTAAATATGATATGTTGGTGTTCTTCAGTCCAGCCGGAATAGATTCTCTCAAGGAAAACTTCCCTGATTTCGTGCAAAATGAGAATGTTGCCATCGGCGGTTTCGGCCAGTCAACATGTAAGGCTATCACCGATGCAGGTTTCACCTTGAATTTCAGCGCTCCTACGCCGTCGTGTCCTTCAATGAATATGGCGATTGAAGAGTTTATAGCTAACGAAGTGAAAAAAGCCAAGAAAAAATAAAATAATGAACGAAGGACTTCCAAAGGAACAACGTTTATATAAAAAGAAAGCCATAGAGCAACTGTTTGGAAAGGGTAAAGGATTCAATTTTTACCCTTTTCGTGTTGTTGTTTATGCGCATCCTTCTGATAATGAGGAACCTTCTATACCTCGATTTCTCGTCTCCGTCTCAAAAAAAAGATTTCATCATGCGGTGAAACGCAATAGGATAAAGAGAATCGTCCGTGAAGCGTGGAGAAAAAATAAATCCGAAATAGTTGTTAAATGTGATGATCGAAAAATCACTTTCGACCTGGCCCTTGTTTATACTGCCACAATAATTTTGTCGTACGAAGAGATAGAAAAGAAAATAAAACAACTATCTTTGCGTTTGATAAAAGATTATTTCCGTGATGAAGACGATTGTACAACTGCCGGCTAAGTTTTTGATATTGCTGATACGAATTTATCAGCTGACTTTATCACCTTTCATAGGCAGAAATTGCAGATACACACCGACTTGCTCTAATTATGGAATAGAAGCGATAAAAAAATACGGCGCTCTTAAAGGCGGTTGGCTGACAATAAAAAGAATCTTATCGTGCAATCCGTGGGGCGGAAGCGGCTATGATCCAGTGCCTTAGTGTTTTTGAATCTAAAATGCCGAGAATATGAGATGTTTTTGAATTTTTGAATTCTTGCGTTTTAAAATAATAGAGTTATGAATAGATTAAGACTTTTATTATTGGTATTGTTGTTTTTCCCTCTAATGTCATTTTCTCAGGAAAAACAAAATAATTTTGAAATATCAAAAAGTATCGACATCTATAACAACGTGTTAAAATATCTTAACATGAATTATGTCGATGAGATAAATCCTGCGGAACTAAATGAAACCGCTATCAATGCAATGCTCAGAGAATTAGATCCTTATACAGTTTTTATCCCAGAATCTGAAATCGAGGACGTGCGACTTCTCACCATGGGTGAATACGGCGGAATTGGCTCTGTGATACAATATTACGATAATAATGTTCATATTTCTGAACCATACGAAAATTTCCCTGCACATAAAGCCGGCCTTGTCCCAGGCGATGCGATCCTTGAAGTGAACGGCGTTAACACTGAAAGAAAATCTGTGAGCGAAGTCAGTGAACTTCTCAAAGGTCAGCCTGGATCAAAACTGACTCTTAAAATAAGACGCGAAGGTGAAAAAGATGTCATCACTAAAACTCTTACCCGCGAAAAAATCAAGATAGACAATATTCCTTATTACACAGTACTTGATGGCGGAGTGGCTTATATCATTCTGAATCAGTTTACTAAAGACGCTGCCAAAGAACTTAAAGAGGCTTTCCTTGAAATGAAATCGAACAACGAACTGAAAGGCCTTGTCATCGACCTTAGAGGTAACGGCGGCGGACTGCTCAACGAAGCTGTTGATATTGTGAACCTTTTCGTCCCAAAAAACAAACTCGTCGTATATACAAAAGGTAAGACTCCTGAACAAAACAGAAATTATTACACTAAACACGAAGCGGAAGATACCGAGATTCCTCTCGCTGTTTTGGTCAATGAAGCCAGCGCTTCAGCAAGCGAAATCGTCTCGGGTTCTATCCAAGACTTCGACAGAGGCGTTATTGTAGGTCAAAGAACTTTTGGTAAGGGGTTGGTACAGAATATTTTACCAATGTCGTATAACACCCAGATGAAAGTCACGGTTTCTAAATATTATATTCCTAGCAAACGTTGCATTCAGGAAATTGATTATTCTAAAAAAACTAAAAGTGATACCCTGACAAAAAACGATACTCTAGGACCAGAATTTAAGACGGCAAACGGAAGAATCGTCTATGAAGGTCATGGTATTCAGCCTGATGTAAAAATAGAACCGGAAATGCTTTCTACAATAACGGCTCATCTCTACGCTCAAAATATGATCTTCAAATATGCTAACAAATTTTATAGGGAACATAAGTCGATAGCGTCTCCTGAAGTGTTTGAAATAACCGACGAGATTTATGACGACTTCGTGAAATTTGTTGAATCACAGGATTTTAAATATACTTCAGAAAGCGAAAAAGATTTTGAGGAACTTGTTAAAACAGCTAAGTCGGAAGGTTATTACGATAATGTAAAAGAACATCTTGACATTCTGGAAAATGAATTGAAGAATCATAAAGATAATGACTTGATTAACAATAGAAAAGAAATCGCTGAGATTCTTAAAATGGAAATCGTAGGTCGTTATTATTTCCAAAAAGGAAAGATTATTTCAACTTTGAAAGATGATGTCGAGTTGAATCGGGCTGTTGAAATTCTCCTCAATTCAAACGGTGAAAACGAATACGAAACATTACTTCGAGGAATTGAAAATTAAAATCTCGCTAACTCGGTGCTTTTATGAAAGTGGAATACGGTAAAACTGGAACGAATTTCTATTTGGCGGGACTGATTTTGATAGGAATCTTCTTGCCGACATCGAAATTTGGATTGAGTGTGTCGCAATTCTATCTCTTGATATTGTGGATGTTGCTCGGACTCGATATGCGTTCGATAAACAAAATGTTTCCAGAAAAACCGTTCTTGAATAGGATTTTATCTCGTATTGCCGTGTCTTTCAGAGGAATATGGAATAATATAAAAACGCGTTTCAACGATTTCCTGCATAATAAAGTCGCTGTTGTAATGGTATCGATGTATGTGATGCATTTCGTCGGTCTGTTATACACCTCTGATTTTCAATATGCTTTTAAAGATTTGAGGATTAAGCTGCCGCTGTTGGTGTTTCCGTTGATATTGTCTTCGATGAAGCCTTTGAATAAGAAGCAGATAGATACGGTTTTATGGTTTTTTATAGGTTCGGTATTCTTCGTGACAATTCTTGCGGCGATAAAATATTTCCGTCGTGATTTTATTGATGTGAGGGAATTGTCTGTCTTTGTAAGTCATATCAGAGTTTCGCTCTGCATCGTTTTCTCAATATTTATTTTGGGTTATTATTTGGTCAGAAGAAATTATAATCTGATAGTTAAAGCGATTGTGATTTTCTTGATGTTATGGTTTTTATGGCAGGTAACTGTTTGGGAATCATTTATTAGCATTTTAATTATAGCTGTTTTATGTGGGATTTTAACACTTTGTCTTATCTTTAGAAGTGAAAATAAACTCGTCAAAATATCAACAATCGTTGTGATGCTGATTGCTGCTGTCATCATGGTTTATACCCCGTATAAAATAGTCCATGATTATAATAATCCGGAGGAAGTCGTTGTGGAACAATTGGATACGCATACAAAGCTCGGCAATCCTTATGTTTTTGATACTGATAGGGGCGTTGAAGACGGCCGATATATAGGTTTGTATCTTTCCAAAAAAGAACTTATAAAAGCATGGAATGAACGCAGCGGAAAAAGAATAAACCATGAGTATGAGGATATGTATTTCTGCCTGCTTAGATATATGACTTCCAAGGATTTAAGGAAAGACGCAGAAGGTGTTTCGATGCTTACGGAAGAAGATGTGAGAAATATTGAAAATGGCGTGGCGAATTATAATTACATCGAGAATCCTGGAATAAAGACGCGTATTATGAAGATTATTGTCGCCTACAATAATTATAAAAGATACGGCGACGCTAACGGAAGCTCTGTGTTTCAGCGTGTTGAGTTTATCAAAGCATCTTTGGGAATTATAAAGGATAATCCTGTTATTGGCGTTGGAACAGGCGATATCGCCGACGCTTTCGCTAATTATTACGAAGAGACTAATTCAAAATTGAGACCGGAATATAGATTCAGAAGTCATAATCAATATCTTGCGATAAGTGTGGCTTTTGGCGTTATCGGTTTGCTATGGTATTTGTTCTCAATGTTTTATCCTGTTTTCGCAGAAAAGAAAAACCGCAACTATTTATACCTCGTCTTCTTGTTCATAATTGCGTTTTCGATGCTCACGGAAGATACTTTGGAAACACAAATCGGAGTGACATTATTCGCTTATTTCAATTCGTTTCTGGTTTTTGGAAATGAATAGTGTCAGTTGTTTTATTTAAAAGTAAACAATAGATTGGCGAAGAAATTCCAGATTGTCGTTATTCCGATAGCGATAAGTTTACTGAAGTAGAAGTTCCATTTTAGTTTTTCGTTCAGGAAATATAATACTATCGAATTGATTCCCAGTCCTATAGTCGATACAATCATAAACTGTATGTATTGCGTTCCGATTTCTTCGTTGTGACTGTCAAAAGTCCAGATTCTATTTAGGAAATAATTTGAAGTAGCTGCAATAACGAAGCCGATTCCGTTACTGAGAAATTTGTTTATTTTAAGGAATTCTTTGCATAGATACGTCATTCCAAAATCGATGGCCATTCCGGAACATCCTACAATTCCGAACTTTATAAATTTGGAAATCAATAATTTATCTATAACGAATGACAATTTCATATTGTTTTAAAATCAATTGTTGGTTGAAATGTTTTTTTCTTTATTGGAAAGTCTTATTGAAAAATAGGACAATACAATCATCGCAATGATGCTCAATATTAAAACAGCTACGTTTGTCTGACCGAAACTTTCTACGTCAATATTTATAACTTTAACATTATTAAGGAAATATAATACCACGATTGTGCCGTTGTTTACGAAATGCATCGCCATTGGAATCCAGATGCTTCGTGAATAATAGAACATATATCCGAGGAGCAGGCCTAGGACGAGGCGCGGTAAGAAACCGTAGAATTCAAAATGTATGAAAGAGAAAATTGCGGAAGCTATGAAAATTCCGATATGAGCGTTTTTGCAAATTTTTATTAAGGAAGTCTGTATTATTGAGCGGAATATCAGTTCTTCTCCAAAAGCAGCTAATCCAGCAATCATAATAAGATTTATGATAAGTCCGCCTATATTGTTGACATTCACCAGTTTCTCCATGATTTCGGTGGCTGAATCTTGCATTTCTTTCATCAGTTTTTCCAATGAGCTCATCGATTCAGGCAGTTTTAAACCAGCATTCCATTCGGCAAAAACGCTGTTTAGAGGCAAGATCGCATAGATCATGGCAATGCCGATAAATAGCCATAGAATAGTTGACTCGCTGAATCCCAATGATTTGATGGGATTTTCTTTTACTAAAAAAGCATATATTATAGGTGGAAGTACGAAAGTGAAAATTTGGCTGCTTATTTGCATGAATCGTAAAGATGCTAAGCTGTCAGCAGCGTTTCCTGAAAACAGTGTGTATAACAGACCTATTACAGTTCCTAAAATCAGTCCTACAATTATTAATGCCACAAATATGAATATTCGTTCTAATTTATTCGTTTTCTTGATGATAGGATAATTCATAGATAATGATATTTATTTGCAAATTTAATATTTTTGATAATATGAAATGATTATTTTTGCAGAATAATATTTTTGATTTTTGTTAATTATGATTAAGATTGCGAATATAGAATTCGATCATGTTCCTTTGTTGTTGGCTCCGATGGAAGGTGTCACTGATCCTCCGTTTCGTCACGCTTGCAAGGAGCAGGGTGCGGATATAGTTTATTCCGAGTTTATTTCTTCTGACGGTTTGATTCGAGATGCGGTGAAGAGTGTGAGGAAGTTGGGTTTTGTTGAGGGCGAGCGTCCTTTTGGGGTGCAGATTTTTGGTAACAGCATCGAGCCTATGGTCGAGGCAGCTCGTTATGCTGAGCGTTATAATCCTGATATTATTGACATTAACTTCGGATGTCCGGTAAAGAAAGTCGCTTCTAAAGGAGCTGGTTCTGGTATTTTAAACGACATTCCTAAGATGGTGGCGATAACGGAAGCCGTCGTTAAGGCGGTGAAGAAACCTGTTACAGTGAAGACGCGACTTGGTTACGATAGCGAACATAAAGAGATTGTCGATATCGCTGAACGTCTGCAAGATGTAGGAATACAAGCTCTTACGATTCACGGACGATTGAGGACAACGAAATGGGGCGAGCCTGCCGACTGGACTTTGATAGGCGAGGTGAAGAATAATCCTAGAATGACGATACCGATTATCGGCAACGGAGATGTCGTTGACGGACCTTCTGCTAAATATTTTTTAGACAACTTCGGTGTTGACGGACTTATGATAGGACGTGCTACTTACGGTAATCCATGGATTTTCAAGGAGATAAAGCATTATTTGAATACGGGAGAGATTTTGCCATCGCCAAGTGTTGAAGAGAGAGTTCGTGTCGCTAAGGCGCATCTTTCAGATTCTTTGAATTATAAGAAAGACGAGTTCTATGCAGTGATGGAAATGCGCAAACATTGGGGACTTTATTTCAAAGGGTTCATTAATTTCAAGCAATTCAAGATGAAGTTGATGGAAGTAAAGACGATAGAAGAAGTGTTTACTATCTTAGATGAAGTGGTGAATTATTATAGAACGTTAGAATTCTAGAATTTTAGAACTTTAGAAGATAACATAAATGATTGATTTTATAAAGATTAAGTTTGAGTGAAAGTGGATGCTGTGAAGCGATAATTTTTTTTGAAAAATTTTTCATTTTTTGTTATGATGTTATCGATAATTTTGTAACTTTGCACTCACAAAACAAGGGATATAATTAAAACTATCCTGCTCCTATAGCTCAGTCGGTTAGAGTAGCTGACTCATAATCAGTTGGTCCCTGGTTCAAGTCCAGGTGGGAGCACAGAAAGCCTCGAATTCAAAAGATTCGGGGCTTTTTTGTTTATGTTTTTGTCCACGTTTTGTCCACATTATAATGCGTGCGTAAAGCTCGATTCTTTAGGCGTATGCGATAATTGATTAGGGCGTATGCGATACGCCACTACAAGTTTCGGAAATGATTGTAAATGATCCCTGCCTTCGCTTTCCCGACAATCTTTTCCAATGTCTCCAAACTTGCTTCTTTGATGTTCTTGACGGATTTCAATTCCAGCATCAGTTTCTCGGCGGTCTGTTTCCCTATTCCTTTGATGTCGTTCAACTCGGAGTGGATGAATCCTTTTTCGAATTTCTTCCTGTGATGCGTGATGCCGAATCTGTGTGCTTCGTCCCTGATATGTTGTATCACCTTCAAGGTCTCGGAGCGTTTGTCTATATATAAAGGTATGCTGTCGCCAGGGAAATATATCTCTTCCAGTTTCTCTGCAATGCCGATGATGCTGATCTTGCCGAAAAGTCCGAGTTGCTGCAAGACCTTCACGGCTGATGATAACTGTCCCTTGCCGCCATCTACGACAATCAGATCGGGAAGTCGCTGGTTTTCGGATAAAAGTCTGCTGTATCTTCTGTTGATGATTTCCTCCATAGAGGCGAAGTCGTTAGGTCCTTCCACTGTCTTGATATTGAAATGTCGGTAGCCGCTCTTGTTAGGTTTCGCATTGACGAACTGCGTCATCGCGGCCACGGCATAGTCGCCCTGGAAGTTGGAGTTGTCGAAACATTCTATCACTTCCGGCAAGACTGGCAATCTTAAATCTTCTTTCATCTGATTCAGGATTCGCTTCGTATGTCGCTCTGGATCGACGAGGGTCTTCAGTTTCTCTACTTCAAGCCGATATTGTTTGGCGTTGCGCTGTGACAGCTCTAAAATCTCAAATCGTTCGCCTCGCTTAGGAATTGTAAATTTCACGCCGTCTAAATTTATGTCTAATTCTATCGGGACGATAATCTCTTTGATGTTGCTGCTTTCCATCATCTGATGTATTTCTACAATCGCCATCGACAGCAGTTCTTCGGCACTTTCTTCAAGTTTTCTTTTTATCTCGAAAGAATGTGACTGTATTATCGCACCTTCCACTATTTTCATGTAATTGACATAGAACGAATTACCGGCATCTTCGTATGAAAAGACTTCCATGTCGAAGATGGTGTTGCTGCAAACTACGGATTTCGCATGATATTTTTCGAGCAAATCGTATTTGTCTTTTATGAACTGCGCCTGCTCAAATTCCAGTCGTGAAGCATGATCCATCATCTGCGATTTCATATCTTTCAACACTTCCTGAATGTTACCTTTTATGACTTTCTTCACATTTTGAATCATCTGCCGATAGTCTTCCTCGTTGATACTTCCGTCGCAAGGCGCTTTGCAGTTGCCGATATGATATTCAAGACAAGGACGATAATGTCCGTTGTAGATGTGTTCTTCTTTTAAAATGAGATTGCAGTTACGGATAGGGTAGAGCTGACGCAACATTTCAAGCAGCGTCTTCGCAGTCTGTACTGATGGATAAGGTCCGAAATAAATCGAGCCGTCGTTGACTTTCTTCCTAGTGAGAAAGACTCGTGGAAATCTCTCGTTTTTGACGCATATCCACGGATATGTCTTGTCGTCTTTCAACAGGATGTTGTAACGCGGTTTATATTGCTTGATGAAATTGTTTTCGAGAAGCAGCGCTTCCATCTCGTTGGCCACGACTGTGAACCTGATGTCGGCGATGCGACTTACGAGCACCTTGACCTTGCCGCTTTGCTGTTGCTTGTTGAAATAACTCGATACTCTGCGTTTCAGGTTTTTGGCTTTACCGACATAAATAATCTCTCCTTTCTCATCGAAATATTGATAAACTCCTGGATCGGTGGGGATGGTTTTTAGGATTGATTTTATTTTGTCGGAATGATTCATTATCGTTTTGTAGTAGAGACGCAAAATTTTGCGCCTCTACATGTTTTTAAAAATGTTTAAATCCTTGTGCTTCGATTGGAATGACGTGTTCGTCTGTCGTGATGAGTTCGGCGACATTGACATCCGGTGTCATAAAGCCGATGATTCTCACGTCTTCCATATTCTGTACTTTCTCGTAATCTTCTTGTTTTACGGTGAAGAGAAGTTCGTAGTCTTCGCCTCCGTTGAGAGCCGCTACGCATGGTACGATGTCGAATTCCTTTGCCACGTCGATGGCTTTCTGATGCATAGGGATGCGGTCTTCGAAGATGCGGCATCCGACATTTGAGTCTTTACAAAGATGTAAAATCTCTGACGCTAATCCATCAGAAACGTCGATCATAGCTGTAGGTTTTATCTCTAACTCTTTGAGCTGCGCTACGATGTCTTTGCGAGCCTCTGGTTTTAACTGTCTTTCGAGTATATAGTCGTAGCCGTAGAGTTCTGGTTGTACGTTAGGGTCGGCCATGAAAGCGGCTTTCTCTCTTTCAAGAATTAAGAGACCTGTGTAGGCTGCGCCGAGTGTTCCGCTGACGCATAAGAGGTCGTTGGCTCTTGCTCCGTCGCGATAGACGATGGCGTCTTTTTTGGCTTTGCCGATGACAGTCACCGAGATGAAAAGTCCGCTTCTGCTTGCTGTGGTGTCGCCACCAACCAAATCGACTTTATATTGGTCGCAGGCTAATTTTATTCCTGAGAAGATTTCTTCGACGGCTTCTACCGAGAACTTACTCGAGATTCCCATGCCGACTACTATCTGAGTAGGAGTTCCGTTCATGGCGTAGATGTCGGAGAAGTTCACGACGGCTGCCTTGTAACCTAAGTGTTTCAAAGGCATGAATGTCATGTCGAAGTGAACACCTTCTATTAATATATCTGTAGAAATCAACGTCTGCTCGCTCTTGTGGTCGATGACAGCAGCATCGTCGCCAATGCCTTTTATCGTTGATTTGTTATGAATCTTGATGTCTTTCGTCAGTCTGTCGATGAGACCGAATTCACCAAGCTCTGATAATTCTGTTAATTCTACTTTTTCGTTTTCCATTGTGTGTGGCATTGAGCATTGAGCATTGAGCATTGAGCATTGAACTAAAAATAAAAAGCTCACAACTCATAGCCCATAGCTCGTTGCTATATTAAATTACATCAATTTCTTATACTTAAACTTTTTAGGTGCTGCGTTGCCAAGGCGTTTAATCTTGTTTTCTTCGTATTCTGAATAGCTTCCTTCGAAGAAATATACTTGTGAGTCGCCTTCGAAAGCTAAGATGTGTGTAGCGATTCTGTCGAGGAACCATCTGTCGTGAGAGATTACAACTGCGCATCCAGCGAAGTTTTCGAGACCTTCTTCCAAAGCTCGTAAAGTGTTGACGTCGATGTCGTTGGTAGGTTCGTCGAGGAGAAGTACGTTGGCTTCTTGTTTCAATGTCAGAGCCAAGTGCATTCTGTTACGTTCACCGCCTGACAAAACGCCGGCTTTCTTCTGTTGGTCGTTGCCTCCGAAATTGAATCTCGAGACGTAAGCTCTTGAGTTCATGGTGCGTTTGCCTAATTGAATCAATTCGTTGCCGCCAGAGATGACTTCCCAAACTGTCTTTTCAGGATCGATGTCGGCATGTTGCTGATCGACGTAGCCTGTCTTTACTGTTTCGCCTACTTCAAAATCTCCTGAGTCTGGTTTCTCCAATCCCATGATGAGACGGAACAATGTCGTCTTACCGGCGCCGTTAGGTCCGATAACACCGACGATACCCGCAGGCGGCAGACTGAAACTCAAGTTCTCGAATAACAATTTGTCGCCGTAAGCCTTGGTGATGTTCTTGGCTTCGATGACTTTATTACCGAGGCGGTCGCCGTTAGGGATATATATTTCGAGTTTTTCTTCTTTTTCTTTTACGTCTTCGTTAAGGAGCTTTTCGTAAGAAGCGAGACGAGCCTTACCTTTTGCCTGACGAGCTTTAGGTGCCATTCTGACCCATTCAAGCTCGCGTTCCAAAGTCTTGCGGCGTTTGCTTTCCGATTTCTCTTCCATCGCCATGCGAGCTGTCTTTTGGTCGAGCCATGATGAGTAGTTGCCTTTCCATGGGATACCTTCACCGCGGTCGAGTTCAAGAATCCAGCCAGCGACGTGGTCGAGGAAGTAACGGTCGTGGGTGACAGCGATGACGGTGCCTTTATATTGTTGCAAGTGTTGTTCGAGCCAGTTGATAGCTTCTGCGTCCAAGTGGTTGGTAGGCTCGTCCAATAAAAGGATGTCTGGTTCTTGGAGGAGAAGTCTGACCAATGCCACGCGGCGTCTTTCACCACCGGAGAGGTTCTTGACAGGAGTGTCGCCGTCGGGACAGTTGAGTGCGTCCATAGCTCTTTCGAGTTTGCTGTCCAAATCCCAAGCGTCGTGTTGTTCGATCAAATCGGTGAGTTGTCCTTGTTCTTCAACGAGCGCATTCATCTCGTCGTCGGTGAGTTCTTCCATGAAACGGGCGTTCACTTCTTCATATCTCTTCAAAATGTCAACCACTTCCTGAATACCTTCCTGCACGACTTCCTTGACAGTCTTGTTGTTGTCCAATTCAGGTTCCTGGTCTAACATGCCGACAGAATATCCTGGTGAGAAAACGACTTCGCCATTATACGATTTGTCTTTTCCGGCAATGATTTTCAATAATGTTGATTTACCTGAGCCGTTCAAACCGATGATACCGATTTTTGCTCCATAATAAAATGATAGATAAATATCTTTCAAAATCTGTCTTGAAGGCGGAATTATTTTGCTCACGCCAACCATCGAGAAAATAATTTTTTTGTCGTCTGCCATGTTTTATTTCTTTAGTCAACGGACAACAGACAACGGTTAACTGTCTTTGTCCATGGTTAATATTCTTTTTTAAAATGTATAATTACTTCATTTCTCATTTCTTCTTCCATAATCTTCGTCGCTTCACTCCAGTCATAGACACGATGTACGAAATCGTAGCCGTTTTTAGCGATTTCATTTGCTTTGTCTTTATTGGTTAAAAGTGTGATGATATGGTTCGCAAGTTCTTGTTCGTTGTTTCCTACGAGTATTTCTTTATCTTCTTCTGCTTGTAACGAATTGTTAGCCAGTGATGTAGTGATGCAAGGAAGTCGCATCGACATTGCTTCGAGCAGTTTGTTCTGAAGTCCGGTACCGATTCTCATCGGGGCGATAAATATTTTACTTTGAGCGTATGCGTCCCTCATATCGTCGAGCCAGCCGCTGATGATGACTTTGTCGGAAGCTGCTTTCTTGACGCGAGGATCTGGAGTCGCTCCAGCGATGTACATCTTTACATCTGGCAATTGTTTCCATACCAGAGGAAGTATATGATTTGCAAGGTATTCTACGGCATTTACATTAGGTGCGTATGCCATGTTACCAGTGAAAACAATGTCGTATTTTTTTGTCTCTTCTCGTGGAGAATAATATTCATGATCTACGCCGTTCGGGACTATAAGTATTTTTCCGTTTTCGGGGTGGTCGATGAAATCTCTGTCTTGGACACTTATTATAGTCTTGATGTCGAAGTCGTTGAAGATGTCGTGTTCATAACGTCTAAGACGACGGTATTCCATATTGAAGATTGGTTTGGCGAAGAAAGGCGCTACTTCGCTCCGGCGCTTCATTCCCATAGAAAAGACATCCTGATAATCAATGGTTTTTGGAATCCTTTCGTAACGTATATATTCTGCTACTCTCAACAGCTGCCCGAAAAGCATGTCCGGCTTATGCTTTTCTATGAGTCCGCTTATTTTCTTATGTGCCTTTTTGTTGTAAAAATATCCGCATTGAATAGGCAGTCCTTTCAAAAAGGCTTTAGCTATGTTGGTCAGTATGGATATTTTGTTGATGTCGATGAAAGTCGTTGATACACAATATGGCTGCAATGCCTTGAAGGCTGCTTCCTTGTCATATTTTTTATTTGTATTCAAAGCGCAGAGAACCACCTCGTTATTTTTGGCGAGTTGTTTTATCTGATTGAAAGCTCGCAGCTTATCTCCTTTTTCGAGTGGCCACGGGATTCTCGGCAACAATACAAATATCTTCATATCAATGATTTATATATGTTAAATCTTTTTTTGTTTTGCTTATCTCATCATAGAATATCAACAATCTGTCGATGATTTTCTTGTTGTCATAAACGTCTTCGATGAGCTTTCTGGCGTTTCTTCCGATTCTCTGAATCTCTTCAGGTTCTTTAGTTATTCTGCATATTGTCTCAACGATTTTCGTCGGTGTGTCGGCGATGATGATATTGTTGTATTCTGAATATTGTATTCCTTCCGCGCCTATCATCGTGGTGATGACGGTTTTTCCCATCGCCATCGACTCTATGATTTTGATTCTTATTCCGCTGCCGGAAAGAAGCGGTACGATAGCAATATCGTTGTTCCTTATGAATTCTTTGGCGTCAGGGACTTCACCGAAAACCTTGACGTTTTTTTTCTTAAGATTCATTAACCATTTCGGCGTATGTCGTCCGGCAAGATTCAGCTTGATGTCGGGCTCTCTTTCTCTTAGATTGTCCCACACTTTCTTCAGAAACCATCTTATGCCTTCTTCGTTAGGCATCCAATTCATTGATCCGATGTGATATAAAGTCGGTTTTTCGTTGACATCGTAACAAGGCGTAAATTCTTCAGGATTAACGCCAAACGGTATGTCTATCACCGGAACAGCGGTCTCGCCACGGAAGAAAGCTGCGTCGCGATAGGTGATGGCGGCGATGCCATCGACTTTGTTGATGACGTTCAATTCGTAGTTTTTCAAGGTGCGGACCAAATGATTCAGATACCATTTCTTAGGCAAGAAACTTGTTTTCTTGGCGATTCTGTCCCAAATCAGATGTTCCACATTATGAGCGCGTAGGACTATCAAAGCGTCGGAATTGGCTCGTATCGTCTCGATATAAGGAGCCATGTAAATCATCTCCAGCTGTACGATGTCGTATTTGTCCTTACTTAAAACCTCAACGAGTTTTTTTGTAAAGTCTTCAGAGATAAATCTTTCCACATGATAAGAATTGTCGCTGAAAAGATTCTGTAATGCCTTGAGCGGCTTTATCCTTAAATCGACATCCACAAGCTCGATTCCGGTTTTGTCTTTGTACGACTGAGGAATGTCTTTTTCGACAATATGATATTTCTCGCTATTGACAGCAAGTATCTTGACTTTATGTCCGGCTTCGAGAAGTCCGTTGACAATACTGTTCATCGCCATCGGTCCGCCTTCGCCTGGCGGATAAGGTGACTTGTTGCAAAGCATCAAAATATTCATAATAAATCGTTATCTTTTTTTTCTAAAAATTTTCTTAAATGTCTTTTTCCAACTTTCTCCGTCAAGCAAGGCTGAGTCTGTCGTCGCTTTGATTGTCAGGAAGATACCTATCGGTAATATTATTATCGACGAAAGCCAGACTCCCAGAAATACAGGTATATCGCCGGCTATCGCAATGCGTTGGCTCGTGATTGTTATGATGTAATAGATGACGAAAAACACCACGCTGATGACGATCGGAAGTCCCAGCCCGCCTTTGCGGATGATGGCTCCTAAGGGCGCTCCTATGAAGAAGAAGAGCAGACATGCGATGCTGAGGGAAAATTTCTCATGTAAGACCTGCTGATGTTTTCTGAGATTCGTCTCTTGTCGCTTGAAGTCGTTGATATTCAATTCTATATTGTCGATATGATTCTTCGTAGCCGTAATTGCCATATTTACGATCGAAGCTTGTTCTTTTTTGGAGAAATTGTCTATAAGCGGCCACTGAAATACCGTAAGTGTATCAATATCAACTTTCTTGTTCTTTGTATTCTTGTTGACAACATCTTTCGATGACAGATGTTGTAGTCTGTGCTTAAATGAGTTTTTAAACGACTCGTGTCGTTCTTCACGATTAATTTCAAGAGAGTCTATCGCTACGATTAACTGGCTGATATTCAGCATTGACTGATGGCCTTTTAAAGAGTTTCCGTCACTTTGTGTAAGGTCGAAGTCTGAGATGTCGAAACTGACATATTGTTTGTCGAATTTCATTTTTTCAAAAGGTCTTTTCGCTCTATATTCTTTATCGTCAATGACTTCGTTGTAGTTATATCCGTTGTAGAGCGTGAAGACGATTTCTTTTTGGCTTGGAGCGAGCGCTATCGTAGCGGAGTCGGCGCTTGTGACTTTGGTGTTGCCTTTGTATTCGGTGTGGTCGTAAATCAGGACTTCGTATAGAGTTGATCCGTCAGCGCCTTTTTTCCCAGCCCTGATGGTGTAGCCATCGATGCCTTTGTAGAACATCCCTTCCGGAATGTCGAACGACATTTTCTGTTTCCTGACATCTCTCAGTAAAGTCTTGGATTTTAAAGTCGCGACGGGAAGTACGTTGTTGGAAAAGATAAATGCTGTGAAACTCATTACGATAGCGAATACAAACAGAGGGCGCATTATTTTCCACACTGATATTCCTGAGGCTTTCATCGCTACAAGTTCGTAATATTCGCCCAGATTGCCGAAGCACATCAGCGACGATAACAGCATGGCAAGCGGCATCGCCATAGGAACGAATGTTATTGAAGTGTAGAACATCAACTTGCCCAAAACGTCAAATCCTAGTCCTTTCCCGACAAGGTCGTCGAGATATGTCCATAAAAACTGCATGAGCAAAATAAACACGGCAATGAAAAAAGTGAAGATGAAAGTGCCGATAAATGAGCTCAATATGTATTTATACAGTTTTTTCAAGACTTGACATTATTTAGATTGCAAATATAACACTTTACATCGTTGCTTCGCTACTTTTATTTTTTTTTATGATAATGTTTTAGTTTGATAAATATTTCTTTTTTTTGCAGTAAAATTCAAAATCATGGAAAATAATATTTTTGATTTCTTCAAGGAAATAAATGTGAGTATAACTATCTCTGACACAGAGGGTAATGTTGTTTATATGAATGATAAATCCAAATCTGTATTTACTGATATGGTCGGAAAAAACATGATGTCGTGCCATAAACAGTCGTCGCAAGAGACGATAAAGCGTCTGATTGGCGAAAAAGCCACCAACGTTTATACGATACAAAAGGGCGATGTGAGGAAAATGATTTATCAGACTCCTTGGTATGTTGACGGCGAGGTCAGGGGACTCGTCGAATATTCCATCATTTTGCCTGATGAAATGCCGCACTATGTGAGATAATTTACAATTAACAATTGATGATTGACAATGATAAAACATATTCCAAATTCGATAACGTGTTGTAACCTTTTATCTGGTTGCATTTCAATAGTTTTGATGTGTAATGGCTACGCTGTCGCAGCCGGTGCCATGATTTTCGTGGCCGCTGTTCTGGATTTCTTCGACGGCTTTGCGGCTCGTCTCCTCAAGGCGTATTCTCCTTTGGGGGCGCAGCTCGACTCGCTATCTGATGTAGTGTCGTTCGGAGTCGCGCCTTCGTTTATCATCTATCATTATTTGAGCCAGCAGCCTGTGGCCAGCAGCCTTAGCCTCGAAATCGCAGGCTTCAATATCATTCCGTTCTTCGCATTTTTGCTGGCGATATTCGCTGAGATACGTCTCGCTAAATTTAATATCGACGATCGTCAGACGACCTCTTTCATCGGACTTCCAACACCTGCGATGGGACTCTTCGTGGCATCATTGCCGTTTACATTGAAGAATGAATCTCTGGCGTTTATGGGAAATCTTATGACAAATCCTTATTTCTTGTTGGCGATAGTGGTTCTGTTCAGTTTCTTGATGGTAAGCGAAATTCCTTTCTTCTCATTGAAAATAAAGAATTTGAAGTTTAAGGAAAATAAACACATCTATATCTTGGCGATATTTGCTGTTGTGGCTTTCGTTTTCTTAGGATTCGCTGCGATACCTTTCGTGATGATGTTTTATGTCGTAGAAGCTGTTTTAATTAGAAATTAGCGATGCCTGAGCTCGTCGAAGGCAGAGTACGACGCTTCGATAAGCTCAGTGGCCTAAGAGTCTGAAGTTCAATAGCTAAAAAGCTCCTAATTGCTCAAAATTCTTTCCTTCTCAATTCAAAGTTGCTACCCAGATAATGGCTTCTCACGACTTCGTCGTTGGCGAGTTCTTCTGGAGAGCCGGTTTTAAGCACTTTTCCTTCAAAGACGAGATATGCTCTGTCGGTGATTGACAAAGTCTCATTGGCGTTATGGTCGGTGATGAGTACGCCTATATTCTTGTTTTTCAGTTTCGCCACTATGCGTTGGATGTCTTCCACCGCTATTGGATCGACGCCTGCGAAAGGCTCGTCGAGCAGGATGAACTTAGGATCTACGGCGAGCGCTCTTGCTATTTCGGTTCTGCGTCGTTCGCCTCCGGAGAGTTGTATGCCCTTACTTTTCCTAATATGTTGCAGACTGAATTCATTTAGCAGCGATTCGAGTTTCTCACGCTGCTGCTCCTTGGACATGCCTTTCTTAAACTGCATCACCGAAGCGATATTATCTTCGACGCTCAACTGCCTGAACACCGATGCTTCTTGTGCCAGGTATCCGATGCCGAGCTGCGCTCTTTTGTACATCGGGAATTGTGTTATGTCTTGTTCATCGAGATAAACGTGACCGGAGAAAGGCTTGATGAGACCGACGGTCATGTAAAAAGTGGTTGTTTTTCCGGCGCCGTTAGGTCCCAATAAACCCACTATTTCGCCTTGTTTCACCTCGACGCTAACGCCTTTTACAACGGTTCTGTTGTTGTATTTCTTTACTAAATTATCGGTCCTGAGTATCATTTTTCTAGTTTAAATACAATTTTCAATTTTAGATGATTCCTTCTTTTATAATGTCGTGAATGTGAATCATTCCCACGTAATTGCCGTTATCCATCACAGGTAGCTGTGTGATAGATTTGTTTTGCATAAGTTCCAAGGCATTGACAACCAAATCGTTTTTGTCTATTGTCTTAGGGTTATGTGTCATTATGTCTTTGGCTTTAATTTCTTTTATGTCGGTATGTTTCATCAGCATTCTTCTGAGGTCGCCGTCGGTGATTATTCCGGTGAGTTTATCGTTGTTTATCACAGCTGCTGCACCTAGCAGCTTCTCCGAAATCTCTATTATCACTTTTGTCATGTCGTCTTCTTCATTCACCATCGGTATGGCGTTTTTGACACATACGTCGCCGACTCTGAGGTAAAGGCGTTTTCCCAAGGCTCCGCCTGGATGGAACTTCGCGAAGTCGTCAGAACTGAAGCCGCGGCATTTCAGCAAGGCGATGGCAAGGGCGTCTCCCATGACAAGCTGAGCCGTGGTGCTGGCAGTAGGAGCGAGGTTGTTAGGACATGCCTCGTGCGGTACGGTCGTGTCAAGGACGTAATCGGCTTCGGCCGCAAGAAATGAACTGGTGTTGCCGACAATGGCGACGAGTTTGTTGTTCCTAATCTTTATTAATGGAGTGAGGACTTTTATCTCTGGAGTCTCGCCGCTTTTCGAGATTATTATGACGACATCTTCGTCCCTGATGATGCCAAGATCGCCGTGTATCGCATCGGCGGCGTGCATGAAAACGGCTGTCGTTCCTGTGGAATTTAAGGTCGCAACTATCTTTTGTGCGATATTTGCACTCTTCCCGATACCAGAAACAATCACATTACCCTTGGAATTTAAGATTAATTCTACCACTTTGGTGAAATTATCTGTTAAAAGTTCTTTTAATCCTAATATTGAATTAGCTTCTGTATCAATAACTTGAATTGCGATATCCTTGATGTTTTCCATAATTTAAAAAAATGTTACTTTTTTCTTGCTTCTTTAAAATTAAAAATCATAACTTTGTCAAATAGACGAATTAAGATTTTTTACTTTATACAAAACTTTGCAAATATAAATAAAATTTCATTGAAGAGGTTATGGCAAAAATTGATGAAAATAATTTGCACGATTTATTAAAGAATGTTTTTGGTTTTGAACAATTCAAAGGTAACCAAAAGGAAATTATCAAAAGTATATTGGCAGGCAACAATACGTTTGTCCTTATGCCGACAGGCGGCGGAAAGTCGTTGTGCTACCAACTGCCTGCTTTGATGAGCGAAGGTACTACCATCGTCGTTTCGCCTTTGATAGCATTGATGAAAAACCAGGTTGATATGATTCGTAACTTCGGCGCCGACTCGGGCATCGCTCACGTTATGAATTCCTCATTGTCGAAGTCGGAACTTACACAGGTTAAGGGCGACCTTATGAGCGGCAAGACGAAATTGTTGTATGTGGCTCCAGAATCGCTGACCAAAGAAGAAACGATAGAGTTCCTGCGAGGATTGAAAATATCTTTCTTCGCCATCGATGAGGCTCACTGTATATCAGAATGGGGTCACGACTTCCGCCCGGAATACAGACGCCTGAGACCTATCATCAACGCCATAGGACCAAAACTGCCAGTCATAGCCCTCACAGCTACTGCCACGGTGAAGGTGCAGAAAGACATAATGAAAAACCTCGACATCCTCGACGCTAAAGTCTTTAAATCTTCTTTCGACAGATCTAACCTTTATTATGAGGTGCGACCAAAGACTAAAGACGTCGTCAAGGATATTATAAAATATATCAAAAGTAATCCTGGAAAATCGGGCATCGTTTATTGTCTGAGCCGTAAGAAAGTTGAAGAACTCGCTGAAGTCCTCGTGGCTAACGGAATACGAGCTCTCCCTTATCATGCCGGCCTCGATACTCAGACACGCCGCGATAATCAGGACAGATTCCTGATGGAAGAGGTTGACATCATCGTCGCTACCATAGCCTTCGGAATGGGAATCGACAAACCAGACATCCGCTTCGTAATACATCACGATATTCCTAAGAGCCTCGAAGGTTATTACCAGGAAACAGGTCGCGCAGGACGTGACGGCGGCGAAGGTAAATGTATCGCCTTCTACGATTATGAAGATATTCATAAACTGGAGAAATTTAATAAAGGTAAAGATGTCGCTGAACAGGAAATTGCCCGCGAACTTCTTAACGAAACAGTGACTTACGCCGAATCATCAGTATGTCGCCATAAACTTCTGTTGCATTATTTCGGCGAGACTTACGAAAAAGACAACTGCGGAGCTTGCGACAACTGTCTCAATCCTAAAGTCAAATTCGACGGACAGGAAGATATTAAACTTGTTCTCGACGCCATTATCGCGACCAAACAGCTCTTCAAGACAAAACATATCGCAGAACTCCTCGCAGGCAAAGCGACCGGCGACATCAAAACCGCGAAACACGATACCTGCGAATTCTTCGGCGCAGGCGACGATAACGATGAAAAATACTGGACTTCAATCATACGCCAGACTATCGTCAACAAGCTCTTGTCAAAGGATATTGAAGAATACGGCGTGTTGAAAGTCACTAAAGAAGGTATGGCTTTCGTGAAGAAACCTTATCCTGTGATGGTGGCTAAAGATCACGATTACGACAATCCTGAAGAAGATGATTTTGATGAAGAAAGAGTGGCTTTCGGCAAGGACAGCGGTACCGACAAGACTCTGTTTGCGATGCTGAAAGACCTCCGCAAGACAATGGCTAAGAAAATGAACTTGCCGCCTTTCGTGATATTCCAAGACCCGTCTCTTGAAGATATGACGATACAATATCCTATCACAATGGATGAACTCACACAAATCGTCGGCGTGGGTCAGGGTAAAGCCCAGAAATTCGGTCAGCCGTTCTTGGAACTCATCAAGGAATATGTCGAAGAAAATGAGATTACTCGTCCTAACGATATGGTGATTAAATCGTCTGTCAACAGATCGGCGTTGAAGATAAGCATCATTCAAAATATCGACAGAAAGATTCCTTTGGAAGACATCGCTCATTCTAAAAACATGGGCTTCGATGAACTTCTCACCGAGATTGAAAGTATAGTGGCAAGCGGAACACGTCTCGACATCAATTACTACATCGAAGATAATATCGACGAATATCATCAAGAGGATATTCTGGAATATTTCCGCGAAGCTGATTCAGATACCGTTGAAGATGCCATGGACGCTCTCGGCGTAAATGATTACGAGGAAGAAGAGGTACGTTTGATGCGAATTAAATTTTTCTCAGAAGTTGGTAACTAAAAAGTTAAAAATATTAGCACTTTCGGTGTTGGCGCTCTTGATGTCTTGTAACGACAAGCAGGATAAGGTGTCAGCACCGAATCTTTTATTGTCGGAATCTCAGATGGTTGAGATAATGACTGACGTCCAGATTCTGGAAAACGCCATAAACTATCGCAGAGGTAAAAATATAAGTACGAACAATCTGAAAACCAAAGGCTACGAAGCGCTTTTTGAACATTACGGCATCACAGATTCCGTGTTTTTCGAGAATATGGATTACTATAACGATAATCCGGTTATGATGAAAAGAGTCATGGATTCTGTCAACGCAAAATTCCAGAAGATGAAGTAAGTTTTATAGGTTACATAGACTTAAGACACCAAGTCTCCAAGAATTATTTATCTCGGTGACTTGGTGTCTTGTTTACTTGGTGTCTTAAATGAAGTTCATCACGACGTTGATTTTACAGTCGCTGCTCAAAGTCTTTTTGACCGGACAAGTCTCAGCAGCTCTTTGTAATAAGATTTTCTCTTTGTCGTTGTATGATTGTGTGAAATTGACGGTGATATTGAATTCGCCGATTCTGCGAGGAGCGTCGGCCATAACCTTATCGACTTCGATATTCATTCCTTCAAGATTGATACCTTTGCTTTCTGCCGTGTAAGCCATCATCGCCATCATGCAGGCTCCCAATGAAGCCGCCGTCAGATCGACAGGAGAGAATCCTTTGCCGTTACCGTCAACATTGATTTTTACACCAGATTGATTGTGAGTTAATTCACTGCATAAATTTCCTAAATATTTTCCTGAAATTGCTGCCATAATTTTGTTAGTTGTTTAATTAATAATAAGTTGTTTATATATGGTTTGACAATATAACGATTGAATTGCGTTTTTGTTGTATGCCGTGAAAAAATAATTATAAAATTAAAAAATGTTTGTTAAATCGAAGGTTTATGAAGTAAAAAAGTATTATTTTTACACTCGTAAATAAATTTTATGTATATGAAAAATATCTTGAAAAAATTATCTTTTATATTGGTTTGTTTTGTGACATTGTCGTTGGTTTCATGTAACGACGATTATCCTGATGACGGATATTTCAAAGTTGGAGAAAAGACTTATTACGTCAATGAAGCTGTGCTGAATAATGTCGGTGAAGACAACGGTTTTTATCAGTTGAGGCTTACTTTAGACAACAGCAACAGCAATGCGCCTCATTCGATTAACTTTTTATTCTATTCTAAAGTTGACGAATATTTGCCTAGCGGACTATATATTCCGTACGCTTATGACGAGAAATTTGAACACAGATTTAAACGCGGTGCCTGGCTGAAAGATGAAGGTGTCGAATCTGGAGTTATTCTTTTGGGAACGGTGAAAGTCACGAAATCTAATGAGACATATACCGTCCATATCGATTGTAAAGATAATAACAACAACACTGTCACCGGCGAATATAAAGGTGAGGTGAAGGTTGTTTATTGATTAGGAGTTCAGGGATTCAGGGATTGGGAGTTAGCGGTTGGAGTTTTTTATCATCGCTGCAATCATATCGTTAAAGTCTTGTCTCTCGTTAAGAGATTCAAGGCTTTGATGCATTTTATAGCACCAGTGATGTTTCGGATTTGCCGGAATGTTGATTTGTTCTCTTTGGGTCTGATCCCAGCGGAACTCGCCGTCCATGGCGATATAATCTTGTATAGGAATGATGACCCACATTGAAGAAGAGTCGAGATGTTGTTGGATTATTTCCTTGCAGACCCACGGCTCAGCGAAATAAGGAGCGCCTTCGTGATGGCCGAGCATCTCTCTGTAGAATCGGTTTGTCAGTTCACCGTTTTCTTCCCACCAGCCTCGAATTGTCGAGGTATCGTGAGTGGAAGTCGTATCGACGCTGAGATACGGGTTGTCTTTCGGATTGACGAAAGTAGCTCCGTATTGTTTAGGCATTCTTTGTACTTCGAGGCTAAGTATGTTAAGTTGCTGCATGACATCTTTAACGCAAGCCGGAACCATGCCGAGGTCTTCGCCGCAAACGAGCATGTCGCTTGCCTCGATGATTTTCGGCAGCTTCTTCAGGGCTTCTGTTTTCCAGAGCTCTTCGTTTCTGTGGTAGAAAAAGTCGTCGTATAGTTTGTTTATCTTGTCTTTCTGACAATCATCCAATTCATTATAAGCTTGAGTAAGATGAAGATTGATTCTCGGGTGAAACTTATTAGGATCGTTTTTGTCTTTTAGGAACAAAGCGTCTAGTTGAGATTCTGAGAGATTGATGCCATCAATTCCTAATTCCAAAGGAATCGCCGGGTTGAAGTGCCCCATTGTTCCTTGGGAATATTCGAAGGGTATTTCCCAGATTCTGAAGAAGCCCAATATATGATCGATGCGGTAAGCGTCGAAGTAGCGGCTCATTTGGGTTAGACGTTCGCGCCACCATTTGTAATCGTCTTTTGCCATCGCTTCCCAGTTATATGTCGGGAAGCCCCAGTTTTGTCCTTCGGTAGCGAATGCGTCAGGAGGAGCGCCGGCCGAGCTGTCCAGATTGAAAAGTTCCGGATTGTTCCAGGCTTCCACGCTATGACGGCCGATACCTATCGGGATGTCGCCTTTCAAAGCGATGCCTTTTTGATGGAGATAATCGACGGCTTCTTTCAGCTGTTTGTCGAGATGATATTGAAGAAAATAGTGAAACGCAGGCTGTTGTCCGCAGAACGAGGCGTAAGGCTCGAGCCATTCTTTATTTTCTTCAAAAAATATTTTATAATCTTCTTGGTTTTTCACCTCGTCCCAAGTCTGTGCGAAAATCTTTTTGAAGTAAGCGTCTTTTACTTTCATCACTTCGGGATAATCGACGAAGTCTTTGTTTTTTAAGACAGTCTTTTGATTTTCGAAATAAGTTCTGTCGTTAATATCGTTGAGCTGGCCTAAGTTATCGAGGTTGAGATAGATAGGATGCAGAGCTTTTGTCGAGATGGCTTTATACGGATAAGAATTATCCCAGGAGTCGTCGGTACGGGTGTCGTTGATTGGAAGAATTTGAATCATCTTCAATCCGATTTTGTTGCACCAGTCTGCCAATAGTTTGAGATCGAGGAATTCACCTATGCCGAAGTTGTCATTGCTGTTAAGAGAGAAAACCGGCACTGCGACGCCAGCGCCTTTCCAATTTTCGGAGGCTGCGTTTTTGTCTTTCAGCAGGATTTTGAAAACCTTTGTATCGAAAACGTTCTGCATATAACCAAGTGAGATTCAATAAGTAGAGACGCCATGATGTGACGTCTCTGAATATAGTTGTCTTATTTTATTTTTTCGATTTCCTGACATAGGTCGTCGAAGATGTTTTCAATTGTTCCGACGCCGTTTATTGGATGCAGGATATTTCTTTGCTGGTAGAAGTCGAGTACAGGCTTTGTTTTGCTGTCGTATTCTACGAAGCGGTAATGTATTGATTCGATGTTATCGTCGGTGCGTCCGCTTGTCTTACCGCGTTCCAGCATACGTTCGATGAGTATGTCTTCTGGCACTTCGAGTCTCAGCACGCCGTTGAGTTTCAGGTTATATTTCTTGAAGAGCTCTTCCAATATTTCGGCTTGTTTCACTGTGCGAGGGAATCCGTCGAAAAGGAATCCGTTTGAATCGGTGTGAGTCTTGATGAATTTTTCTATTATCTCAGCGACAATTTCGTCGGATGCGAGTCCGCCGTGATCGATGATGTCTTTTACCTTTAATCCTATTTCTGTTCCGGCCGCCATTTCAGCGCGAAGCACCTGACCTGTAGATATGTAGGTAAGGCCGTAGCGTTCTTTAAGATGTTCTGACTGAGTGCCTTTACCTGCGCCTGGAGGGCCGAAGATAATTATATTTAACATGATATATTATTTTGATTATTCAACAACTTTATATATTGAAGCGTAATTTCTTCCGTGTTCATTGTAGTCGAGGCCGTAACCTACGATGAATTCGTTTCCGATATTCATTCCTACATAATCAATCTTGTAATCGAATTGGAAGGCATTAGGTTTGAAGAGCATTGTCGCCACTTTTGCACTCGACACTTTCATGTCTTTAAGTTTTTTGAGCAGACAATTCATGGTGAATCCTGAGTCGATGATGTCTTCCACTATGATGATGTCGCGACCTTCCAGAGAAGAATTAAGTCCGATGAGTTCTTTGACTTCGCAAGTGCTTTGAGTACCGCTGTATGTGGAATATTTCACGAAAGATGTCTCGCAGTCGATGTCCAGTTCTTTGAAGAGTTGCGACGCAAACATGAAGGCTCCGTTGAGCATCACGAGGAACAAAGGGTTCTTGCCTCTGTAATCTTCATTGATTTTACAGGCGATGTCTTTGATGACGGTCTCAATTTCTTCTTGAGGAATATATAGTCTGAATTCTTTATCGAGTACTTTTATTGTCTCCATACGATTTACATTGGCGATGATTATATTTACGAACGCAAATATACAATTAATCTGTTAAATAGCATAATTAAATAGAGGTAAAATATCTTTTTTTCTGTGAGTTGCGATGTTGTTCCTCTGATGGTTTTAAAGCTTTAAAAAGTGTTGAACCTTTCTGTCATCTTTTTGTTTTTATCAGAAAATTTAAGCTTATGGATTCAAATAAAACAAAATCAATTGCGAAGCTTAGTGTTTTCACTATCGCTATCATGAATGTCACGGCGGTTGTTTCATTGCGAGGACTTCCTGCCGAAGCCGAATATGGTTTGAGTTCGGCATTTTATTATCTGTTTGCGGCTCTTGTCTTTCTCATTCCTACCGCTCTTGTCGCGGCGGAGCTGGCTTCTATGTTCGCCAACAAGGAGGGCGGTGTTTTCCGTTGGGTCGGTGAGGCTTTTGGCAAGCGCCTGGGTTTTCTCGCCATCTGGTTGCAGTGGTTCCAAAACACGATATGGTATCCGACAGTCCTGACTTTCGGCGCTGTGTCTCTGGCGTTTATAGGAATGAATCCGGCCAGCGATATGGCTATGGCGGATAATAAAATCTATACACTTATCGTGGTATTGGTCATTTATTGGCTTGCTACTTTCATCTCGTTGAAAGGTCTTGGCTGGGTCGGTAAAATTTCCAAGATTGGTGGTCTTGTAGGCACTATCATTCCTGCTGGTCTTCTGATAATATTAGGGATTTATTATGTCGCTACAGGAGGACCTATACAGATGAATCTCAGCGGAAGTTTCTGGCCAGACCTCGCCAAACTCGACAATCTCGTCCTTGCTTCAAGTATCTTCTTGTTCTATGCGGGTATGGAAATGACTGGTGTTCACGTCAAAGATATGGACAATCCTGCCAGAAGTTATCCGCGTGCTGTTTTCATCGGCGCTCTTATCACAGTAGTGATTTTCGTTCTTGGCACGTACGCTCTTGGATTCATAATTCCGAAAGATAACATCAATCTTACTCAAAGCCTTTTGATCGGTTTCGACAATTATTTCAAATATATACATGCTTCATGGTTGTCGCCTGTTATCGCTGTCGCTCTTGCTTTCGGTGTGTTGGCTGGCGTATTGACTTGGGTGTCAGGTCCTTCAAAAGGTCTGCTCGTAGTGGGTAAGGCTGGCTATCTGCCTCCTTTCTTCCAGAAGACAAATAAAATCGGCGTGCAGAGCAACATCTTGATAATACAAGGTATCATTGTTACGATATTAAGTCTTCTCTTCGTGGTGATGCCGTCGGTACAGAGTTTCTATCAGATATTGTCACAGATGACAGTGCTGCTTTATCTCATAATGTATCTCCTGATGTTCGCTGCTGCTATCTATCTGCGTTATATTATGAAAGACGCTCCTCGTTCGTTCAGAATCGGCAAGAAAGGCAACTTCTTGATGTGGATTATCGCTGGCGTAGGTTTCTTGGGTTCTTTGCTCGCTTTCGTATTGAGTTTCATTCCTCCTGGACAAATCGCTACCGGCAGTAACGCCGTTTGGTTCGGAGTGATGTTCGGCGGCTGCATCATTTTCGTGGCTGTGCCTTTTATAATCTATGCGTTGCGCAAACCATCGTGGCAAGATAAAGATTCACAGATTCAACCTTTCCATTGGGAAAAATGAGTCTCTAAGTCACCGAGTCACCAGGTTTTTCTTGGAGTCTTGGTGACTTAAAACACAATCTGATACGTGCTTCGGCTTCTTTGTTCGACGTAGATTTTCTTGTCTTTGACGAAGTCTTTTTCCAATCCTTCTTGATAGTGACGAATGGTAAAGAGCTGAAGTCCGTCGTTGTATTTTATCTTAAAAGCTTGAGAGAGCGCCTCTGTAAGTTGGAGGCGTTTCTTTTCATTTTCATCGAAACATATCGAAAGGACGAGGGCCGACACTTGCGTCATGTTGGAATGTATGTTGAGTTCGTCCATGATGTTGAAGATGAGCGCTCTGTTATGCTCGTTCATAAACGAATAGTCGCGGGCAGTGATGCTCATTAGCGTCTGTTTGTCTTTGACGATATAAGAAGGAACGTATTCTATATATTCTTCTGTTCCGTCTATCACGGAAGGCTCCAGATTTCTGTCAAGGAAAGACCTTACTTTAAGAGGTATATTTTTGTTTTGTAGAGGCTTGAGCGTTTTTGGATGAATGATGGAAGCTCCGTAGAAAGCGAGTTCGATGGCTTCGAAGTAGGATAGATGTGATATTTTTTCGGTGTTGGGAAAACGTTTGGGGTCGGCGTTGCGGAGTCCATCGACGTCTTTCCATATCGTCAGTTCTTCGGCATCGAGGCAGTTGGCGAAGATGGCTGCCGTGAAGTCGGAGCCTTCTCTTCCCAAGGTTGTCGTTGTCTTCGGTGATCTCGAACTTGCGATGAATCCTTGGGTGATATACATCGTGCCGTCGTGTCTGTCGTTGAGTTGCTGTATTCTCAGACGGCAGTCGTCCCATTCTGGATTGGCGGCGCGGAAATTGTGGTCGGTGATGATGAATTCGCGTGCGTCGATCAATTCATTTTTGATGCCGCATTTGTTGAGATAAGCAGAGATTAGTGTGGTTGAGAGCATCTCACCGAAGCTGACAGTGTTATCGTATTGATAATCGTAGTCGTAGCCTGTTTCCTGAAGGCAGAGATATAAATCGAGAAAGAGATTTGTCATTGTCTCGAAGACAGGATGCGAGCTGTCGCCGTCGAAGAGTTCCGTCATTATGTTCTCGTGATATTCTATTATCTCGCTGAGAGCGCTGATTTCGAGGTGACCGTTGTTTTTGCGGAAGTCGGAGAGAAGCTGCTCTATGGCGTTGGTTGTCTTTCCCATGGCGGAAATGACGAGCATTATCTCGTTTCTGTTTTCTTTTTCGAGAATGTCTTTTAAGTTTCTTACGGCATTGGCATCTTTTACCGATGCACCGCCGAATTTATATATTTTGCGAATCATAGGTTTTCTTGTAGAAATTGACTCACAAAGATAAGAAAAAAGACAACGGACGACAGACAACAGACAACAGATTTTTTTAAAAACTCAAAACTTCAAAATCTCAAAACTTTAGAAATTAGAATTATGGAGTTTTTTTGAATTAATAACCTTAACCCCTGGACCTTAAGCTCTACATTAAAGACGAGGTCGCTGAGCTTGTCGAAGCACCGACTTATGCCTTCGACAATCTCAGCGACCTAAGAATTCTAGAATTCTAAAGTTCTACTTCTTACCTCCGTGGTTGAAGCTGTGTTTAGGATGAATGTTCCTATTGACTTCCACTCTCGACTGTGTTGGGTAGCTGAGTTTTTCCAAGTCGGCGACAGCCATCCTGATGTCGGTGAGGAGCATGTCGGCCATGTCGCGGCTGAATCCTTGGCGACAGACAATTCTCATCACGACACATTGCTCTAAATCCTTCGGCAATGTATACGCTGGAACCATCCAGCCGTTTTGTTGTAACTTGTATTGTAAGTCGTACAAGGTCCAGTTGGCGACTTTGTCATATTTAGGATTCAACGACCAGATAAACAATGGGTTGACAAGTTCGCTGCTGTAGTTCTTGAACTGTGGCATCTTGGCGATTTCTCCGTGTAGATATTCTGCGATTTCCATAGAGTTTTGTTGTATCGCTTTGTATCCTTGGAATCCTAATCTGATGAATTGGTAATATTGTCCCAGGACTTGGGCGGCAGGTCGTGAGAAGTTAAGACCCACTTGTGTGATATCAGCACCGAGGTAGTTGACGCTGAACGCCATTTCAGAAGGCAGATACTTCTTGTCTTTCCAGACGACCCAGCCCAGTCCTGGATATACGAGTCCGTATTTGTGACCTGAGGTGCTTATTGATAATACGTTGTCTAGTCTGAAGTCCCATTTGACATGTGGCTTTAAGAATGGCAGGATGAAGCCTCCCGATGCGGCATCGACGTGGATGCAGAGTTGGTTGCCTGTCTTTTTGTTGAATTCTGTCACGGCTTTGTCGATGGCTTCGAAGTCGTCGTTCATGCCGGTCCAGGTGCAGCCTGCGATAGGCACAATGCAGATTGTGTTCTCGTCGCACATCTCGATGGCTTTCTTAGGATCTAATGTCGGGTTTTCTGTTGTGAGCGGTACGGTTCGCATCTCGATTTGCCAGAGCTGAGCGAATTTCTCCCACACTACCTGATAGCCTGTGGAGATGACGAAGTTAGGTCTGTCGTAAGGTTTGCCTTGTTCCATTCTTCTTTTACGCCAGCGCATCCATGCTGCCACGCCGCCGAGCATACAGGCTTCCGATGATCCGATGCCGAGAGCGCCGGTTTTCCATTTGTTGGCTTCCGGCGAATTCCATAAATTGGCGATGATATTGATGCATTTCTGTCCCATCACCGCTACACGTGGATATTCTGTCTCGTCGATGTAGTTGATGCTGATGGCTTCGTTCATCAGTTTTGTAGCATATTCGTCCATGTATGTGGTGACGAAAGTGGCGAGGTTGAGACGTGGCTGCGTCTGAGGAAATGTCTCGTCTTTGACCATCTGATAAGCTACCTGTGGCGTCGTCGGTGCATCAGGAATTCTATCTACAGGTGATGGATTTATCATTGCATCTGTTCCGAAGACATCGCTCTTGGCGTCTCCATGTCTGAAATTTAAGTCTTTCATAATGTTGTTTTTAATTTTAATTTGTACGACTTAAAAACATAATGAAAGAGATAAAGTTTGTTAGATGTTTGTTAAAACTTCAAAAATATCCCCAAATCCCTGAAATCCTGAAATCCTGAGTTCCTGAATTCCTAAAAGGAATACCAATTCTTAAACTCCGGAACACGTGCTTTGCTGACGATGATCTTCTCTTCCGTAGGCAATGTGAGGTTGAGCGAAATCTTGTTTCCAAACCAGATGGAGACATCTTTGATGGCTTCGTGCGCCACAATATACTGACGGTTGGCTCTGAAAAAATTCTTGGGATTCAGCTGGTTCATCATCTCGTCTAAGTTTTGGTTAAGATAATAAACCTTGCCGGAATGTGTAACGGCTTTGATGAGTTTTAAATCTATGTAGATGTATGCGATGTCTTTCGCCGCGAGCGGAATCAGTTTGTCACGTTCAGGAACCAAGAAATATTCTTTATAATTATTAACTTTTTCGGTTTCCGCAAAAAAACGACAGAAGAAATTCTTGTAATCCAAATCCAGATTTTCGCCTTTGAGGTTTTTGTATTTGTTCAAAGCTCTTTGTAAATCATCTTTGTTAATAGGCTTTAACAAATAATCAATACTGTTGACTTCAAAGGCTTTAAGTGCGTATTCGTCGTATGCTGTAGTGAATATTATCGGACATTTTACGTCTGTTTTTTCAAAGATAGAAAATGATGAACCGTCGGCGAGATGTATGTCAACGAACAATAAATCAGGATGTTGGTTGTTGTTGAGCCATTCGATGCTGTCTTCTACGGTCTGTAGTATTGTCACTATTTCGATATTTTCGTCCAACTGACTGATAATATTTTTTAACAGATCGGCGGCAATTTTCTCATCTTCAATGATAACGGCTTTCATTTCTTAACAAAAATTTAGTTAATTTTATTTAACTTTATCACAACGCAAAAATCGACATTATTATTGAGAATTTCAATATCTGTATTCCATTTTAGTCTGTAACGTTCCGAGAGGTTTGCAAGTCCGATTCCATTGCCTGTGCTTTTGTCGATTTTAGGTTGTATCTTATTGTTGATGATGAGGTTGTGATTTTCAAAGTCGGAAGTTATATTTATGGTTAGCGGCTGTTTGTTGCTGATGACATTATGTTTTATCGCGTTTTCGATAAGCACTTGTAGGCTTAGAGGAATGATTTCATAATGTAACAATCTCTTGTCGATGTCGAAATTAATTTTAAGATTTTCACCGTAACGTATCTCCATCAGATTACAAAACGAATTGGCGAGACGCAGCTCTTCTTCAAGACTCGCAACTTCTTGATTTTGCAGAGAATATCTTAATACTTTTGATAATTCTTGAACGTAATCTTTGGCTTTTTCCTTGTCAATTTCTATTAAAGACTGCAAAGTGTTAAGAGAATTAAACAGAAAATGCGGATTCATCTGGTTTTTTAGAACTTCATAGCGAGTCGTCATGTTTTCTGTCATAAGACTTTCATTTTCAACTGCAATCTTCTGACTTCTATAATTGGATACTAGCAACTGCCACGATAAAGTTGCTACCATCGTGACAAAGAAATCGCGCATCAAAGCGTTGGTGTAAATGTGTACTTTCTTGTTTATAGGCGGCTGATGATTGGCATGTCCTAAAATATAAGGATGTAATGTCGTGAAGACGAAACTTATTGTTATAGTGAGGATTACAGAACCGATTATCATCAGTAATAACATCGTTTTGTCGCTTTTCTTAATATTTTTTTGGATGTACATATTGTACATGTAAAGCACGAATGCGAGTATGAAAGTAGAGACGATATTCAGCAGGAAACCGTCGATGTGGATTGGCGGACGCTGGTGTTCTCCCATCTGCTGAAAGATGATGCCGTCGCCGAACCAAAATGAGAGGAACATCGCGGCATGAAGAAAGAAACTTATCGCAAACGACAGTAACACAACAAGTTTCATGCTTGGATAATCTTTGAGAGACTTACTTTTCATCATTCGTATCTTAAAGCGTTGATAGGATCTAAAGAAGCAGCTTTCTTGGCAGGATACCATCCGAAGAATATTCCTGTCGCGGCGCATACTACGAACGAAAGTATTACAGCTGAGGTGCTTACGATATACGGCATTCCTTGTATCACCGACAAGGCGTAAGAGAGTAGCAGTCCGAGTACTATCCCGATGAGTCCGCCGATGAGGCTTAAAATCACGCTTTCGCAGAGGAACTGAAGCAGGATGCTGCTGTTATGAGCGCCGATCGACATTCTCAATCCGATTTCTTTTGTGCGTTCAGTAACAGTGACATACATGATGTTCATGATTCCGATGCCACCGACTATCAAAGAGATAGCTGCTATGGCTGTCAGCAGCGTCGTTATCATTCCGCTTATCGACGACATCATCTCGAGCATCTCGGCTTGTGTCCTTACTTCAAAATCATCGGCGGCTCCGTCTTTGATTTTATGTGCGCTACGAAGCAGTACTTCAATCTCTTCGACGGCTTTGTCGGCTACATCTTCAGATGCCGCCGAGCCCATAATCATGTGGACGAAGTCGATTCCGAGGATACGTTTCTGCACTGTGGTATAAGGCATTATCAAAATATCGTCTTGGTCGTCGCCCATCTGGTTTTCGCCTTTAGGTTTCAGAGTGCCGATTACTTTCACAGGCATATTGCCGACGCGTATCGTCTTGCCAATAGGATCGACATTCTCATCGAAGAGTTCTTCTACAATGGTGTGGCCAATCAGCGCTACTTTCGCATATTTTCTGATGTCGTCGTCGGTGAAGTTGGAACCTGTGGCGAGCTCGAACTTACGGATCTCCATGAGTTCGGTGTTGCCGCCCATCACGCTGCCCGACCAGTTGTAATTACCGTTGA
This sequence comes from Bacteroidales bacterium, assembly GCA_045615285.1. GTDB lineage: Bacteria > Bacteroidota > Bacteroidia > Bacteroidales > F082 > Limimorpha. The sequence goes on from JAZLEO010000025.1 coordinate 169,364, forward strand.
TGATCTGAGAACTGGCGTTGAAGACAGGGCTTACCGCTGAGAGATATTTGCAGTTGTCTGCGAGAAGATCTACGTCTTTCACCTTGAGCGACTGAACGTTATCGCGGCCGGTAGAGACACCGCGTTCACGCATCCTCGCTCTCTGTATCATAATGAGATTCGTACCCATCTGTGAAACCTGATTGTTGATACTCGCCTGAGAACTCTCTCCGACACCCACCATGGTGATGACGGAAGAAATACCTATCACGATGCCAAGCATGGTGAGAAACGCACGCATCTTGTTGCGCATCAACGATTTATAAGCTATCTTTGTTAAGTTGAAAATGTTCATGTTTTTAGTTTAGAGTTTAAGGTTAATGTAGAATGTGAAATTAATTCTTAATTCTTCATTGTTCATTCTCAATTCTCAATTCTTCCAGCGCTTGTAATGCTGAGCGAGTTTCGTTTTTATTATCGCTGATGATATGACCGTCGCGGAGTGTTATGATACGAGATGTGAACAGTGCGATGTCATTTTCGTGTGTCACGAAGGCTATTGTCTTGCCTTTTTCGTTAAGTTCCTGAAACAGACTCATAATCTCGTATGAAGTCTTGGTGTCGAGGTTTCCTGTCGCTTCGTCGGCGAGTATTATCACCGGGTCGTTGACGATGGCGCGTGCTATCGCCACACGTTGCTGCTGGCCGCCTGAGAGCTGGTTTGGAGTGTGCGACATTCTGTCGGCGAGGCCTACCATCTCGAGTGCGTGTTGCGCACGTTCGCGGCGTTCGCGGGAAGAGACGCTGTTGTTGTAAATGAGAGGCAGCTCTACGTTTTCGAGAGCTGTCGTTCTCGCGAGGAGGTTATACGACTGAAACACAAAGCCGATCTTACGATTTCTGATGTCGGCAAGGTCGTTCTTGCTGCGTTCTCTTACCGAGACGCCGTCGATGAGATATTCGCCGGAAGTCGGGGTGTCGAGGCAGCCCAAGATGTTGAGTAGCGTCGATTTGCCGCTGCCACTTGAGCCCATGATACTCACAAACTCGCCTTTATTTATGCTGAAGCTCACGCCTTTCAGTGCATGGACCTGCTCGACGCCCACCTGAAAGACGCGCTTCAAATTGTTGATCTGTAATATTGCTTGATTCATAACATCTTATCTTTTAGGAGTGTTACGACCGTTGTTGTTAGGGTTAGCACCACGACCTGCACCTGGAGGCGGTCCTGGCATAAATGGGTTGTTACCCATCTTCTGCATGTTCATATTGGCGTTTTTGTCAACGTAATTGGCTGAAAGAACCACAGAGTCGCCTTGTACAAGACCGTGTTCTACAATGCGATAAACGCCGTCACTCATGCCGGTCTTGATGGGACGCGGCATCATCTTGCCATCGACTTTAACCCAAACCATTTCTGGAGAACGAGAGCCTGGAGCTGGGAATTGGGAACCTGGAACTGGGAATGGAGGCTCGCCTTTAAAATCAGGACGTGGACCGTCGAATGGTGCTTTCTTTCCATCGAATTTAGGCTTGGAGCCGGGAGATGGCATATCAACGAGAGATGGATCTGGCATGAAACTCAATGCTTCCGAAGGAACAGCGAGACCGCTTTCTTCTTCAGTGACAATAGTCACGCTGGCTGTCATTCCCGGTAAAAGTTTCAACTCGGGATTATGAGCTGTGATGATGACGGTATATGTGACGACATTATTTGTTGTTGTAGGCTGAAGCCTGATTTGTTGAACCTCACCGTAGAAAATATCGTCGATATAAGCATCGACAGAGAAAGTAACTTTCTGACCTACTACGACTTGTCCTATATCTGCTTCATCGACATCAGCCTCGACTTTCATCTGTGTCAGGTCGTTCGCGATGGTGAAAAGGGTAGGAGTGCTGTAAGAAGCCGCTACAGTCTGCCCGACTTCTACCTCGCGGGAAAGCACTACGCCGTCGATAGGGGAATAAATCTCTGCATAACCCAGATTTACCTTCGCCTTATCTAAATTAGATTGCGCGTTTTGTAAAGATGTCTCAGCCTTAACCAAAGAGTTACGCGACTCGTCGTAAGCGATTTGTGTCGCCGCATTGGCTTCATAAAGTTGCTTCGTTCTCTCGAAACTCGTCTTGGTATATTCAAGTTCGCTCTCGGCACTGCGTACGCTGGCTTCTGCCTGACGAAGATTCTCTAACAAATTGGACTTGTCCAACTCGGCGAGAAGCTGTCCTTTCTTCACGACAGAATTGTAATCGACGAAAATCTTGTCGATTTCACCAGAAACCTGCGTTCCTACTTCAACCTGCTCCAAAGGCTGAATCGTGCCAGTCGCAGTGACAGTGTTTTCTACAGTGTATTCGTCAACAACGTATGTGCGAATAACTAATTCCTTGTCTGATTTCTTAAAGACTTTTAACATAATAAAGCCTACAACAGCAATCAGAATAACAGAGATGATTATTATTTTACCTTTTTTCATATTTTGTATTTTTTTAAAGTCAACGGACAACAGTCATAGTCCACTTATTCATTTTTAATTATTCATTGTTCATCGCTCCAATCCCTTTTCCCATATACACATCCAGGATTTTTCTTTGCAAGATGAAAGAATATTTGTTTTGGATGAAGTTGTTCAAGGCGTTGAGATAACTGTTTTGTTGTTGGAGTAATTCCACAGCCGTGATAGAACCATATTGAAACTGAACGTTATAAGCCTCAAATGATTTAAGATAAGCGTCTTTGGTCTGTTTCGACACATTGTATTTGTTATATGAAGAAATCATGTTGTTGTATTCTTGTACTATAGTCTGACGTTCAGACAAGACGTTTTGTTCGTAAGAAATCTGCGTCTGTTCCAAGGCGATTTCGTTTTGTTTGACTCTCAACTTTGTCGCACCTCTGTTATAAATAGGTATGTTTACAGAAAGGCCTATTTGTTCCGAAAGCTGATTCGCGAATTGTTTGGCGACATTGTCGTAATTGTAATGTCCGGTATTGACTCCAGCGCTGAGATTTACGGTCGGATAATAATTCGACTTTGCTATACGCAGCGATTGCTTTGCGATTTCGATGTCATAGTCGCTGATTTTCAGATTTGGAGAATATTCGAGGGACTGAGTCACTGACTCTTCAAGAGTAGGGAAGGTGGAAAGAGTGCCGATGGCTGTGGTGTCGGGACTTACTATCTCCAGTTCTGTCATCGGATCCATGGAAAGCAGTACTTTCAGATTCAGCATATTGTTTTCTATTTCCATCTGTGTATCAACGATATTGTTGGTGTCGGAAGCATATTGAGCGGCGAGTAACAGATAGTCGCTCTCCAGAATCGAGCCGACTTCATATTTGCGCTTGCCTTGTTTCATCGCCTCGCGGCTGCTGTTCAAGACCGACTTCTGATAATTAAGCAGCTCCTGATTTCCGAGTATCGTCAGGAATGATTGCAGAATCTGTATCGAGAGATTGTCGTCATAACGTTTGATTTCCAGAGCCGACTGCTCGCTTGAAAGCAGCTCTTGTTGGATGGTAGCGTCGATCTGCCCGCCTTGATAAATAGGCATCCCGGCGTTGAGACCGACATTGCCTGAGAAACCTGCACCGGAAATGTTGTTGAAGAAACTCTCGCTGAGAGAAGCGCTCACTGATGGAAGACGCTGCTCCTTCGATTGTTCGTAAGAGAGCTGCTGCGACTTATTAGCCAGTTCCATCGACTGTCGTTCATAGCTGTTGCTGAAAGCGTACTCGAGGCATTCTTCGAGAGTGAACCGCAGCGACTGTGTGCTGTCCTGAGCCTTGAGGAACAAAGGCGACAGCATCATAAAAAATAAGATTAACCGTATTTTCATAACTTTAAATTTCATGTTACAAAGATATTATTAAAACAAGAAATTCAAAGTATGTTTGTTGTGAAACGGAAAAAATGCGACTTGAATTAACTAATGGTGGAAGTTTAGAGTTGCCTTGGCTTGTCGAATACAGAACTTGACGCTTCGACACAGCGACCGAAAGGTTCAAGGTTCATAGTTCTTAATCCTATCAATTGTTCTTCTGTCTTTTTTGGTCGGGCGTCCGGCTCCTCTGTCACGGTATTCGACTTTGAAAGCGTGGAGGAATTCTATTCTCTCGTATTCTTCTTTAGGTGTGATGTCGAGATATACTTCCTCGACCTGTTTCGGTGAGATGCGGCTTTTAGGAATGCTTTTCACTTCAACGACTTTATGAAGTTGCCCGAGCTGCACCTGTATCTGCTCGCCGATCTTGACTTCACGCGACGGCTTGATAGAAACGTCGTTGATCTTTACTTTACCGCCTTTACAAGCGTCAGCGGCGAGAGTGCGTGTTTTGAAAAGACGTGCGCACCACAACCATTTATCTATTCTGAGTTCTTCCATATAATAGATTAAGTAGAGACGCGTCAATGTTGTCTTATATTTATTCAGTCGTGATGATATACAATTTACAACATTGACACGTCTTTACAATAATTGTTAATTGGATTATTTCTCTCTGAAAAACAATTGAATCGGCACTCCGTTGAAGTTCCAGTTTTGTCTGATCTTATTTTCCAAGAAACGGCAATATGATTCTTTGACGTCTTTCGGTAAGTTGCAGAAGAAGATGAACTGTGGAGTCGGGCTCTTCAACTGTGTGATATATTTTATCTTGAGATAACGGTTTCTTGATGCTATTTGTGGTGGCTGAGCTGAAATTATCTCTAACAATGTGTCGTTGAGTTCGCGTACCGGCACTCTGCGTTCGCGGTTTTCATACACTTGATGTAATGCTTCGAGGACGCGGAATGTTCTTTGACGGTTTATCGCTGATGTGAAGATAATCGGATAATCGGTGAAAGGAGCGGTCTTTTCTCTAATCATTTTCTCGAATTGAAGGTGAGTGTTAGAGTCTTTGTTGACCAAGTCCCATTTATTTACGATAAGGACGAGACCTTTCTTATTTCTCTCGATGAGACGTAAGATGTTCATATCCTGAGCCTCGAAACCTTGGGTGGCGTCGATGATGAGAGCTGCTACGTCGCATTCTTCGATGGCACGGATAGAACGCATCACAGAGTAGAACTCGATATTTTCAGACACTTTGCTTTTTTTTCTGAGACCAGCTGTGTCAACGAGGACGAAGTCCATGTTGAAAGCGTTGAAACGAGTGTTATTACTGTCGCGTGTAGTGCCTGCGATGTCAGTGACGATATGGCGGTCGTGACCGAGGAAGGCGTTGATCATTGAAGACTTACCTACGTTAGGGCGGCCGACGAGTGCGAAACGTGGAAGTCCGTCGTATGTGTCTGTTGTGTCGTTAGGAAGATGTTTCACTACTTCGTCGAGGAGCTCGCCGGTGCCTGTTCCTGTCATGGCAGAGAAAGCGAAGATGTCGCCGAGGCCTAAGGTATAGAAGTCGGAGATGTTGCTTTCTTTGTTAGGTATGTCGGTTTTGTTGACAGCGAGCAGCACTTTTTTCTTGCAGCGACGTAACATCAAGGCGACGTCTTCGTCAAGGACGTGAAGACCTTCCTTGCCGTCAACTACGAATATGATGACATCGGCTTCTTCAATAGCGAGTTCAACCTGTTTTCTAATCTCTTCTTCAAAAATATCGTCAGAACCGACGACATAACCTCCTGTGTCTATAACTGTAAACGACTTGCCATTCCAATCGCTGTGTCCGTAATGACGGTCGCGAGTCACACCGCTTGTCTCTTCCACGATGGCTTGACGTGTTTGAACCAAACGATTGAAAAATGTCGATTTACCTACATTAGGTCTTCCTACTATTGCAACAATATTACTCATATCAATTAAATTTCTGTGATTTGCAAAGATACAAAAATAATGCATAATTCATAATTCACAATTCAGAATTGTCTGTTGATCTCCAAAATTATGTATTATGCATAATGAATTATGAATTCTCAAAAGTCGTAACTGAAATTTCTCAACTCTTCTTCGTTGTCGCGCCAGTCTTTGCTGACCTTCACGTTGAGGTCTAGGAATATTTTCTTGCCTGTGAATTCTTCGATGTCGCCTCTCGACATTATGCCGAGTTTCTTGATGGCGCTTCCAGCCTTACCTATTAATATAGCTTTTTGAGAATCGCGGGATGCGTAGATGGTGGCTCTGATGTTGATCATCTTGGCGCTTTCTTCATAGGCGTCAACGACGACTTCGACAGAATAAGGGATTTCCTGCTTGTAGATGAGCAATATCTTTTCCCTGATTATCTCCGAAATGAAGAAACGCATCGATCTGTCGGTGAGTTCGTCTTTTGGGAAATAAGGAGGACATTCCGGAAGTTTTTCCAGGATACAATCGAAGATGTGCTTTATATTGGCGTGATGAAGCGCCGAGATAGGGAAGATCGTCGCTGTTGGAAGAGCGTTTTGCCAGAAATTGACAGCGTTGATCACTCCGTCTTGATCTGATAAATCGATTTTGTTTAATAAAACGAAAATAGGAATGTCGGTTATTTTTTGAAGGCGTTCGACAGTCTTTTCATCGATTTTTTTGTCTGTAATATCGACGACATAAAGTATCAAATCTGCGTCGATGAAAGCGACATTTACGAACTGATTCATCACTTCGTGCATCTTATAAGCGGGATTTTTGATGATTCCAGGGGTGTCTGAGAACACAATTTGGAACTCTTCACCGTTCACAATGCCCAAAATTCGATGTCTTGTGGTCTGTGCTTTCGATGTTACAATAGAAATTTTTTCGCCTACAAATTCGTTCATAAGCGTTGATTTTCCGACATTTGGCTTTCCAATGATATTTACATAACCTGCTTTGTGATTCATGTTGAAAAATTTTTTTAAAAAAATACTTGACTTGCAAAGAAACAAAATATATCTTTGCACTCGCAAATAAAACGAAAAAAAAGTTTTATTTTGAAGTTCACGATGCGGGGTAGAGCAGTCTGGTAGCTCGTCGGGCTCATAACCCGGAGGTCACAGGTTCAAATCCTGTCCCCGCTACTAAAAGAGGATACTGAAAAGTATCCTCTTTTTTTGTTCCACGAAAAGACACGAAAAAGACACGAAAGAAGGTTTGGCGTTAATTAGTGAGTCTTCGTGGATAAGAAAAAAGACGTCACAAAAATGACGCCTTTATACTTATAGACTCGTTGTTTTGTTATCTTATTGCTTGTCGTACTGCTGTACTTCTTCGTAGATATATTCTAATTGGATCCCTGCCATCTTGAACATGGACTCCGATTCGGCGCAGTCGTGATACTTCCTTTGGCAGACCACTCTCACGATGCCGCAGTTTATTATCAACATGGCGCATGTTCTGCAAGGTGTCATCCTGCAATACAATGTACTTCCTTCCAAGGCGATGCCACGTCTTGCAGCCTGAGCGATGGCGTTCTGTTCGGCATGGACTGTCCTTACACAGTGTTGCGTGATATGTCCGTCTTCGTGAATCATCTTCTTGAACAAATGTCCCACCTCGTCGCAATGAGGCAATCCTGTCGGAGCGCCTACGTAGCCGGTCACCAGAATCTGGCGGTCTTTTACGATGACGCATCCGCTGCGGCCGCGATTACATGTAGCACGTTCGGCGACAGTATCGGCCAAGTTCATAAAATATTCGTCCCAAGATGGACGCTTGTATTCTTGTTCGCCAATTTTATTTAATACTTCTTCAACTTTTTTATGCAGGTCTTCTATCGTTCCGTCGTTCATAAAAAGATAGTTGGCTTCTTTGATGCAAGCGGCTAGGTTCTGTTTGTTAGGATCATCAGAAGTCATTTCGCGTTCTTCGTTAGAGATAAATGTCTCGAAACTTACAGCGTCGGTCTCTGATTTTCTCTCTGTTATACGTTGATAACGAACTTTCTTGTCGGCATCGACGGCGAAGAGATAGAAGTTGCCTTTTGAACGAAGTGCGTTCACTTCGCCTATCGCACGTATGCTTTCTATGACAGCGTTCTTGCCAGTCGCGAAGGCTCTTTCGTAAAGTTGAGTCGCAATATAACTAGGTGAATGTTTTGCTCTTAAATCGTTGCCGACTTCAGTCAGAGTGTCGCGGTTCACTTCCAGACCTCTTCTCTGTACTTCCTCCGCCAAGAAAGCACGCACTGAATAATGTACGTAGCCTTTTTCCTTTACGAGATAATCGACGATGGTGCCTTTGCCCGCACCTATTGTTCCTGTGATTCCTATGATGTTCATATTTTATGTATTGCTGTGAGCTATGAGTTGTGAGCTATGAGCCGGGTGGTTGCCCGATGCTCGAAGCTCATTGCTCAAGGCTTTCTTGTTTAATATCTTCAATCCATTGGTTTATCTCAATAGATTTATGTCTGTCTAATTCTTTGAATAATGTTTCTGGATTATCGCTGACGATGAGATTGTCGCGATGTTCTTTGCGGATGAAACCTTGACTTACGGCGTGGTCGATGAATTCGATCAGTTTGTCGAAATAGTTTAATGTGTTGTAAAGCGCTACTGGTTTATCGGCGATGCGAAGCTGGTTTAAAACCACTATCTCAAAAAGTTCGTCTAATGTTCCGAAACCTCCTGGCATCGCGATGAAAGCGTCAGATTCGTTTATCAACAGAAGTTTGCGTTCCGACATTGATTCAGTTTCTATCATTTTTGAAACGCCTTCGTGAGCGATTTCCATGTCGCAGATCAATTTAGGAATTATGCCAACGACTTCTTTGTTTCTCTCCAACATCTTGTCGGCGATTATTTTCATAAGTCCGACGCTCGCTCCGCCATAATATAATGTGCAGTCGTTTTGAGCAAGGACCTCGCCCAATTGTGCAGCAGCTTCTTGGTATCTTACATCATTACCCATGCTGCTTCCGCAAAAAACACAAACTTTCATTAGAATAATAGTTTAGATTGCAAATATAAGAAAAGACTACGGACTACAGACAGCGGACTACGGATTTTTTTTATTAGAAATGAATGATGTCAGTCGCCGAACTTTATGACTTTACGACTTTACGACTTTGTGACTTAAATTCAATTCCACGATTTTCTCAAATACGTCAATTCCGGTGTCGATGATTTCGTTTTCAAAGTCGTATGTTGGGCTGTGGAGAGGCTCATGTTCAAAGCCGCAGCCCAGGCCAAAGAGGCAACTTGGACATAAACTTCCGAATCGACCGAAGTCTTCCGACCAAGGAAACGCTTCTTTAATGTTATTGACCGACAACTTTAATTCTTTTGCGGCTCGTTCCACAAGATCGACTTCCTCACTCGAATTCATCGTGGCCGAAAAAGCTTCGTGGATGCTGTGAGAAAAATGTAGCTTGTATTCTTTGGCGATATATTCGCAAAGTTCTATTGTAGAATTTGTTAGATTTTGTAATGATTTATCATCCTGACTTCTCAACGTCAGCCAAATTTCCGCATGTCCGGGTGTCACTCCGAAAGTCTCTTCGCCGATTTTGACATGCGTCACGGTGAGTGTCGTGTGATATTTATCTTTTTTAAGATTCTCGTATTTCTTCTTGAAAGCTTCTAATAAAGTCGTGACAACAAACTGAGGATTGTTGCCGCTCTCTGGTTGCGAGGCGTGTGATGTGGCTCCGTCGAAGATGAGTTTCAAGCCTAAAGACGCTGAAGCGAAACAATTTTTCTTGATGACAATCTGATGTTTAGCGTATCCAGGAAGATTATGCAAAGCAAAAGCCGCATCGAATTTTATCTCTTTGAATAATGGGTCGTTGATGGTGGCAAGAGCGCCTTCGCCTGTTTCTTCTGCTGGTTGGAAAAGAAGAATTACGTCGCCTTTGGCAGGACGTTTCTTTCCGTAACGCATCGCCAGCCCGCATAAGATAGTAGCGTGTCCGTCGTGCCCGCAGCGATGGGAAAATTGACTGTTGCCTGTTGCCTGTTGACATCCCGCAGGAATATTAAGTCCGTCGATGTCGGCACGCAACAGAATGTTTTTCCCTTTTTCAAGACCTTTGTAAATCGCTACTATTCCGTAACCGCCAACATTTTTATAATGAATGTCAGGATTTGTCTTTTCTAAAAATTTATTAAGAATCTTATTCGTTTCTTTTTCCTGTCCCGATAATTCGGCATTTTTATTTAACTTATCTCTAAGTTTTTCAAGTGTTTTCATTTTGCTTTAATTGGTAAAAATCTGTTGACAATTGTCCGTTGTCTGTTGTCTCCAAAAGTAAAAATTATTTTTTAAAGGAATAACTATTTTCTGAAAAAAGAAAAGTATTATCTTTGTACCTCAAATTGACGTCAATGAGTGTTTTATATCCTTTAAAGTTTACTCCTGCATATTTTGAGAAAATATGGGGAGGTCAGCATATTAAAACTGTTCTGAATCAAGACTTTGGAGATTTGATGAATTGTGGAGAAGCATGGCTCCTTTCTGGTCTCGAAGGTCAGAACAGCATAGTCTCGAATGGCGATTTCGCTGGTGACGAGCTCAACGATTTGATTGAGACTTTCATGGGCGATCTCGTTGGTGATGAAGTCTTTAACAGATTCGGAGAGAGATTTCCTTTACTGATAAAAATCATAGATCCTTTAGATAATCTTTCTATTCAGGTTCATCCTGATGACGAATTAGCTCAAGAAATAGGCCTGCATAACGGTAAGACCGAAATGTGGTATGTGATGCATGCTGACAAAGACGCAAGTCTCGTTTCTGGTTTCAACAGAGATGTCACTCCTAAAGAATTTGAACAAGCTATAGTAGATAAGACTGTTGGTGATATGTTGAATTGCGAGAAGGTTCATGATGATGACACTTTCTTTATTCCTGCCAGAAAGATCCACGCTCTCGGAGCAGGATGTATGGTGGCTGAGATTCAGCAGACTAGCGATACTTCATATCGTGTTTATGACTGGGACAGAATAGACCGCTACGGAATGCAACGCGAGTTACATATAGATGAGTCTCTCGCTACAATCAACTTCAAGAAAGAAGACAGCGGTAAGGTCAAGTATGACAAAAAAATCAAAAACGCTACTGTCAATTTGGTCAGCTGCCCTTACTTCACGACAAACGTAATTAAATTGGACGCAGAGTCGGCTCTCAAAAAAGACTACTCGGAATTGGATTCGTTCGTGATCTTGATGAGCGTATCGGGTTCATTCATATTATCATACGAAGGCGGAACGGAACTGGTCAAAGCCGGCGAATGTATCCTGGTTCCAAATGTCGTCAACAATGTCGATATAATATCAAACGAAGAATGTAAATTATTGGAAGTATATATTGTATAACTAAATTAAATCAAATCATGAAAAAGACATTAGTATTGTTATTTTTAAGCGTTCTTTTCTTAGGCGCTAAGGCTCAATCAGATTTGCCAAACGTAACACTTAAAAACCTCGATGGCGAAACAATTAACATCACAGAATTAAACAACGATGGCAAACCATTCGTTATGACATTCTGGGCAACATGGTGCGGACCATGTGTTAAAGAACACAATGCATTAAGCGAAATTTATCAAGACTGGCAAGACGAAACAGGCGTTAAGATCTTCGCTGTTTCTATCGACGACTCACGTTCAACTCCACGTATCAAACCTTTCGTAGAAGGTAAAGGCTGGGAATTCGACGTTTTATTAGACGTTAACAAAGACTTGGCAAGAGCTATGAACGTAAGCAATCCTCCTCACACATTCTTATTCGACGGTAACGGCAAGATGGTTTACCAACACACTGGTTACTTCGAAGGTGCTGAAGAAGAACTCTACGAAGAAATTTTGAAACTCGTTGAATAATAACAAAATTCTCTAGACAATGAGACGTATTTTATTATCGTTGGCATTTGTATTTTGTGCCACAGCATTGTTCGCTCAAGTGGAAAGCGCTCAAGTAAACGGCAGCTTCCAAATTGACGGACAATATTATAGAGTCGATGAAGCTATCGGCATTACTTCAGAAACTATAAAAGGTCAGAAAGTAGGTCTCAATGGTTTCGGTAAGATTAACTATTCATTAGGTAACTTCACCGCTGGCATTCGTTATGAAGCATTCCAGACTCCATTGTCAGGTTTCGATACAAGATTACAAGGCTTCGGTATCGCTAACTACTACGCATCATACGATAACGGTACAGTAGCTGTTACTCTCGGTGATATCTATGATCAATTTGGTAATGGCTTCATTTTCAGAACTTACGAAGAATGGGCATTGGGTTTTGATAATGCACTTCGTGGTATGAGAGTCATCTATCGTCCAGCTGCTGGCGTTACTTTAAAAGCGGTATTCGGTAAACAAAGATTGTATTGGGTTGAATACGGCGATGCTGCAAAAAGAGGTATCGTTCGTGGTATCGACGGCGAATGGGATCTTAACCAAAGCTTTGAAGCAATAAATAACACAAAGTTCAGAGCAACAGTAGGTGGTAGCTTCGTAAGCAAATACCAAAAGAACACCAATACAACTTACACAATCCCTGAAAACGTTGGCGCTTTCGACGGTCGTGTTAACTTAGGTTACGGTCGTTTCGCTTTCACAACAGAATATGCATACAAGATCAATGACCCTTCAGCATTCAATAACTACACATTCAACGAAGGTCAAGCTATCCTTTCATCATTGTCATATTCTCAAAAAGGTTTCGGTGTCATCGCTCAGGTTAAACGTGTTGACAATATGAGCTTTAAGTCAGATTACAAAGGCGTGAAGAACGATTTGGACATCAACTTCATTCCTCCAATCAACTACACTCATACACACAGCCTTCCTGCAATTTATTCATACGCTACACAACCTCTCGGTGAAATGGCAATGCAGTTGCAAGTCAACTATACAATTCCAAAGAACACTGTTATCGGTGGTAAATATGGTACAAAAATCACTCTCGACTTCAGCCAAGTAAACGACATCAAGAGAAATTATATCCTCGCTGAAGGTCAAGAAACTCCTACACATATCGCAGGTAATAGCGGAACTATAGGCTACACATCTCCATTCTTTGCAGTTGGCGATCGTAAGTTCTTCCACGACTTCAACATCGAACTCGAAAGACGTTTGAACAAGAAATGGAAACTTATCGCACAATACATCAACTTGTATTATGATATGGATATTATCGAAAACCACCCAGGAGCTCCTGTTGTTAAAGCTAACATCGCTTTCGTTGACTTATCATACAGAATCACAAGCAAGCAAAGCATCCGTTTTGAATTACAACACTTGTGGGATAATATCAATAGCGGTAACACAACAGAAGAATCAACATTCGGTCACGAAGACGTTTATAAGAAAAGAGGTAACTGGGCAGCTGCTTTAGTTGAATATACTATCGCTCCTAAATGGTTCGTTTCTGTAGCTGACAAATATAACTACGGCAACCCAATCGCTGATAACCGCGATCATTACTATACAGCATCAGTTGGTTACATCAAGGAATCAACAAGAATCGTTCTCACAGGCGGTCGTCAAAGCGAAGGTATGGTCTGCGTCGGTGGTGTTTGCCGCGTTGTTCCTGCTTCAAGCGGTTTCTCATTATCAATTACAACATCATTCTAAAAATGAAAAAAATGAAAAAAATATTAAGCATATTAGCAGTTTCATTCTTAATGATAGGAATGATTGCATGTGATGTTATTGACGAACAAGATTACATCAAAAATAATGGCGGTACAACACCTCCTGTACAACCAGGTGAACCAGGTGAGACAGGTGACTTCACAACATCTAAATGTGTTCTTTTGGAAGACTATACAGGTGTTAGATGCAACAACTGTCCAGCTGCTGGTGAAATAGCATTGAACTTGCAAAAACAATACGGACATAGTGTTGTCGTTCTCGGCGTTCACTCAGGTTTCTTGTCAGCTCCTGTTGGAGGTTATCCTAACTTCAAAACTGCAGAAGGTGACGCTTGGTATAACTTCTTTGGATTTACTAGTAATCCTGTCGGTACTGTTAACCGTAAAAATAATGGTGGTACTTATGAATTCAACTCAACAGAATGGGCTGATGCAGTAGCAGCAACACTTCAAGAAGAATCTTCAGTAGCAATGGCTTCTAATGTTGAATACGATGCAACAACACGTAACTTGAAAGTTGACATCACTTCTAAAGCTTTGGTTGAATTGCCAGACACATATAGCCTTACAGTATGTATCATGGAAGACAGCATCGTAGGAAAACAACTTTTACCAACAGGTGATGATGAAAATTATGTACATCGTCATGTCTTCCGTAAGACTTTGAACAGCACATGGGGTGAAGAAATTAACACAACAGCACTCGCTCCAGAAGACCAAGTCAAGAAGTCTTATTCAGTCACTTTGGACGAAGCTTATAACGCAGATCAATGTTATGTGATAGCTTACGTTGCAAATACAGATACTAAAGAAGTTCTTCAAGTAATTGAGAAGAAAATTAAATAAAATGTACAATTGACAATTAAAAGGTCGTGGGAATTTTTCTCACGACTTTTTTAAACAGCCTTAGTAAAAAAACTTTAGCCATTAGCCATTTTTATTATCTTTGTCGTTTCAATATAATTTCATTATGAAGAGAATTTTACTTGTATTATTTACATTAATATCTTTAAACGCTTTTTCTCAATTGCAGGTTAAGGAAGGCTCTTTCAAATATGTGCCAGGAGGTGTTATAGATGATAAAGCGGAATACACTGACGGCAATGACTTGCCTATGGCGTTGATAAAGATTTCTACTGAGAATATCCCTGAGCAGGAAAGAATGCGTCTGGTCTTTGTTGGCAACAGAGCGACACAAATTATAAAGAAACCAAGGACTGGCTCGATGTGGATTTATATCTCTGCAGATGCAGCTACCTTCATCGATATCAGACATCCTGATTATGGAACCTATAAATATTATCTCCCAGAAGAATTGTGTGACTATTGCGTTTATGAGATGGTTTTGCAGTATGTGAATGACCAGCCTCGTGGATTTATTAAAAATCATGCAAAATATATCTATGACATTGGAGAAGAATATTACTATGGTAAAGGTGTTGAACAAGACTATGCTAAAGCTGTGGAGTGTTACGAACAGTCTGCTGATATGGGATATGCAGATGCTCAATTTCGATTAGGATATTTCTATTTTTATGAATATTATCATGAAAACGACAATGAAATCGAAAAAGAACGTATCAAAGGTTTAGAACTTTTAACCAAGGCTGCCAATCAGGGTCATGTAAAAGCCCAGTATGAACTGGGTTTATTATATTTATATGGATATGGTTGGGTAGATGAACCTATAGTAGGACAAGATTATACAAAAGCTTTAGAGTATTTCACAAAAGCTGCAAACATGGGATATGCCAATGCACAAAACAGCCTTGGTATTTGTTACGAAAAAGGTGAAGGTGTAAAACAAGATTATAAAAAAGCGGTTGAGTATTATAAGATGGCGGCTGAAAAAGGAGATGCATCTGGACAATATCTTTTAGGTAATTGCTACGAGGAAGGCTATGGTGTAAAACGCAATTATAAGGAAGCTGTGAAATATTATACATTGTCGTCAAATCAAGGAAATAAATCTGCTATAGCAGCATTAGGAACATGTTACCGATATGGGAAAGGCGTAAAAAAAGATCTTACTATAGCATGGGAATTGGAAAGAAGATATCGTGAATTACATGACAAAGAAAATGCGGAATCACTTATAATACAAGCAAAACAAGGTAATTTGTATTGCCAGAACGAGCTTGGATATTGTTATCTATATGGTGAGGGTGTACAATATGATAGTGAAAAGGCTGTAGAATATTTTACCATGGCTGCTGACAAAGGTTATATAGAATCTCAATACGAATTAGGCGTTTGTTATGAAAATGGTCGAGGTGTAAAACAAGACAAATCCAAAGCTATTGAATGGTATAAAGCTGCCGCTGCACAAGGATATGAGAAAGCCAAAACAGCTTTGAAAAGATTAGGGGCTTGAGAGGACTTAAGGAACTGAGGGATTGAGTCGATGAGTAGTCACCAAGATACCGAGAAAAGACTGGGAATATTTCTCATTCGTCAGATAATGAATGAGGTACGATATGAACGTATTGATGGTAAGAACATACTTACCCTCGAGAAGAAACTGTGATGATATGTAAATTCATAGGTCCGAAATAGATTGTTAATGAAAAAACACAATAATACTATGAATGAGAAAAGAGACGATGCTGTCACAGAAGTGCATAGTGTTGAACTGCTACGTACCTCTCAAAGCTGTATTGACTTCGGCATATAAGCTGAGTTTAATTCTAATTGTTGATAGATAATATTCTTAATCATTCCCCAAAAAAATCTGTTGTCTGTTGTCTGTTGTCCGTTGTCTTTTATTATCTTTGCAAAAAAGCATAACAATATGAATCCAATAGTAAGTATCATTATGGGAAGCACTTCAGACCTTCCTGTTTTAGAAGCTGGCATCAAATTTTTAGATGAGATGGGCATTCCATTTGAAATGAATGCCTTGAGCGCACACCGCACTCCAGAGTTAGTTGAAGAATTCGCTCGTGGCGCACAAGCACGCGGCATCAAAGTCATCATCGCCGCTGCTGGTATGGCAGCGCATCTCCCAGGCGTTATCGCTGCTATGACACCAGTGCCTGTCATCGGTATCCCAGTGAGAACTGCCATGGAAATGGACGCTCTCTTCTCAATAGTACAAATGCCTCCAGGAATCCCTGTCGCTACAGTAGGTATCAACGCTTCGTTGAATGCAGCGATACTCGCAGCTCAGATGCTCGCCGTAGCTGATGCTGAAATAGCTAAGAAAGTCGTTGACTATAAAGAAGGTCTCAAAAAGAAAATCGCTAAAGCCAACGAAGAACTTAAAGAGATTAAATATAATTTTAAGACCAATTGATGTGTTAGGCTGTGAGCTATGAGTTGTGAGCAATGATTTCTATGCTCATGGCTCATGGCCCATAGCTCTTCAAATATGGAAAATCAAGACGACAAACGGATTCTTCTTGCCAGCGCCATCATCCCTACGATATTAGTCGCTATGATGTGGCTGGTGAAAATCATAGAGACCGTCTTTCATCTTGATTTTTCTTTTTTAGGAATCAAACCAATCACGCCGGAAGGTCTGCCAGGAATTCTCCTTTTTCATTTCATTCATGGCGACTGGGAACATCTTTTCGCTAACACAATCCCGATATTAGTCTTAGGGACTTCGTTGTATTATTTCTACCGACCTCTTGCGAACAAGGTGCTACTTATATTGATATTCTCTGTCGGATTGCTGACATGGTGCGGAGCACGTGGCGGCGTTCATATCGGAGCGAGCGGTTTGGTTTATGGCCTGACTTTTTTCCTGATGCTCAGCGGTTTTATAAGAAGAGATAGAAAACTGATAATAATATCGTTGGTAGTTGTCTTTCTCTATGGCAGTCTAGTTTGGGGATTATATCCAAAATACGCTATAAAAAATAACATCTCGTGGGAAGGACATCTTAGCGGTTTCGTAATGGGAATCGTGCTGGCTTTGTTCTATAAAAATGACGGTCCGCAACGAGAAGAAGAATATGTCTGGGAAGATGAATCCGACGATGAAGCTGACTCAGATCTTGAATTCCTTAACTCCTCAGATCCTGAAATCCAAAAACCATATTGGGATGTGCCGGAACCTGACAAAGACGAACTTACTGTAGTTTACAGATTTAGGAAGAAATAATTCATGAAAATGCTTTGTTTTTTGAAATTAAATTATAAACTTTGCGAGATAAAATTCGTATTATGAAAAGCATTAGAGAAATAAGATTTTTTATTCTGATGGCTTGCTTGATTTTCAGTAATTCTCTTTTTTCACAGGAGTTGCAGAAGGATGGTAAGCTGTTTTTAGGCGCAAATTTTGGCGTCGGATTAGGCTATCATAAAGCGAAAGGATATAGCTATTCTGGAGGTGAGGGCTACATGTTCGCTATACCTTGGGAAAGTAGAACTGAGAAATTGCCAATAAATGCAGGCTTAGATGTAGCATACGAAACCATAGATGACATATTTGTAGGAGCATATAGTGCAATTGGAACAGACTTCGTTAAAAAAGATGTTCAGTACTTGGATTTGGGCGCTTTGCTTATGATAGGGCTAAACGATTCATATTCATTGATTCTTGGACTTGGTTTTCATGTGATAGATTATAAATACAACGGAGATAACTTTCGGATAGGTTTTTTGTCTCCGCGAAATGTGTATATGATGCTTGAAGGTAACTATAATAATTATGGTTCCAAGTCAGACGCATCAGTCTTGATAAGTTTCGGCTATAGGATTTTCTGATTAAAAAAACGATAAGAAATTCAATTCGTAAATAAATAATTATCGTATCTTTGCAAGTGAAAAAAAGACTTGTAGAATTGGCACCACAAGGTTCTAAGTATCTTCCTGCTACCGGCTGTTTTACAAGTCTTTTTCTATTTCCTGTCAGAATAAAAACTTTTTAAAATATAACTTTCAGTTTTCAAATTTCAATTGTCAAATTCCAAATACAACTCCAGCCTTTCGTCAATACTATCTCTTTCGACGACTTTAAGATAAGTTTTCCAATCTTTGATCAATCCTTTGCTTTCTCGATAGTTGATGATTTTCTTAACGTCTTCATATTCAATGTAAGGATGCCGTAATATCGTCTTAAAATCATCGGAATTTATTTTCACTTTTCTTGTCACGACAGAATCTATGACGATGTGATTTTCTATCGCTGCCAATCTCACGGTGTCGAAAGCATAGACTTCAAGCAGCTGATTTTTGTCGATAAAACCGCCTAATTTCTCACGGTAAGAAACGATGTTTCTTGCGAAGAAAGGCCCGATGTTCGGAAGAGAAAGTAGCTCTGTGGTATCAGCAGAGTTTAGATTGACTATCAACAGTTGGTTTTTGCTTTTTGGCTGCTGAACTTTGAGTTCTGGATTATTTTGATTTTTTGAGATTCTGGTTTTCTGAGATTCCAAGTCTCGTTGACTCGTTGACTTGACGACTTTAAATGTACTCTTTGTTACTTTGCGACTTTGAGTTTCTGCGTCAATACGACTTTGTTCTTCAACGGCTGCTTCATGAATCGCCACTATCGAATCCAGATTATGTAAAGATAAATTAACATTTGAAGGTCTATTTGCGATAAAAAAATTAGCAGCGATGATGACAAGTATCACCGCTGCTAAAATTATTATCGCTACCCGTTCACCTTTAGTGAACGTCAGGAATTTGTTCATAATTTTGATTTTTTTTGCTGTGAGCTAAGAGCAAAGAGCTGTGAGTATTTTGCTCAAAACTCATTGCTCATTGCCTTTAGCCTATTATTTGATTAATAAATATCGCCAAAATCACAATAGGAGCGACATATTTTATAATGAAGAAAATGAATTTCTTTATGCTCATTTTCAGTGTGTTCTGATTTGTAACCTCGTCGTAGAAACTGTCTTTTCCCATCTTCCAGGCGACAAATATCACGATTAACAAAGCTCCTATTGGGAGTAAGAAGTTGGCTGAGAATTTATCCATGAAGTCGAAGAACGTCAGGTCGCCAAAGACGAAAATAGAGTCGTGACGTAAGCTTAAAGTACAGAAAACACCGAAGAATAACGCTACCAATGTTCCGATCCACGTTGCGGTGTTACGCTTGATTCCATGTTCTTCGGATAAGAACGCTACTATTACCTCAAGTAATGATATTGTGGAAGTTAGAGCTGCTATCGACAGTAGGATGAAGAAAATTATGCAGAAGAAATATCCTCCTGCTATTTTGTTGAAAATCATCGGTAATGTGTTGAAAGCCAATCCAGCACCTGCTTCTGGCTGTATCCCGAATGTGAATGCTGCCGGGAAAATGATGACACCGGCTAATATCGCGACGATTGTATCAGCGCAGACAACAGATAAGGATGTTGAAGCGAGATTATCTTTTTTACTGATATAAGAACCGTAAGTTATGAGTGCGCCCATGCCGACACTAAGTGAGAAGAACGCTTGTCCTAAAGCCGCTAAAAGCATAGTGCCGTTGACTTTAGAAAAATCAGGCTTGAATAAGAATTTTAATCCTTCTTTGGCTCCGTCTAATGTCAATGACTTGATACATAATATTATAAGGATTATAAATAACGCTGGCATCATAATCTTTGTATATTTTTCAACGCCATCCTTGATACCTTTGAAAATGATAAATGCAGTCAGTCCCATGAAAATAAACTGCCATAAGAAAGGACGGAAAGGATTGTTGTTGAAATCGACGAAACCTTGTTCTATTGTAGCTATGTCTTTGTTAGCGAAGTAGTTGGTGATAGCTTTGTAGATGTATTCTAAAGTCCAGCCTGAAACTGTGCTATAAAATGCGAGTACTACAAAAGCGGCTAATATTCCAATGTAACCTATTAAGTTCCAATGTGTTTTAGGCGCTAATTCTTTTATTGAACCTACTGGATTTTTTCCTCCTCGACGTCCGATATAGAATTCGGCCATCATAATCGGAATGCCGAGTCCGAGGACTATCAGTATGTAAATCAATAAGAAGGCACCGCCTCCGTTTTCTCCTGCCAGGCAAGGAAAACGATAAATGTTACCCAATCCGATTGCTGAACCTGCTGCGGCAGCAATGGCTCCTAATTTGGAACCGAAACCATCTCTGTTATCATTCATAATCTATTGTATTTTATGTTGTTATTCTTTTTTGCCGTATGCTAAGTCGCCTGCGTCACCAAGTCCTGGAACGATATATGACTTGGCAGTCAGTTCTTCGTCAATGGCGCCGACCCAGACTGTTATGTTTGTGTTGATAAAAGTGCGTTTGAGATATTCGATGCCTTCTTTGCTGGCTAGAATATTAGCGATGTGTATTTCTTTCGGAATCATTTCTTCGTTTAGAAGTCCGTTGATGCATTTTACCAATGACGCTCCTGTGGAAAGCATAGGGTCTATCATTATCAATACTTTATTGTTTGCATTGACAGCTGAATAATATTCCACGTTGATGTCGAAGCTTTCGTTTTTGTCGTATTTGCGGTATGCCGCTATGAACGCATTGTCGGCTTGATCAAAGATGTTCAGGAAACCTTGGTGCATAGGCAAACCTGCACGTAATATCGTCGCTAACACAGGCTGTTCTTTTAAGACATTCATCTCGAGGCTTCCCAGCGGAGTAGTGACGAGTTCTTTCTTATAATCTAATGTCTTGCTGATCTCGTATGCGAACAACTCTCCGAGACGTTCGAGATTTTTCCTGAAACGTAGCTTGTCATTTTGAATGTTAATGTTTCTTAACTCGGAGATAAAATTGTTTATAATACTATTTTTCTCTCCTAAATTATTGATTTTTATCATATTAGTTTTTATTTTCTCATTAATTTATATGCTAATTTTAAGATGCTACTTAATTTGTTGTCTTTTATCTCCGGGTAAAAAACTTCGTTTCCGCCGAAACCTTTGTAGAATCTGGCAAGACCGTCGTTGTCTGATCCTTCAAAATCTAATGTGAATTGTGTCTCGCTAAATTCTTTTATAACATTGTCGAGAAGCATCGTCAAGCCATGTTTGTGCTTGTTTGTCTCATCGCTGCCTGAAAACAGAAATATTATTCTGTCGTGGCTACACATAAAAATAGCGCCAGCAATAACCTGATTGTCAATATTATTGATTCCGACAACAAAACAACAGTCTCTACTTATTGCGGTATATGTCAAGTCGAGAAGACGGTTGTATTCCTTGTCTTTCCAATGCTCGACTTCTTTCCCTTTGTTTTTTCGGAAAAGTTCTACTATTATCTCCGGATTTACATCTTTATTAATAGAAAGTCCGGCTGCTTCGGCTTTGGCAAGATTCCTTTTTGTATTGTTATTGTAGTTGTTGTAAAGATATTGATAATCATAGATTAAGTCTAGTTCGACGTTGCGATGTTGCTTTATGTTATCGCTGTTTAGATTTACTTTGTTATAAGAATTTAACCTATATTCTGTTAACAAATATTTTTGAGGAATGGCTTTGATAAAGTTATTGACATCTTCTTGAGATAATGGTGACGTCGAAAAAACACCTAATTGTTGGACAAAGAACGGCTGGAAAAGGTAGGAAATGCCGAATTTCTTGCTGGCTGTCAGCGGCATGACTCGCTCGTAATCATTTTCAACCAATGCGTCCCACATAGGATGCACAATGTCGAGATACCACGACCAGGCGTAAGTGTTGCCGTTGAAAGACTTTTCGATACATTCGTCCCAACGTTTTTTGTCAATCATGCTATGTTTCAGAAACTTTATCATAGTTGTTTTAAAGCGTAATCAAGAATTTTTCTGTATAATGTGATCCAACCTTCCCAACGTTTTTCTCCAGATAATGTTTCATTGTGCCATAAAAGAATGAATGTTCCGTTAACGTTTTTCACTTCGTCAATAAGTTTCTTGGCTTTTTCAAAAGATTCATTAACATCTAAGTCTAGATAATCTCGCATTGTCCCGTCCATCAAGGCGAAAGGATGTATGTTAAGTTTTGTTTTCGTGTCGTTTTCCAAGTCGAAAAATGGGAATGTGTCGGCATAGCCAGCCCTGAAACCAGCTTGCGAAGCATACCCCATAGTGTAGTCGTCGGTTATATCTAACTCTGTGAGAATCTGATAACTGAGAGGTAGATATAATCTCAGAAAATGCTGTCGGCTCATGCTGACTTCTCTGTTCAGTACTTCAGAAAGACGTTTTACTTCATCCTTTATGACATCTTTTTTAAGATATGACGAAAAAGACGGATGAATTCCGACAAGGGCGTAATCGCCGATATGTTTTATAAGTTCCTGGAATTCTTTGTTCCTTATGGAAATATTCTTGTCATTGGTATTGTAATCGCCGCAAAGTATGAAATATAAAGGCTTGATTTTTAGTTCTTTCTGTAATTCTATCTGATAGTCGAAAGTGTCGAAAGGATCCATTCTTTTTTTTGTGATGACATCCCAGCGTCTTTTTATTTCTTTTTTGTCAAATCTTAATATGTCTCTGAGAAAAGCGGCTGTTGTCCTGAACAATCCTTTGTTGCGATAAGCCCAAGCAGCATCAATATCGTAAGTGGGAATGAATTTGAAAGATTTCTTTTTCAGTTGGATGTCAGGATAATGTGACTTTAGAAGTTCGCCGAATTCCTTCGCCCAAATGTTAATTACTGGTTTTTCAATGACTTCCATCTGAGAAAGTATGGAGTCCTGGGGCTGGAATCTGTTGTAGTGGTCACAGACGTGAGGAAGATATTCTTCGTAACGTGTTATTATATAGAATGATGCAGCTAGAAAGTCAAAATTGAATAATGATTTGTCGTTGAATACTGGAAATATAGCTTTTGAATCGTTATGTTTACAGATTTTAACATCTTGGTCGGCGATGTCTCTTTCGAACAATAGATTCACGGCCTGTTGGAATATGCCGTTATTGTTTTCGATAGGGTATTTGTCGTAATGGATTTTAGGCCCTTCGTATGACAGATATTTGTCCTTGTCCGTTGTAAATTTGAAGTCTAATCCAAGTTCCTCCTTGAATATCAATTCACAAATATAAAATAATCTGTTTGTT
This sequence comes from Bacteroidales bacterium, assembly GCA_045615285.1. Lineage (GTDB taxonomy): Bacteria > Bacteroidota > Bacteroidia > Bacteroidales > F082 > Limimorpha. The sequence continues at coordinate 192,812 of JAZLEO010000025.1, forward strand.
ATCTTCGATACATATATTAATATTTCCATATATATTGTCTTTTTGAAAAATAATCTCAACACTGCAAATTTAACATTAAAAATGATAGAAGTAAAGTTAAAAAATGTTAAAAATGAAGCCTTTGTGAACAATAATAAAATGTTGTTGTTTTTCGGTAAAACATACATTATGAAAACATACGATTTATATGAACGTGCCATGGAACCTGTAAAACACTGGTGGATGTATTTATTAATAGGTGTATTGGCTTTTGTTTTGGGAGTTTTTATGCTCACTAATCCGGCGATAACCTACGAAATGATGACTTTGCTTTTGGGATTGGCTTTGGTCGTCTTCGGCGTCATCGAGATGATAGTCGGAATTTTCAACAGGAATTTCTTTGTTTCAAGAGCTGCTGTCATCATAGGGGCAGTCCTGAACATAGTCCTTGGTGTGCTTCTGGCAGCTAACCCTGGCATCGCTGCTCTTACCTTGCCGCTGATCTTGGGAATGTGGATGCTTTATCAAAGCTTTATGATGATAAGTTACGCCGGCGACCTGAAAGGTTTTAAAGTAAAAGGCTACGGCCTGACTTTGTTCTGCGGAATCGTCCTGCTGATCTTGTCAGTGCTTATTCTGCTGCGCCCCATGACTGTAGGAATGATGACTGTAGCAATCTATATCGCATTGTCGTTCATCATCTACGGCTTGTCTGAAATAGTGTCGGCGTTCAGACTGAGAACTATACAGCACGTTTTTGAAGATTAGTGAACTAAAAATCTCAGAGCTTCAGAATCTTAAAAAATCTGAAGCTCTGAGATGCTGAAATTTAAAACTTTGATTATAAAGCTCTTTTTCTTTCAAAAAATCCTTTGAGTATTGCGAGACATTCGTCTTGAAGTATGCCGGTCTGCGTTTTTGTTTTCGGATGAAGCAGATTGCCGTGTTTGCTGAATCCGTTTTTTTTGTCGTCGCAAGCCCAGACGACTCTGCTGATATGGGCGTGCGCCAATGCGCCGGCGCACATCACACATGGCTCTAATGTGACATATAAAGTGCAGTCGTCCAGATATTTGGCGCCCATGGCGTTAAATGCGGATGTCAACGCCAACATTTCGGCATGAGCCGTAACATCGTTAAGTTGCTCCACCAGATTATGGGCGCGGGCAATTATCTTATTGTTACAAACAATGACAGCTCCAACAGGCACTTCGTCATTTTCTTCTGCTATAAGAGCCTCATTAAGAGCTTGCTGCATATAATATTCGTCGGAAAAAACTGACAGCATCATTGTAAATCTCTGTTAACTTCGTTATAAATATTGCCGTCTTCGTCGTAGAATTTCCAAATGCCGCATTCTTTGCCGTTTTTGTAAAATCCTTCGTAATTGACTTTGCCGCTTTCGTAAAATACGGTGGCTTTTCCGTCGCGTTTACCTTCGACGAAATCACCTTTGCTCATCAAAGTTCCTGATTTATAATATGTTTCAAAAACGCCGTTTCTTTTGCCATCAACTATAGGGCCATCAAGATGTTTCATGCCTTCTTGGTAATACCAAGTCTCGCGAATCCAAGTCCTGCTGCCGTCTTTGTGTTCTTGATAATAATGAACGACACGTTGACCGCCTTCTTCATATCGTTCAACGACATCTTCGATGATGACATCTCTCGAACATGAAAATGCTGAAAGTAATATTATAAAAATGAAAGTTATTTTTTTAAACATAATTTATCTGTTGAATGTCAGGCGTTTGCCTCTGTAATCTTCTTTAAATTCACCGTTGTGATATACTAATTCGCCGTTGACGAAAGTGTGTGTCACGCTGCAACTTAACTTCAAACCTTCGTAAGCGGTCCAGCCGCACTTGTAATAGACGTTTTCGTTGCTGATAAGTTGCTCTTTTTTAGGATTTATCAGTACTAAATCGGCATAATAACCTTCTCTGATATAACCTCTCTTATTGATTCTGAATAAAGTAGCAGGATTATGTGACAATAATTCGACAACTTTTTCGATTGAAAATTGTTGTTCGTTGGCTGTTGGATGTTGTTCTCTTAATGCGAGTTCCAAAGCTCCTAAGAGAAGATGTTGCACAGATGTTCCGCCTGATGGAGCTGAAAAATATGGTTTGTTTTTTTCCTCTATTGTATGCGGCGCATGATCTGTTGCCAAAATGTCTATGTGATTGTCAATACAAGCCTGTATCAAGGCGAGTTTATCGTTTTCTGTTTTTACGGCAGGATTACATTTTAAGAATGTCTTTTTGGCAGCGTAGTCTCTGTCGTCAAATAACAAGTAATGGAGACAAGTTTCAGCTGTTATTTTCTTGTCTTTCAACGGGATATTGTTGTTGAATAACTGTATTTCTTTTGCTGTTGAGAGATGGAGGATGTGTAATTGTGTTCCATATTTCGAAGCCAATTCTGCTGCTTGTGAAGATGTCTTGTAACAAGCTTCGGCGCTGCGTACCAGAGGATGTATCGATGCTGGCGCTTCGTCACCGTATTTTTCCTTGTAAATCTCCATGTTTCTGCGGATAATCTCTTCGTCTTCGCAGTGTGTGGCTATCAGACAAGGCGCTTCTTGGAAAAGACGCTGCAATGTGGAACTGTTGTTAACCAACATGTTACCAGTGCTAGAGCCCATGAATACCTTTATGCCGCATACATCTTTGGGATTTGTTTTCAGAACTTCATCGATATTGTCGTTTGAAGCGCCCATGTAGAACGAATAATTAGCCATTGATTTTTCGGCAGCGATGTCGTATTTATCTTGTAAGAGCTGCTGTGTCAGAGTGTTAGGTACTGTATTAGGCATATCCATGAAAGAAGTGACGCCACCTGCTATGGCAGCGCGACTCTCCGAAGCGATGTCGCCTTTATGCGTTAAGCCCGGATCTCGGAAATGTACCTGATCGTCGATGGCTCCAGGTAAAAGTAAAAGTCCTTCTGCATCAATGATTTGATGAGAACTCCACTGACTGAAATCAATATCTTCGTTAGGAAGTATGACCTTTTCTATAATGTCTCTTGAAATGACAACACTTGCCAAATAAGTTTTACCTTCGTTGACAAGTGTTGCGTTTTTAATTATGTAATTCATATTTTTCTTGGTTTAATTTTACCGATCATTCCTCTCCATCTCAAATTTATGACTCCGAAAATGGCTTCTTTGAAAATGCCTTTCGACATTTTTGATGTTCCTTCCGCACGGTCGGTGAAGATGATTGGTACTTCTTTGATGTTGAATCCGAGTTTCCATGCGGTATATTTCATCTCGATTTGGAAAGCATAACCGATGAATTTTACTTTGTCTAAATTGATGGTTTCCAATACTTTTCTTGTGTAACAGACGAAACCAGCGGTGGTATCTCTGGTGACCATGCCAGTAACTAAACGGACGTAAGCTGATGCGTAATAAGACATCAACACGCGACCCATAGGCCAGTTGACAACATTGACGCCTGTGATATAACGAGAACCTACCGATAAATCTGCACCTTCGGCACAAGCGTCGTGCAACTTTATGAGGTCGTCAGGGTTGTGCGAAAAATCGGCATCCATCTCGAAAACGTATTGATAATCACGAGCTAAAGCCCACTTGAAACCGTGAATGTAAGCAGTGCCTAATCCTAATTTGCCTTTTCTTTCCTCAATGAAAAGACGGTCTGGAAATTCCAACATCAGCCTTTTGACAATATCAGCGGTGCCGTCAGGACTGTTGTCTTCAATGATAAGGATGTCAAATGCCATCGGCATCTGGAAAACATAGCGGATGATTTTTTCTATGTTTTCTTTTTCGTTGTATGTCGGGATTATTACCAGATTTTCTGACATGGTTATTTGTTTTTTATCGATTTAAGTGACAATTATTAAAAGTACAAATTTAGCAAAATATGTGTATGTATTTGCATACTGTCGAAATAAAAATAAAAAATATTATTCTTGATAATAAATTCGTTTTACACGTTGTGAAATACTTGTTAGTATTTCGTAAGGTATTGTGTCACAAGCTTCTGCGATTCTTTCTATAGGGTGGTCTTGGTCGAAGAGTATTGCAGTGTCGTTTTCCTGACAGTCGATTCCGGTCAAATCGATCATGCACATGTCCATGCAGATGTTTCCGATAATAGGAGCGGCTTTGCCGTTTACATAAAAACAAGCGCTGCCGTTACCGAGCTGTCGCTTCAGTCCGTCGGCGTAACCTATAGGAACAACGCCGATACGCGATTTCTTCTCGATTTTTCCTCGACGGCTGTAACCTATTGTTTCTCCGATTTCGTATTCTTTTATCTGCACGATGGTCGTTTTTAATGAAATAACAGTGCGTAATTTGCCTTTGTCTTCTTCACAAGGTGCAATACCGTAGATTCCGATGCCTAATCTTACCATATCATATTGATAATCAGTGAAACGGCTGATTCCGGCGCTATTCAGAATGTGTCGAATTATTTTGTAAGGAAAAGCTCCTATAATCTTAGAACTCATCTCTTCAAAATTATTTATCTGCTTCATTGTGAAGTCGTTAAACTCTGGGCTGTCGCTTCCTGCTAGATGTGAGAAAACGCTTTTGACTACAATCTTATCGTTGGATTTTAATCTGTCCAGAAGCTCGTCGATGTCTTCAGCCAAGAATCCGAGACGGTGCATTCCGGTGTCAAGCTTGATATGGATTCCGATAGGTGAGGTGATCTGCGAGTCGAGATTTTCTATCGCATCTTCCAAAAGCGAAAGACATCTGAAACTGTAAATGTCTGGTTCTAAATTGTTTTTGATGATGCTGTCGAATGTGTTTAGCTCCGGCGTCATCACGACAATAGGAAGATTTATTCCTTTACGTCTTAATTCAATTCCTTCATCGGCGTATGCAACTGTAAGATAATCAGTGTGATGAAATTCGAGGACGTTGGAGACTTCAAAGTTGCCGCTGCCATAAGCAAAGGCTTTTACCATGACCATCAACTTGGTGTCGTTGTTTAACTTTGAACGATAATAGTTCATGTTTTTGACCAAATTGTTAAGATTTATTTCGAGAATGGTGTCATGGGCTTTTTCTTGTAGAACCTTACTTATTTTCTCAAAACCGAAATCACGGGCTCCTTTCAGCAGAATCAGCTGGTTATGGAAAATGTCGATTGGATGTTTTGTTAAAAAATCTTCAGTGCTACGATAGAAAACACTTTCTATATCGAATTTATCTTTTTGTCTTGATATTGCTTCCCCGATACCGATAATTTGATTAACGCCTTTATTCTTAATTAGTTGCGCTATTTTTTCGTATAAAGCGTCTTCTTTTAACTCGCTTTGCAAAATGTCAGAAAGAATTACGATGCGTTCTTTGTTCTGATATTGCTGATTCATGAAGTCTAGCGCAATGTTAAGTGAGTTGAAATCAGAGTTATAGCTGTCGTTGATGATTACGCAATTATTGATTCCGGATTTTAGTTCCATGCGCATTGCTATAGGACTCAGATATTTCATTTTCTTTTCAATAATATCGTTGGATATATTGAATTTCAATGCGGTAAGCCAGCAATGTATTGCGTTTTCTATAGAAGCGTCGTCGGTGAAAGGGATGTTGATTTCTAGATTCTGAGATTGTATCTGCGCTTTTATTTCTGTCGTTTCTTTGTTTTTCTCGACGGAATAAATGTATAAGTCGGCGTTTTTGTCTTGCCTGCTCCAAGTGAAAGTGCTGACGTTGAGTTTGTTGACGGCTTTTTTTATCTCTTTATGGTCGAGACAATATATTAATGTATCGACATTGTTAAAAAGCTTTAGCTTTTCTTCGATTTTATTGTTGATGTCGCAGAAGTTTTTTCCATGAGCTTCTCCGATATTGGAGAATATTCCGATAGTTGGCCTGATGATTTTTTTCAGGTTATTCATTTCGTCGGGACGTGATATTCCGGCTTCGAATATCGCAAGTTGGTGCGAATCATTCAATTGCCATACCGATAAAGGGACTCCTATTTGGGAATTGTAGCTTTTGGGGCTTCTTACCACCGACGTTTCGGGACTGAAAATCTGATAAAGCCATTCTTTGATGATGGTTTTTCCGTTGCTTCCGGTTATTCCGATTACTGGAATGTCGAATTTGTCTCGGTGAGACGCTGCCAGTTTTTGTAGCGCCTGCAAAGTGTCGTTTACTACTATGAAAATAGCATCGGTATGATTCTCAATTGTTTCTGGAATTTCTTCCACGACAAAAGCTCTTACACCTTTTTTATATAGATCGTTGATGTATTTGTTGCCGCAGTTGCGGTTTGATTTTAATGAGAAGAATAAAGAATGTTCCGCAGATATAATAAGTCTGCTGTCAAATAATAAATCGTTGATAACTAACGAATTATTGTCGTTACCAACGATTTTGCCTTCTATTATTGACGCTATTTTTCCAACTGTGTAAATCATGTCGCAAAGATAGCGAAATTGGCTGAAGATGAGTGCTGAAACCGGAAAGTTTTTCAACTTTCATACGATTTTATTCTGTTTGAAAAGGCGTTAAACTTTGTGCCAATGACCATAATTGTCTTTTATATATCGGTTGCCGTATTCATCTACGCCTTCCCAACTGTTTTTTCCCATATATATTGTTTTTGTATTGGGGGTTCTTGTACTTACACTAAATATCGCTAATGCCACCAAAGCTATTATGACGATGATAAACAATGATGTGAAATATACCAGTGTCAGAACGGAGGCTAAAGAACCAATCAGATAGATTATAGAACACCAGATAGATCTTGCTATTCCTTCACGTGCTGTAACACCTATGAAAATAATGAAAACCTGTATCAGTTGGCAAATGACGAACACGGCAAAAGCGATTTGAAAGTATGAGTCCCATGATTTTAAGGCGCAGATAATTGTGGCTATAACGAAGCCGATCCAAGAAAAAATGCCCCAGTATATGGAAATGGAACCGCATCCTTCAGAATTAGAAAGTATTGTGGATAGATATTCTGCTTGATTGCAAGCTACGAATCCGAAGATGAAAAAATCTATGATTGTCCAAATCCATCCCACGCTGTCTGGCTGGCAGAACCACAGGGCTTCGGAGCCCATCAGGACGAAATATACTATTTCAAAGATTGATAACGTCAAAAACAACAGTCCTTTTATAACATGAATTGCTCTGAAAAAAATATCGTCGCCGTAATCCCTGAGGAACCATAATACGCACGACAGTGCCAAAATGACGAAAACCATCCATCTTACGTTCCATGTAGCATAAAGATCTATGTCGAAAGTGTTAAAAGAGAAGTCTCTCAGAGAGAAGTTGTTATGATTTGTTTTAGGTGTTGTGATTGTGGTTTTTTTTGTTGGTTCAGCTTGTTTTTGCTTGAGATATTGTGCGGAGACGTAAGCCGTACGTCCTCTGTAATTGATTCTCGCCCAGTTATTGTTTATTTCATAGACTTCTATTGTAGCTCCGTTTTGGAGGCTTCCTATGACGTAGCCGTCGGTTGATGCTTCGCAGCGTACATTTAATATCGACTTGGTGCTTACCGTATATTGGGTTTGTGCGTTTGCGAGAAAAGTTGCGCAAAGCAAGAAAACAATTAAAAGAAATTTCTTCATAATAAAAATATTTTAATACTTTCTATTTTTATGTGTTTTAATTGTCTGATGTTCTGTTTTTTAGAATATCGATAGCCAGATATATCGCATGTCTGAAAGAATCTGGGTCGGCTATGTTTTTGTTGGCTATGTCGTAGCCGGTTCCGTGGTCTGGAGCTGTTCTGATAACAGGCAGTCCTGCTGTGAAGTTGACGCCGCCATCAACAGCGAGAGTCTTGAATGGAATCATGGCTTGATCGTGGAACATGCACAAGATGCCGTCATATTTTAACCAGGCGGCGGAACCGAAAAAGCCGTCAGCCGAGAATGGTCCGAAAACAAGTTTTCCGCTATCTTGAGCTTCCTTTACAGCTGGAATGATGATTTCCAATTCTTCCTTGCCGTAAAGCCCTCCGTCGCTGGTATGCGGATTCAATCCCATGACGGCGATACGAGGATGAGAAATGTTAAAATCTTGTTGTAAAGTCTTGTGAAAGACATCTAACTTATTTATTATAAGTTCTTTGGTTATTGTATTTGATACTTCTCTCAGCGGTATGTGGTTGGTTACACTTCCGATTTTGAGATTGTTCCATACCATTAACATGAGTGGCGTGCATTCTTTGCAGAAAGATTGTATGTATCTTTTCTGACTTGAGAAGCTAAATTGTTCAGACTGAATGCTTTTTTTGTTGACAGGTGCCGTTACCAAAGCGTCGATGTTTCCTTTGTAGAGGTCTTCTACGGCGAGTTTGAGTGCGTCGAAAGAAGCTTTTCCTGCGATGGCTGTCGAGATTCCTGGCTCGATTTTCAATTCTTCATCGGTGTGGTTTATGAAATTTATTCTTCCGGCTTGGGCTTGATGCACGTCCCTGATTAGAGAATACGAAAGATCTTCCATGTTAAAATTCTTTTTGTAATAGGAGAAAACCTTCGACTGTCCGTAGATAACGGGGATAAAAGAATCGAAAATTCTGCTGTCGCAAAGAGTCTTTAAGATGATTTCGTAACCGATGCCATTAATGTCACCTTGGGTGATTCCTATAATAGGCAATTTTTTGGAGTCTTTCTGTACTAGCATGTTACAACGGTTTTAGAAAAGACTTCAAATTTATAGTAAAAAAAATAAAAAAACAAGTGTTAAAGGGAAAAAAAATCAGATGTTTTTATAAACCTTTATAAATCAGCATGTTTATGTTATTTGTATCGAATATTTCGTTTGCTACATCCAAGATGTCTTCAGATTTTAATTCTCTGATTTTTCTTACTGTTTCTGAGAGCGGTTCGATGCCTTCGTGCGAGAAAGCAGCTCTTGTCATGGCAAGCAGCTCTCCCAATCCTGATTCGCTGCTCAAAGCCAGTTGCCCGACTAATTGATTCTTGGCGTTCGATAGCTGAATGGTGCCGAGCCTGTTGTTTTTCAATTTGTTTAATTCTTTGTGAACCAAGTCGATGGTCTTTTCCAAAGAACTCGGATCAACACCTAGATATATCGAAAAGTTGCCGGTGTCGGAATATGCGTTGTATTGGGATTCTATGGTATAGGCGAATCCGTATTTTTCCCTGATGTTGAGGTTTAATCTGGAATTCATGCCAGGGCCGCCTAATATGTTGTTTAACAATACCATCTGCATTTTTTTAGCGTCGTCGATATTATATGAAATTCCTCCGATGATGCAGTGCGACAAATGGTTGCTTCTTTCTTCAATTTTCGTGAAGACGGGCAACTTGCTGAATGGCGTTCTGTGATATGTCGTCGAGGTGGCTTTATAATCGCCGAAATGCGACGCTACTTTATTTCTGAATTTGTTGAAAGGAATGTCGCCTATTGTGGCGATTACCATTTTGTCGGTAGAGTAGTTGTTTTTGATGAAATTGCATAAGTCGTTGCGAGAGAATCCGTTGACGAGTTCTGTCGTACCTAATATGTTACGTCCCATTTCGTGGCCTCGGTACAGATTATTTTCGAATTCGTCGTATATTTCTTCTGCTGGACTGTCGCGGTAAGAGTTTATTTCATCGAGAATGACTTCTTTTTCTTTTTCCAATTCGTTGGCTGGATATGTGCTGTTGAAAGCGATGTCGGAAATCAGTTCGATGGCTTTATCGTAATATTCTCTCAGGAAAGAGGCGTGGATGCAGGTCTCTTCTTTCGTGGTATATGCGTTCAATTCGCCGCCGACATTTTCGAGGCAGCTCAGAATATGATAAGCCTTGCGTTTTTTTGTGCTTTTGAACAACATGTGCTCGACGAAATGAGCTAACCCGTTCTCATTGGCTAGCTCATCTCTCATGCCGGTGTTGATCATCAGCGACAGATGTGCGACGACTCCCGGCCTATGTTTGTGAAGTATTTTAATACCGTTTGGTAAAATGAATTCTGAAATGATATTTTCTTCCGGCATATATCGAAATCGTTTTATTTCATCCAAATATCGAACGAATCTTCTTTTTTGATATTTTTTGCAGGTGCTGCGTTTTTGCCTGATAACCAATTGTCTGTTTGGGCTAATCCGTCGTAGTCTTTCAGAACCCTGAATGTGTGTTTAGGAGGCAGTCCTGGATGTCCGCTGGTCTCCAACAGAACGACTCCTGTATGGAAATCCTCGAGGCCTTTGTCTGTTTTTTTGCCGCTGAAAATAAACGACTGCTGTGCGTAGTAGCCGCCAGGATAACCGTCAACGACATAATAACAAGTGAAATAATCGTTGTCGCCGGTTATTTTCAATCCGTATTGAACTTCTTCGATGTATGCATTTTCTAAGGAGTCGTATTGTTTTCCGTAGAAATTCATTTGGTTGTTTACATAGAGAAATCCCATGTAACGGTCTGAGTATAATTGTAATGAATCAGGTTTCTCTCCGTTAGATTCATAGATGAGTACGTGAGGAGATGATACATATTCGCCTTTCATATCTGGAGGATTTACGCCGAAATGTATTGGTAAATATTGAGTTACATTGTCGTAAATTTCTTCTGGCAGAACGTAGTCCGGGAGTTTGTGTACCAGATTGTTTTCGTCGAGTTTCGCCAACTGACCTTCAAAATAACCTTTTACTGATGTGCTGTATTGATCAGTGCATTTTATGTCGATGGTGTAACCTGATCTTCCTCGGTTAATTACGATACTTCCTGAGACTATTTGACCTCTTTCTTTATAGTTGCCGTTGCTGTATCCCAAAATCCAGGCGGAACCTTCTTTGATGCTGTAAGTCGTGCTGGTTATGCTTTCGGCTTGTTTTGAAACTAATCCGAAATTGAGGAAATTTTTGTTGTTTTCGTCATAAAGTCGCAAGTCGATGTCGAAGCCGCCTTCAGTCTCTCCGTTGTTTATAATGCAACCTGATTTTATTTCATAGAGATCATTTCCTATTTCAAAATAATTGTCTGGTTTTCTGTGGATTTTACAGGAAAACATGACTGACATTACAAGTACTAATGCGCTAATTCTTAATAAGTTTGATGCTATCAATTTCATAAGCGGATATATTTTTCTGCAAAGGTAAAAATTATTTTTATCAATGGGATGTTTTTAACATTAATTAACATTAATATTTTGTTCCAAAATAACGAATGCAAAGAAACGTTTATTATATTTGCAAATGTAAATTATGAGAAGGATGAAATTAAAATCATTTATTTTAGCGTTATTGTTGGTTTTGCCTTTTATTGTTGATGCTCAGAAAGATATAAGGAAAGAATGTATTTCTACTACTATGTTTAGCGCAACATATTCATACCAGTTCCCTGGCGCTGACACTAAGATTCTTTACTCGAACAACTCTACGATAGGAGCGAGCGTCACTTATAAGACTGACAAGAATTGGATTTGGTCGGCGAATGCTGATTTCATTTTCGGTGAGAAGATAAGAGCTTCACGCGAAGATATTCTGGGTATCATTCTGGATAAAAACGGCGAATTGATTACAGGCGACGGAATCGTGGGCAGCTATGCTATGTTTGAACGCGGCTATCACCTTGAGGCTAAGGTGGGTAAGGTGTTCAATGTCTGCGCTCCGAATCCTAATTGCGGCTTCTTCGTCAACGCCGGATTGGGATATTTGCAGAACAGAATCAGAATAGAGTTCTCTTCTTTTGCGTCAACACCGCCAAATCTGGCCGATGACTATCGCTACGGCTACGACAGAATGCGCGGCGGATTGGCGTATTCAGGCGAAATCGGATATATGTACATGAGCAACACCAGAGTGTTAAACTTCTCGGTTTCTCTCGAATTTACACAAGCTCACTCGAAACCTATGCGTCAGTGGGACTTCAATCTGATGGGCCCGGAACTTAAAACTTATTTGGATAGATATTACGGAATCCGTTTCGCAGTCTATATCCCAACGTATAAAAGAATGCCTGCTGACTATTATTACTATTGATTATGAATATCTTATATTCTCTTGCGATAAGATGCTATAGCGGTGCAATCGCACTGGCTTCTATGTTCGGAAACAAAAAAGCCCGCCTTTGGTGGAAAGGTCGGAAAAATCAATGGGATAACTTAAAATCTGTTAACGAAAACGACCAGTGGATCTGGTTCCATGTGTCGTCTTTGGGAGAATTTGAACAGGGTCTGCCCGTGATCGAAAGCGTGAAAAATAAATTCCCGCATTATAAACTGCTGCTCACCTTTTTCTCACCTTCAGGCTATGAACCTAGAAAGAATTTTCAACTCGCTGATAAAGTGGCGTATATGCCTTCCGATACAACGCATAACGCAAAAAAACTTATAAAAAATTTTAACATAAAAGCGGCTTTCTTCGTTAAATATGACTTCTGGTTTAACTATATGAAAGTCTTGAAAAAAAATGATATACCTTTATATTATGTGTCGGCTTTGCTTCACGAGGATCATTATTTCTTCAAGTTCTACGCTGCTTGGTTCAGACGCCAGCTGAGAAACGTCAGCCATTTCTTCGTACAAAATGATGACACAGCTAAATTGCTGAAAACGATAGGAATAGAAAATACTACAGTGACAGGCGACACGCGTTTCGACAGAGTCTTTGAAATAGCTAAACAATCGGAGTCTTTCCCTGAAATCGAGATGTTTGTCAATGGCAGAAATTGTATAATAGCAGGAAGTTCATGGCAATCAGATGAGAGATTTATAATCCCTTTTTCTAAAAAAATGCCTGACGATTACTGCCTTATCATTGCTCCTCACGATATATCGGATTCTCATATAAATCAGATAACATCACAACTTGATGATTATCATCTTTATACAGAATTAAAGCAGCAACAGCCTTTATCTGATAAAAAAGTCCTCGTCATAAACACGATAGGTATCTTAAAGAAAATTTACAAATACGCTCGATTCGCGTATGTTGGCGGCGGTTTTATGAGCAGCATCCATAATACGCAAGAAGCTCTTGTGTTCGGCTGCCCAGTTGTGATAGGCCCGAAATATCATAAATTTGTCGAAGCTGTCGATCTGGTCGAGAAGGGCGGAATGTTTTCCGTTAACAACCAGCAGGAATTCGATGATATTTTTGGACAATTGATGAACGATAGCGAATTCTACAAAAAAGCATCCGGAATCTGTCAGGATTACATTCAGCTCAGTATTGGCGCTACAAACAAAATAACCAAATATCTGGAAACAAGACTCTCTTGAAATCCAATGGCTTATGTCTAGTCGAGAATGTTCAGAATGTCAAGAGGGTTCTCCATGAATAAATGAGCTCCGTGTTGTGTCAGGAATTTTCTGCTACGATAACCCCAAAGTACTGAAACACAATAAACTCCGGCATTGTCACCAGTCATAATATCAACTTCAGAGTCACCGAAGAATATAGTCTCGTCTTCGATGATTCCATATCTGTCGCGTATCATGTTGATGCCTTCAGGTGATGGCTTTCTTTTGCAATATTCGCTCTCTCCGACAACCATGTCATACAATCCCTTAAAATAATGTTCGCAGACATCTTCAGCCGCATCTTGATATTTGTTAGATACGATGCCGACTCTTATGTCTCTCTCTTTCAAGGTTTTCAATACTTCCATGATTCCTTTGTAGGGACGCGTCTTCTCGCAACAATGTTTTGAATAATGATCCTTGAAACAAGCGTAACATAATTCAAACTCTTTGTCGGAAATGTTGTCGGGAAGAACTTTTTTCAACAGATGCTGAACGCCATTTCCAACGAATGCGGATATTTCATTCAGGCTTTTTGTCTCATAACCAAATAAATCCAAAGTGAAGTTTACACTGTTCATCAAGTCGTCTAAAGTGTAAAGTAACGTGCCGTCTAAATCGAAGATAACTAGTTTTCTCATAAATCCAATTTTATGCAAAGATAATTAATCTATTTCTTAAAAGTGAAATTAACAATAAATAATTTAAAAAAATCTGTAACTTCGCAGACTTAATTTTAAGTCGTGAAAGAACAAATCAAGCAGTTATATTGTAATAGCCGAAAAGTCAGAGAGTTAACAGATTTGATTGACCTGAAAGGACATGTCTCGTGCATGGGGCTTATCGGCTCGGCTAAGCCGTTCGTCGTGGCTTCTGCATGCGATATTATAGGCGGACATAGCGTGATTATATGCGGCGACAAGGAACAAGCAGCGTATTTTTACAACGATCTTGAAAATATTTTCGGGGAAAAGGATGCTGATTATAGTAAAAAACGAATTCTTTTTTACCCGACTTCATATAAAAGGCCGTACGAACCTGAGAAAGCCGACAGCACTTATATCTTGTCGCGGACGGAAGTCCTGCAACGTGTGTCGTCGAGTGAGAGGAAAACAGTAATAGTGACGTATCCGGAAGCTCTTAGCGAAAAAGTCATCACTCGCAAGGTGATGGCGAAAAACACTTTCAGATTGTCGGTCGGCGACAGCATTTCCATTGACGAACTAGCCGACAATATCGTCAACCTTAATTTTGAACATGTCGATTTCGTCGTAGAACCTGGACAGTTTACTATACGTGGCGGCATTGTTGACGTTTTTTCTTTCTCCAACGATTATCCTTACCGCATCGAGTTCTTCGGCGACGAAATAGATTCGATAAGAAGTTTCAATCCGATCGACCAACTTTCGATAGAAAGGCTGAAAGACATCATGTTGATTCCGAATCTTCAGGACCATAAAGTCGAATTTGAAAGAGAATCGATTCTTCAGTTCCTCAAAAATAAATCTACGATTTGGATTGAAGACGTGAATTCGCTTGCGGAGAAAATTGATGTGGAATACGACAAAGCCGTCAGTATTTTCAAGGAAAAAGACGATATATTGGAAGAACCGGCCGCTATTTTTACAAAAGGTGACGAGATTGTGAGACAGCTCGAGAATTTCAAGACTGTCGTTTTCGGTAATTTCGTAGATAAAAATGAAAATGTCGGCATCGCTTTTAACACGTCGCCGCAGCCTTCTTTCAGTAAAAACTTCGACTTGCTGCTAAAGGATATCAAGGATTTGAAATCTGACAGCTTTAAGATTTTCTGTTTTTCTGAAAGCAAGAAACAACTTGAGAGAATCCAGAGCATCCTGAACGACATTCAGCATCTTGACGAAGACAACAGTAATTTTATTCCTGTAAATCATTCTATACAAGCTGGTTTCATAGATAAGGATTTGAAGATTTGTTGTTATACCGATCATCAGATTTTTGAGCGCTACCACAGATTCAGGCTGCGTGAAGGCTTCGCGTCGAGTCAGGCGCTAACCATAAAAGAACTTTACGATCTGAAACCTGGAGATTTCGTCACACATATTAATTATGGTATAGGCCGTTTCGACGGACTTGAGATAATAGACAACAACGGCAAACAGCAGGAGGCCATGCGCCTGATTTATCAGAACGGCGACTTGTTGTACGTCAGCATTCATTCTTTGCATCGTATTTCCAAATATTCCAGCAAAGACGGTTCGCAGCCGACATTGAGCAAATTGGGTTCTAGTTCTTGGAGCAAGCTGAAGGAAAAGACCAAGAGCCGTGTCAAAGACATCGCCCGTGAACTTATAAAATTATATGCTGAACGTAAGAATAGCAAGGGTTTCCAATATATGCCCGACACTTATCTTCAGACCGAACTTGAAGCTTCGTTCATGTATGAAGACACCGCCGATCAGCTCAAGGCGACGGTGGATGTGAAACGCGATATGGAAGCGGAAACGCCGATGGATCGCCTGATTTGCGGCGATGTCGGTTTCGGAAAGACGGAAATAGCGATACGCGCTGCGTTCAAAGCCGTGTGCGATTCAAAACAGGTGGCGGTGCTCGTGCCTACGACAGTGCTGGCGCTTCAGCATTATCAGACATTCTGCAAAAGACTGAAGGGATTTCCTGTCAATATCGATTATATAAATCGTTTTAAAACAGCTAAAGAACAGAAGAAAACCATTGAAGATCTGAAAAACGGTCGTGTGGATATATTAATAGGTACGCATAGTATCATAGGTAAAAATGTGGTTTTTAAGGATTTAGGACTTCTTATCATAGATGAGGAACAGAAGTTCGGGGTCTCTGCCAAGGAAAAACTGAAACAGCTTCAGACCAATGTCGATACTTTGACATTGACGGCTACACCTATACCGAGGACGCTGCAATTCTCTATGATGGGAGCTCGTGACATGAGTATCATCAAGACGCCGCCTCCGAACAGACAGCCTGTAGAGACAGAACTGCATACTTTCAATCCAGAGATTATCAGGGATGCGATTCAATATGAGTTGGCTCGCGACGGACAAGTTTTTTTCGTTCATAACAGAGTGCAAAATATTCAGGATGTGTGCGATATGATTACGAGTTACGTGCCTGGTGTTAGAGTGGGAGTGGCGCACGGACAGATGGAAGGTGGTAAATTGGAACAGATTATGCTTGATTTCATCGACGAGAAATACGACGTGCTTCTGTCAACGACGATTATAGAGGCAGGTTTGGATATTCCGAACGCTAACACTATCATTATCAACGAGGCGCAGAATTTTGGCTTGAGTGATTTGCATCAGTTGCGAGGTAGGGTGGGGCGCTCCAATAAAAAGGCGTTCTGCTATTTGCTTTCGCCGCCTCTCGCCACTTTGTCCGATGAGGCTGGAAAACGCCTCCGAGCACTTGAGGATTTCTCGGATCTGGGCAGCGGATTCAATATCGCACTGCGTGACCTCGATATACGTGGAGCAGGTAATCTGTTGGGTGCGGAACAGAGCGGATTCATCAACGACATCGGATTCGAGACTTATCATAAAATTCTTGACGAGGCGATTATGGAATTGAAGGAAACTGAATTTAAAGATATTTTTGAAGGCGAACTGAAAGATAAGAAATTCGTGAGCGAATGTGTCTTTGAATCAGATCTGGAGATATTGATACCTGACGAATATGTCGATTCTTCGGCGGAACGCATCAGCCTTTATACCGAACTCGACCATATACAAAATGAAGAAGGTCTTGTGAGATTTACCAATAACTTGACTGACCGTTTCGGACAGATTCCGCATCAGACAGAGGATCTGCTTAATACGATGAGACTGCGTTGGCTGGCAAGAGATCTTGGCTTCGAGAAAATAACGTTGAAGCATAAGATAATGACAGCTTATCTCGTCTCAAATCAGGAATCGGAATATTATCAGACCGACATCTTTATGAAAATCATAAGATATGCAGCCTCGCATCAGCGACGCTGTAAAGTTAAGGAACTGAATGGCAAGAATATACTGTATGTCGATGCTGTCACTGATGTAGGCGAATCGTTGAAAGTTCTGAGAGATATTTCCGAGATTATCTGATGAAAAAACGGCCTTGTGTCATACGGCTATGAAGTTAATTATTTTGTGATAGAATAAAAAATTTTTTTTAGAAAAAAAATGCTGTCAATCTAATAGATATTTGATTTTTTTTTTGCAAGTTTTTTTATCTTTGTGCCTGCAACTTAAACAATAAATGCATGGAAACATTTCTACCAATTGTTATTATTTTTATTTTCGTTTTAGCTATTTTGGGTATCGTCGCTGGTGTCAGTAATGACGCTACTAACTTCATGTCGGCTGCCGTAGGAACCAAATCTGCGACTTACAGAGCGGTGACGATCATAGCTTCGTTGGGTATCATCTTTGGCTCGCTTATGAGTAATGGCATGATGGAAATCGCCAGAAACGGAGTTTTCTCACCTCAATATTTCTTTGCCAACGAAATCATTTACATCTATCTGGCGGTTATGATCGCCAATCTCATTTTACTCGATGTTTTCAATTCATTAGGTCTTCCAACATCCACATCAGTTTCACTTGTTTTTGAATTGCTCGGCGCGACAGTAGCGATTGCTATGATAAAGATGCGCAGCGGCGTCCTCGATGGCGTTGGACTTTCAGAACTCATCAACACAGACAAAGCCTTGACAATGATAGTCGGTATCTTCCTTTCAGTGGCTATCGCATTCATCTTCGGTATAATAGTTCAGTACATCACACGTCTTATCTTCTCTTTCAATTTTGAAAAGAACCTCAAATGGAAGATAGGTATCTTCAGTGGAATAGCAACGACGGCGTTGATATACTTCATGTTAATCAAAGGTATGAAAGGCGCTGCTTTCATGACAGCAGAAATTAAGGACTGGATTGATGCTCACACTTTGATGCTTCTCGGAGCAAGTTTTGTGTTCTTCACAGTATTGATGCAGATTTTGTTCTTCTGTAAAGTCAACGTATTGAAACTCGTCGTTCTTATTGGAACATTCGCCCTTGCGATGGCATTTGCCGGCAACGACCTCGTTAACTTCATCGGCGTGCCTCTCGCTGGTCTCGACACTTACATCGACGTAAGACATAGCGGTGTGGCAATGGATGCTCTCAGCATGGATTCCCTCAATACAATGTCGGCAGCAAATACAATTTATATCATCTTGGCGGGTCTCGTTATGGTGGTTACATTGCTGACATCTAAAAAAGCAAAAATCGTTCTTCAGACATCATTGGATTTGTCAAAGCAAAACGGCGGTAACGAGTCATTCGGTTCTTCAGCGATAGCACGTGCTTTGGTGAGATTCACAAATAATATGGTCAATGCCGTTGACAGCATTTTGCCTGCAAAAGTTAAAGTCTGGATCGAAAAACGTTTCGATAACAGAGAGATGATACTTGAAGAAAACGCTTCTTTCGACCTTATCAGAGGTTCTGTAAGTATAGTCCTCGCTTCAATGCTTATCGCTCTCGGAACTTCATTGAAACTTCCTTTGTCAACGACTTACGTGACATTTATGGTGACGATGGGCGCTTCTTTGTCTGACCGTGCATGGTCGAGAGAAAGCGCTGTCTACCGCGTGACAGGTATGTTCTCAGTCATCGGCGGCTGGTTCATCACAGCGATAGTCGCATTCTTGATTTGCTTCCTCATCGCATTGCTGTTCTACTTCGGCGGTGTAATCGCAATGCTCGCTATGATTGCTCTCGCAGTCTATATCATCATCAAAAATAGAGCTAGAGCAAATAAGACAGAAGATAATGATGAGTTGTTTGAAAAGGCATTGAATGCAACAGAACAAGAAGCTATCTACGAATCTTTCGTTCAACATAACAGAGAAAGCATGAACAAGATGCTCAATATTTCAAGAGATATTTATGCAAATATCGTTGATGCTTTCGTGAAGGAAGATATCAAGACTTTGAGAAAAGTGTCTAACGATTGCAGAATGGCGAAAGATAAGATGAAACAACTCAAGAGAAAAGAGATTATGATCATGCGTCGCCTCGACGATAAGATGATAAATAAAAACACTTGGTTCCATCTTTCATACAACTGCATCGAACAGATTCTGTATTCGTTGAGAAGAATCTGCGACCCGTGTAAGGAATATGTCGATAACAGTTTCACTCCGCTGGATAAGAAATATCTTCCTGAAGTCGAAAACCTCAAGGAAAAAGTCGTATGGTCTATCGACGCTGCCGACATCACGATTTATTCGTCAGAATATAAAGATGTCGATGCCGTGATGGAACGCATCAAGGTGAGAGAAGATGAAGTCGTTGGAATGAGCCACGAACAGATGAGAAGAATCCAACACGACAAAGAAAACATCGACCTCGCTTTATTATACCTTAATATAATACAAGAATCGTCGGAAATAGTGACAGAGATGCGTCACATTTTACGCAGTGAAGCTAAAATGAATGAATAGTAATTTAAAAAGTATATGAAAAAAGTATTAAGAGTTTTTGTCATTGCTGTTATGGCAATAATGTTCTCTAATGTCGCCATGGCGCAAGAGAAAAATTACACTATCGACAAATTGTCTGTTGAAGGCCGTGTTGACTACGATTATTTTGATAAAGACAAGTCGGGACTTGACGGCAAGTTCTTCAACTTCGAGATGAAAGGTTCTTTCCTTCAGGATTTCTCTTATCGCATACGTCAAAGAATTGATATGACCAAAGGCGGTTCAAAAACAGATTTTATGATCCTTTCTTATCACGCTAATAAAAACTGGTCTTTTACCGCAGGTAGAATGCCTCTCGCTGTAGGCGGCTGGGAATATGACCTTCCTCCAATCGATGTTTATTTCGCATCTAAATTCTGGAATGAATTCAGCTGCTACGACATCGGAAGTCAAGTGGAATTTCATACAACAGATGGAAACCACGACATTATCTTCCAAATTACAAACTCTACATTTAACAGAGAAGATAACGGTTTCGTCAGACTTCCTGGCAGATATACTTATAACTTGATATGGTACGGTAGAATGGGCGCTTTCAGCACATCTTATTCTATCAATATGATGGAACAAAACAAAGGCGAATTCATCAACTATATCGCCTTGGGTAATATGTTCGACTTCGGTAAACTCGATTTCTATGTTGACTTCATGAACAGAGGTTTCTTCAACCAAAAAGATTTCTTCTTGGGTGACTTCACAATTATCGGTGAAGTGAAATACGCTTTCACAGACAAATTTACTGCTATGGTAAAAGGCGGTTACGACAGAAACAAACATGACTACATAGTTTATGATGAAAAAGGTTTTCCTCAGTATATTCCTTACGATATGGCGGTACAGCCAGGCGTTGAATATGGATTTGCAGGTTTAGGTTTCGAGGCATATCCTTATAAAGGTAACAAGAATGTTCGTCTTCACGGATTGTTCGCATTCAATTCAATGGCGAATGCTTGGGACGACAAGGATAATCCTGAATCAGCGCCAGAATTGTCATACCAGGCACAAGTCGGTGTCACTTGGAGAATTAACTTCGCAAAATAAAAACAATAAAATATTAAAAAAATGAAAGGTATGAAATTTTTAACAAAACGCCGTATTGAAGCAGTTGTCTTCTTGTTGATTTTCTTCGGTTTCTTCGGCTTTTTAGGAAGTAAAATGGGATTGCCCAACATGATGAACACCATCATGCAGACTGCTTACAGCTTGTTGTTAGAAACTGTATTCTACATCATGGCTATCACTGTAGTGTCAGGTGCATTGGGTAATTTGTTAGTTGAATTTGGCGTAGTACGTTTGATTGAAGTCGTGCTTCGTCCTCTTATGAAACCTTTGTATAATCTTCCTGGCGTTGCTGCTCTCGGCGGCGTGATGACATTCTTGTCAGACAATCCAGCTATCATCAGTCTTTCTAAAGACGCTCATTTCGCACGTTATTTCAAAAAATATCAGCTGATTTCATTAACTAACTTCGGTACTGCTTTTGGCATGGGTCTCGTCGTAATTATGTTTATGATGGGTAAAGGTTATTTGCCAGCAGCATTGGTTGGTTTGCTTGGTGCTGTTATCGGAAGTATCGTTTCAACACGTTTGATGCAACGTTTTATTTTGAAATCAAATCCAGAACTTGATGCTGAAATAAGTTCTGAAGCAGGTGATGAACAACAGATTTCATTTAAGTCAGAAGGCAGTGCGTTCTTACGTTTCTTGAATGCTATTCTTGATGGTGGTAAGTCAGGCGTTGACATCGGTCTCGCTATCATTCCAGGCGTTCTCATCATTTCAACAGTGGTTATGATGCTTACATTCGGTGCTCCTGAAGGTGGTTACTCAGGTGGTGCATACGAAGGTATAGCGTTGTTGCCATATCTTGCAGAGAAGATTGACTTCATATTCAATTGGTTGTTCGGCTTTGAAAGTCCACAATTAGTTGCATTCCCAATCACAGCCCTCGGTGCTGTAGGTGCAGCTCTTGGTCTCATTCCTCGCTTCATTCAAGAAGGCATCATCAACGGTAATGCTATCGCTGTTTTCACAGCAATGGGTATGTGCTGGAGCGGTTATCTCAGCACACACACAGCTATGCTCGACTCGCTCGGATTCCGTAGCCTCACATCAAAAGCTATCTTAGCCCACACTGTCGGCGGTCTCGTCGCTGGCGTCGCAGCACACTGGCTATATGTATTATTCTCATTGATATTCTAATTATGCATTAAGCATTATGAAAAAGGTTACATTAGGTAAGACAGGTTTTGTTGTTAACAAAAATGGTTTCGGCGCATTGCCGATACAGCGTAT